>CAZRMH010000616.1:0-3424 GCA_964600935.1 uncultured Candidatus Obscuribacterales bacterium
CTACATCTTATAAGGTATTTTTCAATGCAAAACAGCAAATTATTCGTCAGAAATCTTTCGTTCAACACAACCGATTCCGAGTTGAGCGGATTGTTCGCTGCTCACGGTGACGTCGTTTCTGCGAAAATGGCGACCGATCGCGACACCGGTAGACCTCGTGGTTTCGCTTTCATCGAAATGGGCTCATCAGAAGCAGCCGAAGACGCTATTCGCGCTCTCGATCAAAGAGAATTCAACGGTCGCGTCATGCATGTCGCGATGTCCGAGCCTCGCAGAGGTGCCACCGCTTACGGTAGCAAGTATTAGGAATTACCGGTTAACACCGGTTTTCGCGAATAACTAAGTTCGCAGCAATAAGCCAGAGATCCATCGGATTCTCTGGCTTTGTTCTTCGTGCGGCATTGTCTTTCGATTGCAAAAATTTGCCAGAGGCTCTGATCGGAACCTCTGGCAATCGTTTTATCTGATGATCTGTGTGAATGTGCTCGGCGTGCGCGGTTACATAACCGAGCAAAAATTGCTGGTCGGATCAAAAGCGATCAAAGCTGAACCTGAGTTAGGCTTGGGCTGTGCTCTGCAGCTGTGCTGAACGTTCTGCCTGTGCTGAACCTTCTGGAAATTTGATTGGTAGTGAGGTTGCGCAAAGCGATTCTTCACCGAGAAAGTATTCTACTTCCATCGTGGTGTCATGACCGTTTTCGAAATCGACAGGAATGTTGGTGGCGATCACTACAGCTGCACCGTGTGTTTGACCAGCTCTCATTTCGCAAGGTGCTGGTTGCTTTTGCTCGTGACTGAAGTCCGGAAAACGAATGACACAAACAGGTTCGACAGATAGCTTTTCCGCCGATTCATATCGTTCCAAGTGCATCGATATTCTGACTTTAGCCAAAACAAATGAATCTGCTTTGTCTTTAACCGCTGATGCAGCCAGTTCCTTCGCGATCACGCCGTTTTGGTGAATGGTGATCGGACCGTATTTAGTTGTGAATGGCTCGTTCGGTTGCTCCGATGCACCCGCTGCCCGTTTCTTATTTGCTGATTTAGCCTGCATTGAATTGATACCACTTCCGCTTAGTTGGTGTACCCTCTATCTGACTTGTGGCAGAGTGGCTGCCACTGTGACGTGAGCGTTTAAACGCTCACTGCTTTCTGTGCTTCCGCATCAGTGATTGTCTCTAAAGACAGATGGCCTCGGCGTCTAGCCTCAGGTGGCTGTTTGACTGCTTCTGGCATATCGGTTTTAACTCCCTGTCTCGAGCGAAAAGTCATGGCGGCTCTTCATGCACGGCAGAAAGAGGAATGTTTGAAATATTCGGTGTGAATTGAGGCGTCTTATTTGAACCACTCACCTTTGACCAAAAAACTCAAAGCGAGCAAGACGGCCGAACTATATCAATCATATACCCATTATTGCACGTCCTGACTCTACGCCCATTAACCGCTGTGTAATTATGGATTTTGACTATGAAAGTCAGCCTGCAGCAGAACTCCGGAATCACTGTTGATGCCGGAGTTGACTTTGTAACTTGCTTGCGAACATTTGGTCTAGGCAAACGCCTGGTTAGTGGCGTTTAACTTTTGGAAAAGGCACCAGGCAGCCCTTTGGAGAAAACAGGATTGTCAGTTTAGAACGCCTTGGCGCCTGCTTCTGCAACCGTCTGATCTTGCTCGCCGGAACCACCGCTGACGCCAATGCTACCAACAACCTTTCCATCTTTCTTAAGTGGAATGCCACCTGCGAAAATCATCACCTTGCCGTCGTTCGACGCGTGAATTCCGTAGAACTGACCTTCAGGCTGGCTGTGGGTTGCAAGGTCTTTGGTTTCAATGTCGAAAGCGCGAGCGGTGAAAGCTTTCTTTATTGAAATATCGATGCTTCCAAGCCAGGCGCCGTCCATTCGAACGTGTGCCACCAAGTTAGCACCAGCATCAGCAACGGCAATATTCATCGGCTGTTTGATTTCAGCAGCTTTCTTCTCGGCTGCGGCGATCACTCTTCTTGCGTCTTCTAAGGTAACCATAGCTTCTCCTGACATTGAAAAACGTTTTCAATTTACTCGAATACTTTGGCGTAAATCGCGCATCGAGGGGGCGATTTTTTGTCAAAATTCACGACTCTTATCAAATTGCGTTGACGCATCTAATGGCTTTCGGCCAGCTGCGACTTACGGCTCTATGGATTGTTTTTTGTCAGTTGCAGGGACACGGGTTTGCCAAGATATTCGAGGTCTGCTGCGAGTTGGCAGCGCATTTTATAAATTTTGAGAATTTCAGGATCAGGAGTTTGGGACGCAGTTCTAATTTTATTTGAAAGCATGGCGAGGTTTGAAGCTCCTGAAATCAGCATTGTTTTCAACTTCAGTGCTTTTAAGTGCATGTCACCATCGATCGCGCGAATTTGATAGTGGTCACCTGCGTTTACTTGATCGTCGTAAATGAATTTGTGCTTGAGTTTTTCGCGCCAGGTTATAAGCGGCACTGAATTTTTTGTTCCGAAACCAGGAACTTTTAAAAGATTTTCAAAGGTACATTCTGCCGCCGTGTCTATCCCGAATGAGGCTAATGCCGCCTGTCTTGCGGGACCGACGCCTTTGATTTTGGAGCTGCGAATTGGATGGCTTTCAAGAAATTGTTGGAGTTGTTCTTCTCGGCGTTTCGTTTGATAAACGGCCAGACGACGAGCGCGTTCCTGAGCAAGGGTTTCATACGAATGCTTGGCCTTTACCAGGTTTTCCTTAAGTTTGGTGAGTTCTTCTACTCCACACCTTTTCTCCCACTCGCGAATCGCTTTATTCCAATTTTCGTTGCAGGTTTTAAATCGTTCTTCGATATTGCTTACGTTAGCCGACCTCTGAGAGAGTCTGTACAAGCCGAAAAGCGCAGCTCCACCGGAGATAAAATAGAGTTTTGGAAAACATAGAACAAACACGATCGCTGCAACTGTGATCACGACTGCGAATATTTTTACGTTTTTTTCTTCGTTCTTGATGTCTCGAGCATATTGGCTTGGCATCAAATCCAGAGGAGGTAAGATGGGATTGATTCCAGCGACGAGTGGAACCTTCTCGATTTGCGCCCAAAGGGCAGCAAGATCGAAATCGTTTTTCGGCGTGACAGGTTCGTATTTGACTTGCGTGAAGTCCGGGAGGAATAGCGTGATTCCCAACCTGAGTTCCATGCGGCACCAGATACATTCAGGTGCGGTCGCGGGATAATAGTGGAGGTCATTCTTGCCACATTGTTTTAAATTCTGTTCCAGTTCGGACAGCATGCTGACCCATTGTTCAGCTGATGGGCGAGCCTGGGTCTGACCGAAAGCTACTTCAAACGCATGCGCGATGTTTTTCGGGAAGTCCGAGATTAGCAGGTTTGGGCCGTGGAAACGGTCGCGCTGCGTCCGTGCCGCTCCCGCAGGGCACTC
>CAZRMH010000617.1:0-3419 GCA_964600935.1 uncultured Candidatus Obscuribacterales bacterium
GGCTGTGCGGACGTGAGGTGGCACCCTGAGCCAATATTCATTTCTTGTCCCATCCGGTTCCGGCGTGGAATTTGTTACTCTAACCATAACCACATCTTCGGAACCCTCAACCAATCGGCGATACAACGATCCATACTCGTCCTCATGCATCGGCTGTCTGAAACTATCTTCGATGTAACGTTCGGAGCCGTAGAATTCAAGCATGATTCGGCGCAGAGTGACGTTGCGCTCCTGGTTGATGTCGCGTACGGTGATTGATTCGGGTGCGATGATAAAGCGAGCAGGAACGGTTATTCCGTGCCATGAATAAACAGAAAAGCCGTCGCTGAATGCAAGAGCAGGTCCATCATCGCTATGCAGATGACCGCGCTCATCAAATTTGATTGCAGTTGGTCTCATTGAAACCAAACAGAGGTTATCGAAAGCAGCATACAGATGCGCTGCCTTAGCCGCTTTGATGTGGGCATCAAGCATGGTTTTGATCTCGTCTGACTCTTGGCTTCGGTTGGTCAGGCGCCTGAGCAAATCAGTGCACAACAGAAAATCACTTGCCCAGAGACCAAACTCCATAAATTCAATCGATTCCGACAGGTGCGTGTCGTTCCAAGGACCAGATATCGTCAGCGACATCATTGGAGGAAGAGCTCGGGCAAGACCCAGGCGATACTTGTCGACGTGAGTATTGAGCTGCCGACCGAATTTCCTCACAACATTATGCAGCACCTCGATGGGACCGCGGATCTCGCTATCGACAATATATGGTGGCATTCCGACGACGTAATAACCACGTACCCAAAGATCGGGTGTGGCGGAGCGCAAAGTGTTGCCCGGGTGACCATGCAGTTTTGAACGACTGGTAATAATTCGTTCGAGATTAGCTATTAATGTGGTATCACAATTGGTATCGAGGCTGTTTTTCGTTGCTTTAAAACGACTGACTCCGGATTGTTCATCATCGTTTAACATCAAAACTTGTGCCGTCAGATAAAGCTCTAACGGTGACTGACAGAAGATGATTTTCGGACAAGGTTTTCCAAACGCAGCATACAGATCAAAAACCGCGTCCTCGATCGCCGCAAAATCCAACATCGTCGTAGAGCGAGCTCTGGTGAGCCACTCCTCGACGTATGCATCAACTAGGGTGTCAAGATCGGCGCCTTTTGGAAGCTCAGTAACCATTTCGCTTGCCCGTGTTCTAAGCTGATACTACGTTCCACGACACGCGCCCAATTTATCGTTTCTCTTCTGCCCGTCGACCACAGATAAGACTAGTCTCGCTGTCGATGATGATGATGATGAGAGCTGCAGCTATCGGATTCGATGTCTCCAGGTTCAATGAATTTGATCAAGAATCTAACCGATATTGAACACAGGCAAATTCGATCTATAACAATGAGCATCTAACATCATGAGACAAAGGCAACTTTCCCGGAGTTCTGACCGCAATGCATTCAGCTCTCGACACCAGATTTCAGTTGAGCGCTGCTTGCTTGACTGCTGCTTTAATGTGCTGTTGCTTTACTAGCCCGAGCTTTGCTGTGGACGATGTCTCGACAAAGAAGCAAGAGGCATTGATCTATCAACGTTCGGAACTTCAAAAGCAAATTCAAAACGTGCAACGATCACTTCGGCAAGTAGAACTTGACCGTAATGACAAACTGGAAGAATTGGAGCAACTCTATCGAGCTCGCGCCGAACTTGCACAGCGCCATTCTTTCAACAAAAGCATTGACGATGCGATTTCCGAAGGAGCGCATGCATTGCGGCTTATAGAGTCTCAGAGAAGAGACTGTTTAGAAGAACTCGAGGCTCTATATCAAGGGCTCTCGCAAGTGAATGGTGATCTCGCGAACGGTAAGAACTAATTGTCTCGAGGAGCAAGATAAAACTATGAGTCAAAGCAAACTAGCAAAGTATTTACTGACGTCTATGGTAATTTTCAATTTTGTCTTGCCAGCGTCGGCTGCAAATAGCGAGCTTGCTGACCGGGTTTCGAAATGCTTCGTCGGATTCGATGGCACTTTCGTCATGCGCGATACTTCGGGGAAAGATGTAGTCCAATACAATAGCGAGCTTGCGAATAAAAATCTTTCGCCATGTTCCACTTTCAAAATTGTAATCGGTTTAATCGGTCTCGAAACGGGCGTTATCAAAGACGAAAACACTCCGGAAAAGTGGGACGGTATAAAACAGGAAAATGAAGTTTGGAACAAAGACTATAGTTTGAAAGCCGCGATGGATGAATCGGTTAACTGGTATTTCAACCGCGTGACGAAAAAGGTTGGCGAAAAAGAAATCGCGAAGTACCTCAAGTTGCTTCACTACGGTAATGAAGATATTTCCAGCGGTCTCGATAATTTCTGGATGGGTACCGAAGGATCTCTCCGTATCACACCGTCCCAACAAGTTGATTTTCTCCAAAAACTCTATGCTGAAAAATTGCCTCTGTCAGCGCGTTCTCAGCAAATCGTAAAAAAGATTTTGAAGGTAGATGACAATTCGAATGCAGTTTTATTCGGCAAAACTGGAACTGATTCCAAGGATGGAAAAATGGTTGCTGGCTGGTTTGCTGGTTTTATAGAAAGCAAAAAAGGCAATGGCGTTTTCGCAACATACATTGAAGGCAAAACGGGCATTCTTGGGCGCAAAGCCCGTGAAACATCGAAGAAGATTTTGAGTGAACTTGGATATTGGTAATCTGGTTCGTCGGTGAACTCGTGAATGTGATGACTGTAAGCACACGCCCAAACGCGATGCTTAATCGACGATAACGAGAACTTTTCGCGCAACTGTCCAATTCAACAGTTTCAACTGTCGTGAGATTTTCTATTGTTGTCTTCGAATACATCGGAGGGCGTGCCATGCAATGGATGAGTCGAGACACTGAATATGGTGGCATTCTATATCGCAGCATTTTAGAGTCTAAATGGGCAACCTTCTTTGATAAAAACAAGATTCGGCATAAATATGAGCCTAGCAAAATCGACCTGGGAACGGACAAATACACGCCGGACTTCTGGCTCCCAGAGTTTCGGTTGTGGGTGGAAGTAAAGCCTTGGAAACAGAAGAAGGCTCACTCTAAGTGCTTTCGGCTGGCTATTGAAACGAGATTTGATGTATTCCTGATACAAGGACCGCCAGAAATTCATGTGATTGATTTGTTCTATGCCAATGCGCGTCCTAAACGCACTCATAGAACGGTTCTTAGGGAGGACGAAATTAGACCCAGTGTGGAAGACTTTCAGTTTTCACAAAAAATGGTAGCAGAGGGCGATCTTGTTTTGGAGAATGTGGATAGGGAAACAATTCGCTACGCAAAGAAGCCAGGGCGGATTATCTACTTTCCGTTTTGAGGCGTCTTGGAGCAGGATTTAGATTCGTACTTCTTGCTCCCATCCGAGGTGTTTGTATTAGGAGAT
>CAZRMH010000618.1:0-292 GCA_964600935.1 uncultured Candidatus Obscuribacterales bacterium
CACTTGTGGTAACCGATCTGGAATTGAACCTCATATGTAGAGGTCCTATGCTGATTGTGCCCAGTGATAATGAGATTGTCTCTAGTCGGTAATTTAGGGGCTTCCTGGTTTAACATTCTAAGTTTCTCTGTGAGGTCACAGATGTTAGCCCCGTCAGCCTTCCTAATTCTAAACGCTATCGAGTCATCACTTTGTATGGGTTTACCTATATTCTATGAGCTTGACAGTGCTTCAAGTGCGATGATAGCTTGATCTTAGGCTACCTTCTTCTTACTAATAAAAGTCTATTCAT
>CAZRMH010000618.1:302-3395 GCA_964600935.1 uncultured Candidatus Obscuribacterales bacterium
AGTCCCCTAGCGATACGCCGCAGGGTTACTCGTTACCAGCCTCTCAGAGGAGGTTTGAATGTTTATAAGCTCGAAATTAAAGTCACTTGCGATTTCTCTATCACTACTTGTTTGTTCCCTTGTTGTCCCTTCTGCTGCGCGCGCTCAGCAGACGATTGCGGGAGTTCAGGTGTTTCCCGATAACAATGTTTGGAATACGAAGATCACTAGTCGTTCTGTTGACAGTCGTTCTGCAGATTACATAAGCAAAATGGTCGGGACAAGACATTTTCACCCTGATTGGGGCGCTAACCCGGCTTACGGAATTCCGTTTAACATCGTGCAGGATGGTCGAAAGCCGCTCAGACTTTATCCAGTGACATTTTTGTATGACGATGAAAGTGATGTTGGTCCGTACCCAATTTCGAATAAGTTGAAGATTGAAGGCAATGATTGGAATATTCGGAAAAATCCTGGTGACCGGCATGTTCTAATGATTAATCCCACTACTAAAGTGCTGTATGAGTTGTACTATGCGAATCGAAAAGGCAAATACACTGCTGGTTCCGGAGCAATTTTCCATCTGGATTCAAACGCGTTACGTCCTGACGGATGGACATCTGCAGATGCTGCTGGTCTTCCGATTTTTCCTGCACTGGTGCATTATGATGAAGCCGCTTCCGGTGTGATTAAGCATGCACTTCGAATGACGGCCCATCAGACAAAAGGTTATGTCTGGCCAGCCAGGCACTTCGCAGGACCTCAGAATGATAACGACTGTCCTCCTCTAGGCAAGAGATTTCGTCTTAAAGCCAGTTTCAACATATCGAGTTTTTCATCCATCAACAAGGCAATTTTGACTGCGATGAAAGAGTATGGATTGTTTATTTGCGATCAAGGATCGGATTGGTATGTTCAAGGTGCCTCTGATCCGCGCTGGAACGATGACGATTTAAATGCTCTAAAAACCTTGACCGGAAACGACTTTGAAGTTATCGATGAGACTCCTATGATCGTCAATCCGGACTCAGCACAGGCCAATCCATGATCCGGAGATATCGACATCGGCAGTGTACGGGCAATATGATTTTCCTCTGCGTGGCAATCGGAATGCTAATTCTTGCTTTGAGTGGACTAGCGTTTTGGTTTCAGCTGACATTTTTTTCGAATCAGTTGCTTCAGGATACGTCAGAAAAAGTCGCATTGAATGCTGCGCAACGACTGAACGATAATGATAATGCAGGAAAAATCAATAACTTAGTTGGTGCCTCACGCGAAATGGTATTCACAGCTCGCTCAATGCACTCGAGAACAGTAAATGATCCATCGTTTTCAGAATTCGAGCAGTTTGCATCGCAGGTGATGCAGCAGTCGCGAGATGGTGCTAATCTTGTAGCCGATGAGCGGCAGCGGCTGGTCAACTTCTCTATAGCTTCTTTGCGAAGCCTCATAAAAGAGAAGAGTGAACCGTTCGGGCGTGAGATCGCACTTTTTGACGCTGCGGTTGAGAAGCCAAAAGTTGAGAGTTTCAGCGTTGGTACGCTGGATAACCTCCAGTCGAATGTCGTAGTGTCTTCAGGTGTACCGGAGCTCACCGCATACGATACCAGTCGTAAGTATGTGATTCATGGCAAGGATGTGGACTTCTATCGAGCATCTGATCCGCTGAGGTTGCCATCACCGGATGATGATTTAAATTTCGGATTGTCGCCGTTACCGATAGCGGTTAACGGTACATCAGCACCGCTTCGACTTGTTTCGGAGAGTCATTTTAAACCAACCATGGCGCTTGTCGAGGACGGAAAAAATGCGATTGGTAGCTGCAGCATAATGCCCTCTTGTGTGCAGGTGTCGATGTCCGTGAAGATGAAGAGCAGAGTTGCAACGCAGATGGAATCCGGCACTCAGAGCACCAGTACGGCTTGTACAAGTGGTGCCTTACCTGACCCGAAGTGAAAATGACTCATGAAATTTAGTGATGGGAAAAGCAAACTAGAGCTATTTGGCAATGTTCGTAACCAACTTGGTGCCGCGCAAATCTCTGAGTTCGGCGCTGTTCTTTTCCTCCTTATCTGTTGTATTGTGCTTCCATTGATTAATCTCTCAATCATTCCAGTGCGATTCGGGATGGGCAAGTCGGTCGTAGCGACACAAGCAAGAAGTCTTGCGAAGAGTGAATCATTCAGCGAAGCGATAAAGCGGAATCGAGAAGTTTCTGAACAATGGGCACAGCTTCAAGCGATCGGAGGGATTAAGGTCCGAGATTCTTCGCTCTCGCTAACGGTTGATTCGACTAATAGTAGACGTTCACGAGTTTGTACCGGTCCACGAACGATACCACCGAGCTTTCTTCCTGATGGCAGCGAAAGTCCTTGCGTGTATCTACTCGACTTGAAAGTGGACGTTGAAATTTCTCCTTTGGTTTCGATGTCATGGCAAAACTGGAATGTACCCGGTTTAACTGGTCCACTTCCGATTCGATTCCACGAATCGTCTGCTTGGGAAAACCTGGGTCGAGATCCAGTCACTGGTGAATTTTATGTCAATCAATAATCGAAGATGATGTTGTGTTGAACAATTCGTGAGTGTCCGAAGCTTGCGCTTGGACTGTTGGTTGGTGATGGATACGAACCTCGCGCGGTCTGAATTTTCCGGTATCATTTAGAGCATCAAGCTAACGAAGTTGACCCCGACTACTTGTGTCTCAAGAGTAGCTACGTATATATCGTTAGCCAGGTCCAGCAGATACTCATATTCGACGATAAATTTTTGACTTCGGAAACTTTCGACGTCAGCACTGGGAAGTGTAATACTCTCCATTGGGATTGCTCGTCCGTTCATAACATGCGTCCATTTCTAGTTAGATGAGATTTTGTAACCTGCATGTTCTATCTGAAAGTTGGAACAATTAGGAGGGAAACAAAAATAATTGTGCCATCGTATTTGATGCCCTCCCTTGAGCTCGACAGCAACGTCCTGGAGCGGCACCATTGGTGGTGATGGAGACTACTAAGGAGAGCAGAGGCTTGGGTCGGAGAATTGGAAGGGAGGCAGGCAGGACAAGCCTCTTGCTCTTACTTAGTGGCAGTTCGAACTAGTTCGCTCTACTTCCTC
>CAZRMH010000619.1:0-3383 GCA_964600935.1 uncultured Candidatus Obscuribacterales bacterium
GGCGCTCCCTGAAAGGCGATGGACAGTTGAGAACCGTTGGCTCTTGATTCGGAAGTCGCGTCGGGCGCGTTCATAGTTTGAAAACTGCTATATCAGGGCTCCAGAAGGAAGGGCTCCGTTAGGAGTATCTTTGGTGAACTTGGTTGCCTGTTTGAGCGAGGTGCGCATTGCCTGTGGTATCACTCCAGGATCGCTTAAAGCAGCTTTCCCAGATCTGCGATTGGGAAGGAAACTTCATAATCGACCACTCCGAGTTTGGTCTGCGGTAAAACCAATTTGATGTTTTCGCCATGTCGTTTTTTGTCCTGAGCCATCGCGGTAATCAGTTCTTCCTTGTTAACGCCTTTGGGCAGGTCATGCGGCAATTCAGCGCGGAACAGAATGTCTTTGACTCGTTCTGTCGCGGCTTTGTCAATTCGTTTTTGTGAAACGGCAAGTTTCATGGTCTGCGCAATACCGATTCCTACAGCTTCGCCATGACCGAGTTTAAAATCTCCCACTTTTTCGAGAGCATGACCGAGTGTGTGTCCGAGATTCAAAATTCGTCGAAGGTTTGTTTCTCTTGGATCCTTTGACACTATATATAGTTTCATCTTAATGCAGCTCGTGATCAAACCGGAAATCGCCGGATCCTCCAGTTCAAAACCGTCTTGGATGACTTTATCGAGCACGTCCAGGAGTGCGGTTGGACCCATATCGTAGTCGGTAGTCTTCGAGACTGTTTCTTCGATAAGAGCGTATTTTAGAATCTCACCGATCGCTCCGATTACCTGCTTTCGAGGCATGGTGGCTAGCATCTCCTGGTCTGCCAGCACCGCTTTCGGGAAGAAGTAAGTGCCGGCAAGATTTTTGCCTGCCGGAAGGTTGATAGCTGTTTTTCCACCGATCGCTGCATCGACCTGTGCCAGTAGGGTGGTCGGCACGATGACGAGGTTTAACCCACGCAGATATGTCGAGGCTGCGAATCCAGCCAGGTCGGAGACCGATCCTCCGCCGAGTGCAACGACGGTGTCATGTCTATCGAAGCCCCGTTCTTGCAGGTGTTCCCAAACTCTAATCAACCACTCCGTTGTCTTGCAAGCGTCGCCATCAGGCACTTCCAGAGTGGTGACTTTGAACTCATCACCAGGCAGGTTTTCGAGAACGTCTCTGAGCCAATGTACTGCAGTCGAGGCCTGGCAGAGTACGAGAACACGTTTGCCGGCGTTGATTTGAGCCAGCGTGCTCGACAACTTGTGCCGTGCACCGGCTCCTACTGCGACTCTGGTGCGAACGTCGAGTGCCGTGTTCCACATCATCGTGATAACCGGTCCTCGGTGTTTTGCTTTGTGACGCATTGCCTTGAAGTCCTCTTTGAAAACAAAAACAGGAAGGTTGAGAGAGTAGACAGACCAACTTCGAGTTTGGAAACGGAAACTATTCGATGAGAAGTTAAGTGTCAGATTTAGCTCTTAGACTCTATGCCCAAGCTTAACTACCTTTCTCACATATAGGAAAGCAAAAGCGAATTGTTGCGCTTAAGCCTTGTGACTGCGTGCTTTGGCGCCGTCTTTCAGGGCTGTCCGATAATTGTCGTAGGCGTTTCGGATGTCTGATATCGAGTCGCCGCCGAATTTATCAAGGAAGGCGCCGGCAAGGGTGATTGCCACCATGGCTCTGGCGACGACCGATGCCGCGGCTATGGCGCAGACATCGGAGCGTTCGTAATCAGCCTTGTGAGCGTGGAAATCAGGATAGGAAACTGAATCGAGTCCGCGCAGCAGTGTGGGAATTGGTTTCATGAAAACACGGCATATTAGTCGTTCTCCATTGGTCATTCCGCCTTCTAAACCACCTGCTCTGTTAGTGACTCGTTTAAAAGGAAGATCGCCTTGGGCGGGATAGAGTGCGTCGTGAACGAGCGAACCTTTCAGTCCCGATGCGGTGATCCCGTCACCGAGTTCAACGGCTTTCATCGCTTGGATGCTGATAAGAGCCTGTGCTAGTCGTCCATCAAGTTTGCGGTCCCATTGAGTGTAGCTGCCCAGCCCAACCGGCAATCCGTCCGCTAGAACCTCGATCACGCCTCCGAGGCTGTCGCCGTCGGCCCAGGTTTTCTTGATAAACTCTTTCATGGCCTCCGTTGATTCACTTGATGCGCAAAACAGCTCGGAATCAGCGATGTCGGCGTTTAAATCATTCAGGTTGGCATACTCTTTGACGTCCGCTTTGACAGAGCCAACTTGGATCACGTGGCTGGCAATTTTTATTCCGAAGGCCGCCAGCAGTTGCTGACAGAGCGCACCAGCAGCCACGCGCGCTGCTGTTTCTCGGGCGCTGGCGCGCTCTAAAACATTGCGAATATCATCATGTCCGTATTTTATCGTACCGGCAAGATCGGCGTGACCAGGGCGAAAGTGTTTAATCTCTTTCTTTGCCATTTTTTCAGCGATGGCGTTATCCGTAAGATCGATAGGCGTTGTAGACATGACATCGAGCCAGTTTTGCCAGTCTTTGTTCTCTATTACTAACGCGATTGGTGCACCGGTGGTGGTGCCATGGCGAACGCCGCTCATGACCTCGGCTTGATCTCTTTCAATCTTCTGGCGAGCGCCGCGTCCGTATCCTTGCTGGCGTCTGAAAAGTTCGTCGTTGATTTTTTCGACATCAACCTCCAGCCCGGCGGGGAAACCCTCCACCATGGCAATCAGACCTTTTCCATGTGACTCGCCGCTTGTTAAGAACCGCAACATCTGAGCAATCCAGCCTCGAATTAGTGCTGATGATCTTACAATAATGGAGGCGCCTATACGCTCATCTAGAACAGATGTTAACGACCTCTCTTCGCAGGAAATATGCAATGTCTCCACTAATCGGCTCCCTGGTAGTTCCTGGCGACAAGTCGATATCGCACCGCGCGCTAATTTTTTCAGCGTTCAGTCAGGGGGAAAGCTCGATTACGAATTGTTCGCCAGCCCATGATGTGAAGAGTACCGCAGAGTGTCTTCGGCGGCTCGGCCTGACGGTGACGGAAGAATGCGGAGAAAGAACCGATTTCAAAATTGTCAGCGGTGGTATTGATTCCCTCAACGCGCCCAGCGAGTTGCTGGATGCCGGCAACAGTGGAACCACGATTCGACTGCTTTCTGGTCTGGTCGCAGGTCGACCTTTTCAGAGCTGCTTCGACGGCGATCAGTCACTGCGAAAGCGCACAATGAAGCGCGTCTTTCAGCCACTGATCGAAATGGGCGCCAGGGTCTCTGCAACCAGTGATGCATATGCTCCGTTTGCGATTACCGGAGGCCATCTTCAAGGAAAAGAATTTGTGCTGCAAGTTGCATCTGCTCAGGTCGAGGCTTGCATACTACTCGCCGGACTTCAGGCTGAGGGGGTGACGTCGGTTA
>CAZRMH010000620.1:0-3381 GCA_964600935.1 uncultured Candidatus Obscuribacterales bacterium
CTGTCGACCAGTAGAACACTGCCTGACTGACGCCTGGACCTGCCCGCGAAATTCCTTCGGTTTAGAGGGGAAAGAAACGCAAAGGGTGGTATGACTATAAGGTCGACGGCTGCTTTCTCAGCGTAGGGTTAATGTTCGGTTTCGGCAAAACAAAAAGGCGACTCGGAGTTGCTTTGAGCTTGGGCCTCGTGTTCTTGCTTGTCGATGGCTCGTTTCTGCAGCCTGGCTTGGTATACGACTTCAAGGGCTATTACGCGCCGGCCATCCTGATCTCCCCGCTGCGCGAAGAGATCGTATACTCGCCAGTTGGCGTTGGCAGAATAACGTCTGGAGCCGGATTTCGTCGGCACCCGGTAACAGGCAAACACAGTTTTCACAGCGGTGTCGACCTCTCAGCCAAGCTCAACGACAAGGTTTACAACCTACTCGATGGTGTTGTCACTCGCGTTGGAGTGCGCGGCAATCTTGGCGTCGCCGTTGAAGTTTATCATCCATACCCTAATGTCAAAACAATCAATGGACACTTAAACGCTTACAGTGTCATGCCCGGTATGTGGGTCCAACGCGGAAGAGTAATCGGATACGCTGGCTCCACCGGGCGATCGACCGGTGTTCACTTGCACTACACCGTAGTCAAAGCGGACAGCGGCGAGTACATCGAGCCTCTGGACTTCTTGAAACAAGTGCCTGGTTACCTCAGTGCATTGAGATCAGCAAGGGCTCAGGCGCAAATGCAATACAACTTGAAACGCATGCCAAAACCCGACGAGAAGCCCATCGACAGTGAGGACGAAGATTTGCCGGACGAGGGCGACAAAGAAAAGGAATCGGATAGTTGAAAAAAAATTACCGAGCATAGTCAATCCAGCCTCTTCAAGGATCTGAAAATTATCGCAATGATGACCGTTCCTGAGACAATCGAAAAGAGCTGGCAGTCCGGCAAACAACTGTTCCTTGATGGGAACTGGAAGGCTTCCGAAGAAGCCTACATCGCAGCCATGAACATGGCGATGAACGAAGAAGGCGTGCTTATCGACCGGAAGTACATTCCGCTGATGCTCGAACTAGCAGAACTGTTTATCTTGAAAGAACGAAAACAGGATAGTAGAGCAATACTGCAAGATGCAATCGATATAATCGATTACAACTTTCCGGACGAAAACGATCATTTGCTTGATGCTTGTCTCTCCTACATTGACGCACTTTCAATGTGCGACGACTTCACCGAAGCAGAGCCGTATATTGAGCGCGCTATTCACCTGGCCGATACTCCAGAGCATCGAAAGAACGGTAAATATGTACAAGCACTGACCACAAGAGCAGCCAGTCATCTTGCTCTCGAGCAGTTCGAAAACGCCGGACCGCTCGTCGAAGAGTGCATGGAACTATGCACCACTCATGGTATCACATCCGGAGACGCGGCCTGTTCCGCCCTGCTTTTCAAAGGACTGCTTTTGCACCTCGGCGGTTCCGTCGAAGAGTCTGAACAGGCATTCTTACAAGGACTCGAAACGGTTCGAGACGAGACTTACTCACGCTCGTTCCAGGACGTTTGTTTCGGATACACGACTCTTTTGATTTCGCAAAGCCGATTTACTGATGCGATTGCCTTTCTAAACAAAGAAATTGAAATTCGTGAAGCTAAGACCACACGCGAACATCCGCTCCTGAAGCGAGCCATCGCGTCACTGGCGATCGCAAATGCAGCGTATGGCGATCTTGGCGAAGCAGAAGTTCATGCTCAGCGTTATCATCGTTTAGTTGAAATGATGGGTGAGGCGGGAAGCGAACTTCGCATAGATTGCTTGCGAACTCTAGTCGATATTCTTGTCGAACAATCACGCTACTCCGAAGCAGAAGTGCTGCTCAATCGAGCCAACGACATCCTCGAGGACCTTGAGGACAACTACATAAAGGCAACGCTGCTCTCCGACATTGCCCGTTTGAAAGTAGAACTCGGTCTTTATGATGAAGCCGAAGATTTATGCAAACGCGCTCTGGCTCTAACAGAAGAGATGAAGGGCGAAGAACATATTGAAACCGCGATGTGTCTTTCAATTCTAGGCAGCGCCTATTTCTCCAACCGCAAAATCGATGAAGCCGAAGCGACATACCGCAAAGCAATCCAACTGATCGAAAAGCACCATCACTTCTTTACGTCGTTTGTCGGCGCTGAGAATTACCGCAACCTCGGCATTATTCTCACACAGCAGAAGAAGTTCGAAGAAGCCGAGGAGATGTTCCTCAAGATACTCGCGCATCATGAAAAGAACAACGGACAGATGCAAGTGCAAATGGCCGAGACTCATCGAAACCTGGGCGAGCTCTTCGAAGCGCAACGCAAAAACCATGAAGCACTGGGACAATATCAAATCGCACTAACAATCGCAAAGAGTATTTTTGGCGAAGAGAACAGCGAAGTCGCCGATTACATTTGCTTCGTAGCAGACATACACCGAAAAGATTCGCGTTTCAAAGAAGCTGATGAACTGTACAAACAGGCCTTGAAGCTACTCGAAAACACCCTTGGTCCGCAGCATCCGAAGACTTGCACATTACTGCAGCGATTCGGAGAAATGGCGATCGAGAAAAAAGAGTTTCCTGCTGCTGAAGAGTATTTTCTGGCGGCTTTACTGCGTCTAGAACAGACCTTGGGAACGACACATCCGGAAATTGGATACACCTGCTATTGCCTTGCCGCTGCCTATCACTGGCAGGAGAAACTTCCAAAAGCGGAAGAGTTTTATAAACGCTCGCTCTCCATTAAAGAGAAACAACTGGGGAAAAATCACAAAGATCTCGGCAACATCATCGAGCCATTAATCGACATTTTGAAACACCAGGGAAAAGTAGCAGAAGCAGCCACTTTTCAAAGACGAATAAGCGAAATCAATAATCAGGATATTCTGAAACAGTCGCCTTAGTTCTCGTCTCGAATGTCAACCCTTTTAAAACGACGACGTTCGAGTATCAGCTTTTGTCGATGTTGCAACATTGCTGCAACGTTCAGTTTCTAGCATGTGATTGAGAAGAACTGTCACGACAACATAGAGGGTGGACAAATGAGCGACGGAAAGAATTTTTTCGAAGGAGGAGAAAACCAAGACGAAGCTCCGAAACTTAGTTATGATGCGGCTAGACTCGCATTGAGCAAGAATGATTTTCTACAAATAGATAAAAATCAGAACAACGGATTATCACTGCTCGAACTCGTCGAATCTAACAGAAGTGGCGGCTACAACGGTGAAAAGCAGTTCGCTATTCAAGAACTGGGAGAACATCTGAAACGCAACGACATTCCCCAAATATCCTTTGCCGAAATTGTCACCGGTGAACCTGAGATTCCAAATTGGCACGATCCGAAAGTGGCTCGCCGAGAGC
>CAZRMH010000621.1:0-3376 GCA_964600935.1 uncultured Candidatus Obscuribacterales bacterium
CTACACTCTGTCAAGTTCGGTTGATATTGTCCGTCAATTTGAGGTAACTGGTTCTCTGTCTGCTATTCTGGCTTTGTTGCGGTCACTTTTGACGGGTTGTTATGAATAAATTGCGTAAGTTAATCTCTCGAACTGCCAGGTCTTTTTCATCTGAAAAATTTTCTGAACCAATATCGACTGAAAAAATTTCATCAGTAATTTTTCTATCCACGAAATTCAGAACAAACGTGATGGTATCGTTTTTGGTGTCATCCTTAATGATTAGCTTCGGTGCGTCTTCGATATTTGCTCAGGGAAAAACTACTCAGGAAATTAAGCAAAACTGCAAGAAATTCGTTCAAGGTTTCTATGATTGGTATGTTCCATCGTTGACTGAAGAATCGAAAATGCCTACGCCAGAATTGGCTATCCAGAGTCGCAGAGCCGCGTTTGACGTTAACCTCTATAAACAGCTAAAAGCCGACTTCGATGCGCAGGCCAAAGTATCCGGCGAGATTGTCGGGTTGGATTTTGATCCGTATTTAAACGCTCAAGACACTTCAAGTAAATACGTGGCCGGAAACGTCACTGCCAAAAAAAACGGAGCTTATCTTGTTGAAGTGCACTCCGTGACTGGCGGTAAACGAAATCCAAAGCCCGATGTAGTGCCGGAAGTTGCATTTAAAAACGGCAAATGGCAGTTCGTGAATTTTCACTATGGCAAGACCGACATACCTGAAAACGAGAACTTGATTAGTGTATTAAAGGTTCTGAGAGAATCGCGCATAAAATATCCGGTGAAGTAGACTTCTATACCACTCGATAAAATTTCTGCGGAAACTGCTTCCAATGCTCAACCTTCGTGTTTGTGTGAAGGCTTAGTGAGTGCGCGCTCGAACTGTGATCATCGTCTGTATCCACTTATATAGAAGTAGTGTCAATAATCTTTGCCGAAACTGTCAGGAAAGCGTCGCGGAACATTGCTATGAGCCACGCGTCAAACTGTGAAGTCGAGCCACTGAACGTTGATTCGATGTTACGAGTGAATATTTAAATGCGAAATGGCTCTACGGAACCGCCGATGATACCAGTCGCGAAAGGAGGAAAATCATGCTTAAGTCGTTTAAAAATGGAGTTCTGACTTTAGCAGTGCTTGCGACAACCGTCATCAGCGGTTTCGCGCAGCCTGCTGAGGCGCAGAATTATTTTGGAAATCAGTTCGGCTATTACCCGCAAGCCAATTACGTCAATCCATACAACAACTACTACGGAAATCAATATTATGGCCGCCGTAGAAGTATTTTGAAACCAGCTCTCATAGGTGCTGGGATCGGTGGTGCCGCTGGCTTAGGAGTGAGTTTGCTCAGTCGCAATGATGGTCACTCCCGGCATTATGTACGAAACATCGGCATAGGAGCCGGCGTTGGAGCCGGTGTCGGGGCGTTGACTGGATTGATACGCCGCTAGTTCACCTGTGCTGTTAGGTTGGGAAACCGCTCGACGATTAGGCGTCGGGCGGTTTCTCTCTTTGAGACTTATCTGCAATTCGATTCGAATCGAAGTTTCATCCGAGATTCGGTCTGATGAGCAACAGGTACGTATGATGAAGAACGTTAGCTGGATTGCGTTTTGGCGTCGATCTGGTCGGTTCCTTGAGCGCCAGCTTTTCACTAACTACCGCAACAGTCTGTCCATCAGCTTTCTAATCAACGAAAGGTTTGATTTCTTGCAAAGATAAATCGTCGAATGCCACTATTATCCGGTGTTTTGCAAGCATCAGATTACAGGCTCATGCTACGCACGGACTAGTCAACCTGTTTCTAACGACGTACGGCCTACTTGATTAAAGTTCGCTTGTCCCAAGATCTGATCGACGGCGTTAATGCAGATTGCGAGTGTGGTGAAGCTAGAGAATGAAGCCTTGAAACTTCGTTCAATTGCGAGGCGAATAATTATGTTGCAAAATCGAACCAATCGAACCCCTAAGTTTTGTCTTGGTGAATTACTATTAGAAAGTGGCGCGGTCAGTCCGTTTGGACTCAAGGACTGCGCGTTGATTGCGAAAAAATCTAACTCTCCGATCGGTCGCACGCTTGTGATGACAGGTCAGATTAGCGAACTCGATCTTGAGAATGCACTTAAAACCCAGAGAGCGATCAGGTCCTCTGCGATATCAGAGACTCTCGCCAAACAGTTTCTTCACATTGCGCACTCTAATCAAGTTTCCATCGAAGATGCATACCGGTTTAGTGCGATCAAGATGAACAGTAATAGTCTCACTCGCCTCGCAAAACTGCTTCTAGCAGCCGGAGTTGTTGATGAATACGGCATGAAGCAAGCCATCGCAAATTCGGAAGCCACTTGTTACCCGATCGGTCAGTCGTTGGTGCAGCTTGGATATGTTTCTGAAGCGACGCTTTTGAATTGTTTCAACTTGCAGGTTCTGATCCGAGATAACCATTTGTCGTTTTACGATGCGGTTAGAGCCCTCAGAGGGATTGAACAAGACGGTCGAACATTTGAATCGCTTCTGGTCGCGTTGGGCTTGCGTGAGGAAGGACTATTGACAGAGACACCACGCCTGGGAGAACTCCTTGTCGCTGCGAATCTAATAACTCACGAGGAGAGTCTGGTTCTTGCAGAACTCGGTATCGAGAATGACGTTCAATACGGAAAATTGTTGATCGATTACAATCTTGTGCCATCGTATGTGGTGGACGCTGCAATTCAGTTGCAGCAAATGTTTGCCAATCCAAGATTGAGTTTCAATCAAGCTGCTCGCGTTTTGTCTATGGTGCAAGCAACTCAGTCTTCACTGGAACAAGTCCTTGAACAAGTCGATTCGATCAGGCTTGCTGTTCGCATGCTGCAATCCGCGGATGCGAAGGGCGAAGCCAAGTTGATAGTAGATGATTCTGATTTCGAGGACTCTCTGGTTAACGATTTCGATATCACAATCGCCGAGGCCATACTCGTAAATCATATAGATCCGCTCAGTGCGCCGCAGAACGCAGTCTTTGCTTCTGAGCACACGGAAAACGCAGATGCCGGAGCGACTTTCACCGAAACCGTTTCACGAATCGTAGAAATTCGAGCGGCGATTGATAAACGCCAGGTGTTACAGCGGATTGTTCGGGCTGCATAACCAACTATCCAAGAACTTAACCAACTGGATTGCGACAGGTGCATTTTGCCTTTAACCTACTTCCGGAATCTCAAAACCTAGATCTCTTGCTGTCAAGCGAATCGTAGATCACGACTGGCGCTATTCATTGTGAATTAAGCGCTGACAGTTCCACGACTGATAGAAGATGCGCTACGACATACGTAGAGCATGCACTCGAGTGAAATTGTTTTTGAGAGGTGAATTATGAAATTTCTGGTTACTGCAGCCATG
>CAZRMH010000622.1:0-3372 GCA_964600935.1 uncultured Candidatus Obscuribacterales bacterium
GATGCTCCGACCCCTTGAGAGTGGCTCAAACGTTCGCGACTGATCTTCGTGCCGACCGTCTCGATAACCCGCCATCCACCAATCACGGTGCCCAGGCCCATCGCAGTGGCAGCAGCGACGACCACCCAGAGAGGTACATTGTCCGTCGAATAACCTGAAAAGTGAGTAGCCAGAATCAGAGTGATAATGCCCATCGTCTTTTGACCATCGTTACTACCATGGCTGAAACTGACCGATGCGCTTGAAAAAATGTGCATCCAGCGCATGACTTGATAATGCGATTGGCGCTTACTGCCCGGGTTATCCTTTTCTTTCGAGTAGAGCAGAGCCAACCAGGTCAGCAACGCGCCTGAGTCGAAACCCACTAACGGTGAGATTAGAAGACCTAGAAAAACCTTGTTTAGTTCATGCCACTCAACACCGTCGAGTCCGGAAGCAGTCACTCCAGCCCCGAACAGACTGCCGATCAAACAGTGCGAGGAACTGACAGGAATGCCATACCACCAGGTGATCAAATTCCATATCACGGCTGAAAGCAGCACTGCGACGACGATTGGAAGCGTCACTGTGTCCTGCGGAATGATTTTGGTTATGACTTGTGCGACTGCGGTACCGACCAGAAGGGCACCGAGGCAATTGAGAATACCGCTCATAAAGATGGCTACGCCAGGCTTCAACGCTTTCGTGTAGATCACGGTGGCGACAGCATTGGCGGTATCATGAAAACCGTTGACGAAGTCAAATCCCAGAGCGAGCGCGATGGCCAAAACTGCGACGATCGTGTCGATGCTCATTTGCTGGAGCGGCTCCGATTAGGGATGGGTTTTTACCCACCATATAGATATCAACTTAGCGGTTAAGGTCGAGTTAACCGGGCGCTCTCAACCCCGATTCGTTACAAGTAGTGGTAGGACTCGCATAAGGCGAGGCTCGGAGTTTCAAATGGTGCTTCATACTCGCCATTTGCGCGAAAGAAATTAACCGTAGCGTCAGAACTGGGCATAAACTGAGAGGTTAAACTCGATTCTCGAAATTCGCCTAGAGCCATAAACTTTGTCTAACAATCCAAACGACCCGAACGATCCAGATAATCAACCGAAGGAGGACACCTTCGAATCGGATCGTTTGCCTGACATCAAAGAGATGAAAGCGCTCCGGGATTCGCAAAAGCAAAAAGCAGAATCATTCACGTCGTTTTCAGAAGGCACGCCGGCACTAGACAAATTCAAGATCCTCGGTCTGACAGGTGAGCATTCAATTGTCCGGGAGCAAAAACTTTCGAGAGCTTCACATCAATCAGCAGAGACGGGCTCGACTCCGACAGATTTAAAAACATCGACTGCGCCTGCCGTGCCTGCTCAAGGGACAATAGAAGAAACAAATTCGTCTCCATCACCGAATCAATCAGCCACGAAACTCAGCATCATGCGCCGTCCCCCCAAGGACGAATCATTCACTTCATTCAGCGACGGATTACCTGCAGTCGACAAGTTTGGAATCATCGACCCCGACTTTGACAAGGTTGTCCTCATGCCTGATTACCTGGCGACTACGCGCTGTTCATACCTGGCTCCTTACGCCGATGTAACCGCCGGTGCTACCAGCGTGACTGGCGGGATGAAAGGTCTATTGACTCACAGCAAAAGCAAATCCAGGACATTGGACAGACTTATGTTCCTGACCGATTCTGTTCCCTGGGGCGAAAGTGTAAAAGTCGAACTATCTGCAAAGCCCCAGTTCATCGAGTATAGCTTCGACGAACATTCAATGGTTTTGGACAAATCTTTTGGCGATGAGCAAACTGTTTTGAACTTTGCACATCAGGCGTACCACTCAACGAATAGATTGCTGACGAAAATTTACGACGAAGAGAAACTGGATCGAGAAAGTTTCATAGACCTCTATATGTGGTCTGAAGTAGCCGCACTGGTCACCGAACTAAACGTCCGAAAGGAATTGGGCATAACCAAAGTGACACCACCGAAGGTGCTTTGTCAAGAGAGCAGTGGTAGCACCTATAGTGTCAACGTCGAAGAGCTCTTGAAGGCACGCGGAATGAAAACTCTCCACGACCTGCTTTTCCACTCAATGGTACGTGGAACCGAAGACTTAAGCCTGGTATATGTTTTCGACAGGCTATTCGATATCTACGACAAGACGTACGACAGTGAAATAGTCATCGCGAGAAGTTACATAGACTTCTGCCTCGAGTCCGGACTCGAACGCGATTGTATATAAAACGAATTTTAATGTACTGAGCAAAGTGGTCTATACGTGCCGAAGTTCCATAGCTTCCAGCATCATAGGATCCGCATACACCCAAAGATCACCCGGTCGCCATGGTAACGTCTGACGAGTTGTTCTATATCTATAAACGAGCAACTGCCTTACAATCCGCCTTGCAGACGGGTTCTGTTCTCCTCGCTTGTCATTAGCGAGTCTGGTGCGAAGCTGAATAGCATCGCGTTTTGACCAGCAATAAGCAGGTCCAGGATTTGAACCACGTGAGCGGCACAGTATGGCAATTTTGCCAGAGGGCTGCTGCCAACCTAAAACGTAAACGGGATCTTCTTCGTACATAAGTAACTATGATAATTGATGTTGCCGTAAAGTCTAGTGAAGCGTAGCAAATGAAATGAAATCTCCCAACCACATTGTTGTCTTTCACCCAGCGGCCATCGGCGATGCCATGCTCGCAACGCCCGTAGCATCAATACTTAAAAGGAATTTCCAGAGTGCGCATATCAGCTACTGGACGCACTCGAGTCTGAAAGTTATCATCCGGGATATGTGTCCCTCGGTCGATAATTTTGTCGACTACAAGCGTGGACAGAATATCTTTTCGCTATCTTCTCAGCTCAAAACGCTCAAAGCTGACCTTTTTGTAGACCTCTCCAACTCCAGCAAAGGCAAGTTGATGCCATTCTTATCGGGGACCCGCGCTTTGCACTATAAGAAGCGTCCCGACCAGATGAAGCCTCGCCGACATGCCGCCGACAACTTCGTTGATACGATCAGATCATCGGTGGCGGATATTCCTGAGCAGTTGTTTCCTACAGTTTTTCCGCAAGAGAGTTTGGTCGAGTCTTTGAAAAAACAATTTTTTGGAGAACAAAACGGCGAGAGTCTGATCGTCGGAATCGTGCCGGGGGTCGGGAAGATCCGTCCGAATCGCGCCTGGTCGATCAACGGATATATCGAATTGATCGGTCGATTGACAGAAAACAAATCAGTCATTCCGGTGCTCATCGGAGGTCCGGACGAGACCGATCTCGGAACGCAAATCGAAAATGCAACCGACGGAAAAGTTTTAAACCTTTGCGGAAAACTGGATCTGGCCCAGACCGCCGCGGTTCTAAAACAATGCCGAGT
>CAZRMH010000623.1:0-3361 GCA_964600935.1 uncultured Candidatus Obscuribacterales bacterium
GCTCTCGCTAAACCAAAGTCGACGATCTTCACAGAATATTTTTCGTAGATATTGCCAATGATCATCAAATTGCTTGGCTTGATGTCACGGTGCACGACTCCCTTGCCGTGGGCGTGATCAAGCCCTGCTCCTGCTTGAAAGACGATATTCGCTGCCAGAGCGGGCGACAGACGTTCGTTTTCATCGAGTAAGTCGGCTAGGCTTGTGCCATTCAAATACTCCATGACGAGGAAGGGTTGCCCCTGTTCGCCGGTTCCGAAGTCTGAAACTTTTAAAATGTTGGGATGGGAAAGCATAGCAGTTGCTTTTGCCTCTTGTTGGAAGCGGCGCACCATGGCTTGTTTTGAGGTCATGTGCGGAAACAACAATTTCACGGCTACGGTTGTTTTCAGCATGCAGTGATTTGCTTTATAAACAACTCCTGTGCCACCACCGCCGATCAGTTCCAGTAACTCGTATTTTTCATCGAGTATGCTCCCCAGATATGGATCGAATTGATCATCCTCGTTCTCCAGGCTTCGACCAGACTGATTGCCCTGGTTGCCTGCCTCGCCCTGCCTGTTTGCAGTCTCCGTCGACTTCAATAAACCGTGGAAATTTTCGTCTTTTAACTGCCTCGTCTCCGCACCTAGCTTTTTGCGAAGCCGCTTAATGGTTGTACGGAGCGTTTCAAAATTGGCCGCAGGATCGTCTGCCCATATCGACTTTAGCAACGCTTGCGCGTCATGCGCTTTCGAATCCGCCTTTAGAAGATAGGCAAGTAGATCGAATTCTTTTTGTGTTAGAGCAACAGGTTTCCCGTGCTTTATCGCGCGAAGTCGTTCGGGAACCAGCGTGATTTCGTCCGCCTCCTTTTTCTGCGAAACTCTCGGGGCCGAGCGTCGCAACAGCGCCTTCACTCTCATTGCCAGTTCTTTCATATCGAACGGTTTGGTCAGATAATCGTCGGCTCCTTCATCAAATCCCTCTTCTTTGTTCTCGATAGTATTTTTGCCGGTCAGCATGAGAATCGGCGTGGAAACTCCGTTGGCTCGCACACCCTTGAGAATCTCGATGCCGGCAACTTCCGGTAGATCCCAATCGAGTATTACTAGTTGATAGTCACCGCCTATGATGCGTTCGATAGCCGTACCGCCTGAGTGAATCGCGTCAACGTTATGGTCTTCGAACTCGAGGAATGACCGGACCAGGTTTGCGAGGTCGACTCTATCTTCAACTATCAGGATGTTTGCCATATGACAGACAGATTACCATTTAGTTGCTCAATTGTCCGAGGCTCGCCGGCCTTGATTGACGGGTGAGCCAGTTCGTTTTTCCTGGCTTGATGGTTTGTGGTCTCCTGCGCGCTTTGTGTGGCGCCCCAGGCGAATGTGCTCCTCTTCAACATCGTCCAGCGGCTTCTTGCTGGCTACCAGCAGCCCTTCCGCATCCAGACCACTGGACGGATCGTATCTTGTGGACGCTGCACTGAAACCGACAGCAATTTCACCAGCCTCTTTGTTGGCTTCCCGATGTGACACAATCCGCTGGGATGGCTTGTCTTCAGCTGTCACTTTCAAGAAGAAGCCATCGATTTCCTTGCGGATTTCCTCGGCTTTCGCGGCATCTTTTATGACCATAAACGGCGCCGGTCCTCCCAATGAACCGAGAAACTGAATATCATCGGGGTGCCTCTTCTGAACGTCCATAAGATAAGCACCCACTTCTTTCAATATTGCGTTACCCTTCGCGTGCGACTCGAATACGTCGTTCACCGGTTTAAAATTGTCGACACTAATGCGTAAGATTGAAAATGGTTCGTTCTCATTAATCTGCGTCTGGAGCCGAGCTTTGCTTATGTCTTTGTTCCAGATTCCAGTGTGTCTATGTTTGGTCAATAAGTCCGTCAGAAGTTTGTGCTTATTTTCAGCGCGATTCAAAGTCTCTCGAATTTCATCCATGGTTTTGCTGTGAATTCGAAATTCGGATGCTTTGTGATTTATATGTGGTTTACTGTCGCCGATCTCTGCCAGCTCACTATGACGTTTGAGCTGGTCGCTAACCGGTTTGCCCAGGATTCGCTCGATGTGACCGCTAAATGCTTTTACCTTTGTCAGGCTCTGCCCCTCGGACAGCTGTTTCACCTTTTCTTTTACTACGAACATTACTCTATCGGCGCTTTGTAAAACATCTTCTACGGATTGCGCCTGTCTGCGTACCACCGCCCCTAGTGTCGCGGTTACGACAACTGTTCCCTCAGGTGCTTTTGATCCGTCATCAGGCAGAATTCGGAAGCGGTGCGGTCGCTCTGAAGGCTTGTTAGAAGGGCTGCCGGCTGCGGTTGCTGGTTCTTCGCAAATCAGTCGAAGCGCTTGAATCTCTTTGAAAATCTGTTTGGCCCTTTTAAGAGGAACTCCGTTCAAAACGATTCCGTACTCGTCTCCGCCAAAGTGCCCAAGGCAGTCTTCCGCCACCAGTCCATGTCTGCGTAGAACGTCCGCCGCGTGTCTGCCGAACTCTTGTAAAGCTTCATCGCCCGCCTTTTGGGAAAACTCGGTGTTAATGTGTTTGAAGTTGTTCAAATCGATGAAGCCGACTGAGACCGGTTCATTTCCTGATTCGACAGCCTCCTTCAGTTTTAGTTCAAAACCAAATTCGCTGAGGGTGCCCCGCACCAACTTATCCATGTAAACGTGCTCCTTGAGCTTATGGATAGAATTGATGTGGTCGCGAATTTGAGCTTCGATGCTCTCCTTTTCCGAGCGCAGACCCATGAGCTGATGCAAACGCTCAGTCGCGACTCGCGGTTGTATCTCGTAGCGATTTCCGAAATACTCCCGGTGCTTTTGATCTTCATTGTAAGCAAGATGTTCAACCAGTTGCGACTGGAGCGCGTCACCAATTTCTCTGTCAAATTGATTCTTGGTCAGAGTACCAAGCGGCTGGTCCTGAATGGTCCCGCCAGATTTATAAAAGTGTTCGTAGGCGTGAAGCATTGCCTTCAGCTGCAGTCGGGTGAGACTCTTATGACCCTTCGGTTCTATCGTCGGGTACTCCAGTTTGAGCATGTTTTTCCAGAATAGCTGAGGACCTTTGATCAGATAGGTGATAAAGTTCGGATTCTTCTCGAGAAACGCCGGATTGGCAAGAAGCTTTTCCAGAGCTTGATCGGCGTTGGACACCTGATCAGGAGCCAGGTCAGTTGCTACTTTGTTTCTCTTGGTGAAGACCTCGCTCAGCGGGTCGTAGCCGAACAGCGCCCGGCGCAGGTCCTCCGATTGTTTCCCCTGTGAGGGATGCAGTTGTTCAAGTAATTGAAGTGGCTTTGAAACGCTAACCCTGGTGCCAATGGCACCTTCAAGGATTCGACGCGTGCGCTCCT
>CAZRMH010000624.1:0-3334 GCA_964600935.1 uncultured Candidatus Obscuribacterales bacterium
CTTTCGAAGCGGAGCAAGCGAGGCTTTATCATCGTCGCTCAAAGGTCTATGAGCGTAAACCAAAACCGGCGGCTTGACTGACTCTGGACGTTTTTGAATAGTCTCGACGAATTCGACCCCACCGATGTCTTTCAAATCGAAATCAACAACGATGCAGTCGAACTTCCCTTTTTCTTTTTCAAAAATTTCAAGGGCAAGTTCACCGGACGGGACCGACAAAACCTTCACGTCGGTGTCGCTCAACAGTTCAGAAAGGCGCTCACGAAGCGGCGCTTCATCCTCGACCAGCAAAATTTTCCCTTCACTCATCGCGATTATTGATTTGATCGTCCCAATCGCTTCTGCCAAAGTGCTCAAACTAACCGGCTTTTCCAGAAATCCGACGGCACCGGACTCCAGACCGCGCTGACGTTCTTTGTCGACCGAGATGATATGCACCGGGATGTGTTTTGTCTGAGCAGTTGTTTTTAACTGATCGAGAACCACCCATCCTTCCATGTCCGGAAGTTTCAAATCAAGCGTAATTCCGTCTGGTTGTAACTTTCTAGCCAGGAGCAAACCTTCGCTGCCGGTCATCGCGACTACACCTTTGAAATTGAGCTTACGCGCCGTATCGAGTAGCATGCGCGCGAAATTTAGATCATCTTCAATCAATAAAAGAATTCGATCGCCATCTGCCAGATTTTGCCTGTCGTCCTCAATCTCAGTCTGCATCATCATCTTGTGAGCACGCGACGACTCCAGAGAACGCTCCAATGCTCGAGTGGCCGAAATTGGATTAGTCAACAATGCCGCCACATCATTGACTTGTAGTTCACGCTTACCTTCATACGCAAGCGGCAGATCAACGGTGAATGTACTGCCCTCAGAAGGAGCACTCTGCAAGTCGATATGACCACCAAGCAATTCGCTCAACTGCCTGCAGATAGCCAGCCCCAGACCAGTTCCGCCATATTTCCGCTTGATCGAACCATCCGCCTGCCGGAACGCTTCGAACACCGTTTGGTGCTTGTCCTTGCTGATACCAATGCCGGTATCAGCAACTTGAAATTGCAAAGCACCTTTAGAAATCTGACCACCAATGGCGGTACCAGCTAGCCTGCTGACCGTCAGTGTGACAGAGCCCTTTTCGGTGAACTTGAATGCATTGGAAAGAAGATTCGTCAGCAGTTGGCTCAGCCGTTTTCGATCGGCTCTCATCGTTTCAGGAACATCTTCAGCTATGCTGATCACGAATTGCAAATTCTTGCTTTCTGCAATCATTTCAAAGTTTCGCTGCATCTCGGCGACGATGTCGGCAATGTCGATATCAACAGGTTCAAGAATTACAGTACCTGACTCAATCTTCGAGAGATCAAGAATGTCATCGATTAGACTGAGCAAAGTCTTGCCCGCAGAGTGTATATTCCTGGCATAGTCGATTTGAAAATCCTGCAGATTTTTCTCGTCGTTCTCGGCTAGCAATTCGGAAAATATTAGCAAGCTGTTCAGCGGTGTTCGCAAATCGTGCGACATATTCGCGAGAAATTCGGACTTATACTTCGAAGCCAGCGCCAGCTCTTTAGCCTTCTCTTCGAGGGTGCTCTGCATCTGTTCCAGCTCGATGTTTTTGTCAGTCATTTCCTGATTCTGCCGATCGAGAACTTCCGCTTTATCTTCCAGCTCTTCGTTGGCGCTGCGTAGCTCCTCTTGCTGCGATTCGAGTTCTTCCTGCTGCGATTGAAGCTCCTCGACCAGTGTCTGCGACTCCATCAACAAATGGTCGACTTGAGCGGACACCGTAATCGAATTGATCGATACAGCAACGCGTTCGCTTATTTCATCGAGAAACACTTGAAATTTTTCTGACAGCGAAGAACGCGATGCCAACTCGAGAACACCGATGCTCGCGTTCTCAAAAACCAGAGGCACCAGAACGACTTCGAGCGGTTTGGCAGAGGTCAGCGCCGACTTCACGATAAAATCGTTTGGATGAACATCGCGCAAAATCATTTTGTTTCTTGACCGTGCACATTCGCCGATCAAACCTTCGCCCATTTTCACATTGGCAGCAATCACGTCATCATCGGAAAGTCCGTAAGCGGCCACCATTCGCAGAGACGTTCCCTTCCCATTGTCGAACGTGACGTACAAGGCAGCTTGCTGACCATCCATCAGCGGTACAAGGTTAGCCAGCAACACTTGACCAGCCGACTCGATGTTGCGATGACCTTCGAGCAATGCGGTGATGTTGTTCAAGTTCAATCGCTGCCAATTCAATGCATCTTGCCGTTCAGACAAAACTCTCAATCGCTCGATCATCGAGTTGAACGCCCGACCCAAAGTCGCCATCTCGTCTCTGGTCGTGATCGGAATACGGAAATCGACTTCACCTGCAGCGACTCGCTCGGTCCCTTCAACCAGACCGCGTATCGATTTCGAAACACCGATAATGATGTAAGCGCCGAAACCACCAATTGCGACTAGCGCAGCAAGGGCAATCAGCAGAACCATCGTCTGAGTTTCCTCAATACTTCTGAGCGTTTGCTTCGTCCGAGTATTGAGCAGTTGTTCTTCTTCATTGCGAATTTTGGAAGTGACCGTCATCCATTTCCAGACCGAACCAGACTCCGGCAAACTTAAATAAGGTCTTGCCGCAACCGGACCGCTAGTGCGACAAACTTGAACGAGCTTTTCCAGTTTCTGCAAACGGTTGGCGAGAAGGGGACTGAGTTGTTCCAGATTGTCCTGCTGAACTGGATTATCGAGAGTCAGCCGTTTCAGATTGATAAATCCACGATCAACTTTTTGCTTGAGTTCTACCGTGCCATCGAGAAATCTTTCATCGCCGGTAGCCGCAAATCCACGGCTTCTCGACTCGAGGTCTTTGAGCGTCGACTCCAGCATTTCTTTCTCAACGATCACCTGAAGCGTGTGCTCAACCCAACCACGCGACTCGTTGATTCGATCGATATTAACCTTCGATGCAATCGCCAGCAGCAAAACTGCCAGCGCCGCAATAACAAACGACAGCGTTATCCTATGAGAGATCTTCATCAGTTCATATTTTCAATCGTGAAAGTTCAGTGTTGACACGGCTCGCCACTCTGCCAAAGCGACTCTATATAAGTTAGCTTATCAGGACTCCATGGAGTGCCACAGCAAGCCCGGCGAAAGAAAGGATCAATATCCCGAAAGCCGAGTCAATCTGCGCGACTTAGACGACCGATAAGCCGCATAAACACTCAGATTTTTTGATTGATCCAATTTAAGTGTATGATTATCAACTAATGAGCAATCTCCGAAATATTTTAATCGTCGAAGACAACGACCTGCAGCACACTCTGTACAACGC
>CAZRMH010000625.1:0-3321 GCA_964600935.1 uncultured Candidatus Obscuribacterales bacterium
AGGTCTGGTGAAAGAAGGAACCAAGCAAGGTAAGCAAGCGGTTCCAGTGAAGCCGGAGAATTCGATTCAGTTGCGCATCGCTGCGCTCACGATGGTCGTGATTTTGATTTGCGGCGCATCAATATATGCGGGAATGCCTGGTCTAGCCACTTTCCTGTTGATCTGGGTCGCGATGATCGGCACGCTGATCTCGTATCTGTTTCGGGAGAAACGACCGAAGTGGGTGAATATTTTTCCTGCTCTAGGTGCCGGCGCGGTGCTGTGCTATTTTGTGATCGATTGCGCTGCGCAAATAAATCTCGGGCAAATCAATTTTTTAGGTTCGATTACAAAAGTTCTATGTGGGCTGATCGCGCTGCACTGCTTCGATTTGCGGTCTCGAGCAGATTTCAGTGTTTCCGCCTTAATTGGGCTTGGCGTGCTGGTCTGCACCGCTGGGTTTGCCACTGACTTCTTTTTCTTTGCGGTTATTCTCGGCTACATCACATGTCTTTCCTTGATTCTTTACTATGACGGTGTGTCGCGAAGTCGGGATGTTGGACCTTCGCGACCGATTGGCGAAGGTCGTCCGGCTTCTTTGCCGAAGCCATCAAAACGCCAGGCGCGAGCGGCAACTTCAATAATTTTGATTCCAGTTTTGAGCCTGCCGATTTTTACTTGTTTGATGTTCTTCTGTATGCCTCGCTCGAATTCGTTTCTCGAGTTCATTTTGGAGTATGGTATTCGTCCGCATATTGCCGTTTCGCAATCCGATCGAACTAGAGGGATGACGCCAGGGACCGGAACAAAGACCCAGGGCTCGGGAGGTAGTGGTACTACCAAAGGTGCCAAGGATGGTCAGGGCGGCGGTGGTGCTGCCAATCCGCGCAATGCTGTAAACCCGCTTGATAAGCGCACCGCAGGTAAAGGACCTAAGGGGGTCGGATCTAGCGGCGGCAGTCAAAAACCGTTTAAAGAAAATTTGAACAAGCTTCCGGAGAATCCCCAAGATGGCTTGCCTGCGCCAGTTCCGACTGACGACTTGGTGATGCGAATAAATGCTCCACGCTCGGGATACATGAGACGGATAGCCTTCGATAAATATGACGGAAAGACCTGGTCCCGTACGGGGCCTATGAATGAAGTTCAATTCGATATGGAAAACGAAGAGTTTCCTGTCGGAAATGCAAACGCATATTCGGTTCCAAAAGACCTGCCGATCGCTGAAGTGCGACAGGAAATAACAGTAGACATGCCCCTTGCCGGAGGATCGCTGCCGACCATGTGGGTGCCTCAGCAAGTCGCTGGTCCGTTTAAATCAGTCACTGTTGAGGCTGATGGCACCATGAAACCTGATGTTGCGGTTGAGCCTGGCACAATGTACGTAGTGAAATCGTTTTTGCCGATTTATCGACCAGCGGTGATGAGATCCTTGCCGGTAAAATCGAAGTCTGATTTCAAAACGTCACTGCTTTTGCCGCCCGTAAGCGAGATGGAGCAAGCCGAACTCGAAGTTATCCAAAAGTATTTGCAGCTCCCGGAAGACTTGCCTGATCGCGTGCGCCGCAAAGCCAAAAAGATTGCTGGAACCGACGGCAACTGGTTCGTTAAATCAGAGCGCATCGTTGAATATCTTCGCAAGAAGAACTTTCACTATAAAACTCGAAACATCTATCGGGTTAAGGGTGGGGATTTTGTCGACAATTTCTTGTTCAAAACCACTGAAGGAAATTGCGTGGACTACTCTTCGGCATTCGTAGTATTGGCTCGGGCCGCCGGAATCCCAGCCAGGCTGGTGGGTGGATATCTTCCAGGAACAGTGAACAGTAAAACCGGCTTCCAGGAGATCAAAGTTAAAGACGGGCACGCCTGGGCCGAAGTCTACATTCCCAACTGGTCTTGGGTGCCATTTGACCCGACTCCAAACGGTCAATTACCGGAGTTTCAAAAAGACGGAGGCTTCCTCTCCAAGCTCGCCGATCTTGGAATGGCAAACCCATTTGGCGGAGCATTCCTTGGTAATCGTGGTACTCCAGGCGGTGGCATAGGTAATGGCATATCCGGCAGTAAAATGGAAAAGGAACTAGCTGCTGAAAAACGTGCGAAGGAAGGCAAGCCACCGGTCGAGGAAGAAGAGGACGGTTTCAACATCATGAAGCGCCTTGCCAAAGTGCGCTGGGAGCCGATTGCGATCTTATGCATTCTCGTCACTGGAATCCTGGTCGGCGTTCTTTTGTTGAAACGCAAGAAAGCGCAGGAAACGGTTGGTATTCCTATGGATGCGCGGCGCTCGACTCTGTTGTTCTTCCAGGTGGTGCGAGATTTGCGCAAGTATAAGATCGTCCGATTGCAAACTGACACTCCGTTGGAACTCGCCGCGCGTATTCAGGAAGGTTTCGAGTCGCATCGCGAGGAAGGTAAGTTCGTTCACCCTGAACTCGAGCCGCTCATCAAGAGTTTCCTCGAGGTATACACTCTTGAACGCTTCGGACGAAATGAAGAGCGAGTCGACCAGCTTGAAACCATGAGCGACAAAATCAAGAAGCTCGCTGCTATGAATAAGTAGACGGCACAACGGAGTTGGAAAATTGCGATTCCAAGGTTGTAAGGTCGCTGTCCGAGTTCAACTTCGACCGAAAATCGCGACAGTGTCATTTAAACGTGCTTCCTGTCTGTCTCGGATTGGAACCTGTCAGCGTTTAGGCCTGATAATCCGGAATTGAAATGGTCGAAATGCAGATGCCATATCAGTTGACCGAAACGCTTGTAGAAAAAACATTCGCCAAATCATTGGCCAATTGGCTTCACCCGCGATAAAGTGGTTATAACTACTGCGCACTTTTCCATTTTGTTGACAACGAATGGGTACAAAGTAGTAAAGCGTGGTTGGTTTAGTGACATTTATTTGGTTTACTTACTATAAATATGCCACCGTGCAATAGAATGTAGATCTGTCCGCGACAAAGTAGACAACAGAAGGCAAAGGCAATGGTTCAACAGGTCAGAACGACAACCGGTATTCAACAGCAGCAGGAATTCGTCCCGCCGTATCCAGGCTCCATTGCAGAGACTGGGTTGAAGGAAGGCTTCCTCGAAGAGTTGATTCTCAAAGATATCTATCTCGTCAACTTCGCGCTCGGTCGCGAAATCGCTGCCCGTACCATGCTTCCATTCAAGATCATCGAAGAAATTCTGGAAGTCTTGAAGAAACAGCTTCTTATCGAAGTTCGGAGCTCGGGCGGATTAGCAGACTATGAATACTGCCCCACTGAAAAAGGCAGAGACAGAGCGCGCGCATACTTCGACCACAACGCTTACGTGGGTCCGTGCCCTGTGCCATGG
>CAZRMH010000626.1:0-3311 GCA_964600935.1 uncultured Candidatus Obscuribacterales bacterium
CTCGAGCAGGTGAATTATCCTGGGAAAAAGTAAACAATTGGCGCCTCGATCTACACAAAGAATTCGATCAAGCCTTTGAATCAACAAGTCTGCCTGAAAGACCAGACTACGAATGGGCCAATGAATTTTTGATCAGCGCGAGAACACGAATGGTCCAAAGATGAATTATCCAAAACCACTTTTTGATGCAGTCAAAGAGCACAAATTCCCCTTGATATTTGCCACTGTTAGTGGTGCACACTTATATGGATTCCCTTCACCTGATTCGGACTTCGACCTGCGCGGCGTGCATGTTTTGCCAGTAGATCAGCTAGTCGGTTTAGACCAACCGGAAGAAACAATCGAATCGGCATACGACACTGCTGGAATCGAAATGGACCTGGTTACACATGATGCCAAAAAGTTCTTCTTGATGATGCTGAACAAGAATGGTTATGTTTTAGAACAACTTTACTCACCATTAATCGTTCATTCAACCCCCGAGCATGAGGAGCTCAAACAGATCGCAGTGAGATGCATCACGCGTCACCATTCCCACCATTACCTGGGATTTGCTGACACCCAATGGCGACTATTCGAAAAGGAATCACCACCACGGGTGAAACCACTACTGTATGTGTATCGTGTTCTCATGACTGGAATACATCTGATGAAATCCAGCACCATTGAAGCCAATTTGGTGACTTTGAACAACGAAGCTAAACTCGATTACATCGACGAACTGATTGCCACCAAGATCAATTCGAAGGAGCGAGCAACCATTCCCGAAGCCAAGCTCGAGTTTTATAAAACTGAATATGTTCGCCTCAGAGCAGAACTCGAAGATGCAGCTCAAGACACAAACCTACCGGACGCGCCATCGGCACGCGCGGATTTGAATGATCTGTTGAAAAGAATCAGGCTCAAACCATTGAGTTGATATAATCTGACCGACCATCTCGGAAAGATACCACGTGGGATTAGACCAATTTTTTAAAATAAGAGAACGTGGGTCATCGGTAAAGGTCGAGATCCTGGGCGGTTTGACGACATATCTAACGATGGCTTACATCATCGTTGTCAATCCCGCTATTTTAGCATTCGCCGGCTTCCCACCCGGTCCAACCACTGTCGCGACAATTGTGGCATCGGTGCTTGGATGCTTGCTCATGGGTTTGTATGCCAATCGACCGATTGCCGTGGCGCCCTACATGGGCGAAAACGCGTTCATCGCTTTCGGTCTAGCGGCGATGGGCATCGGATGGCAGCAGCGACTGGGAGCCGTCTTTTTGTCAGGCGTCGCGTTTCTGGCATTGTCCCTTTTTCGACTACGCCCCTGGCTGGCAAACTCAATTTCGCCCAGTTTAAAACACAGTTTCGCTGCTGGAATCGGACTATTTCTCGCGTTCATAGGACTCTACCAGGTTGGTATCGTCACTAGTGCCGCAGCCGGGATGCCGGTGGAAGCACTTCAAGTGCACGGTACAAATTTACTGGGCGCACCCCCCGTACCACTGAAAATTGGCAACTGGCACGATCCAAAAGTGCTACTCGCCATCTTCGGTTTCATTCTGACCACAGCGCTGCTCGCCCGAAGAGTACGGGGCGCAATTTTGATCGGCATAGTCTTTACCGCCGCGCTGGGAATCATCCTCGGATACGGCGAAGCGCCGACCGGAATTTTTGCCATGCCATTCACTGGTGAATACTCTCTCGAGCCGATATTTCTAAAACTAGACATCGTGAGTGCTCTGCAACTAAGCTTCCTACCAATCCTCGTAACTCTTTTCCTGATGAGCTTCCTGGACACGCTCGCCACACTGATTGGAGTCGGCGCGGCCGGCAACATGCTTGATGAGAATGGCAACTTCGAGGAGGTTGAAAAACCAATGATCGTCGATGCGATATCATGCGTATCCAGCAGTTTAATTGGAACTTCCACTAGCGGAGCATTTATCGAATCCGCCGCAGGAATCCGAGAAGGAGCTCGCACAGGGCTGGCTTCGGTAGTCACAGCGACGTTGTTTTTTGGCTCACTTTTCCTTTTACCACTATTCACTCCATTTCAAAAATTGTCGTATGCCTACGCACCAGCATTGATGGCAGTCGGAGTTCTCATGATCGGTTCGCTCAAAAAAATAGACATGGATGATCTGACCGAAGCAGTGCCCGCAATTACTACAATTGTATTGATGATTTTCAGTTACAACACGGCAAACGGATTGACTGCCGGCTTGGTTTTATACGTCGTCATGAAGATCGCCTGTGGCAGATGGAAAGAACTCAACTCGGGTTCCTACGCGCTTGCCGCATTGTGTATGGTTTATTTTCTATTCGGATTACCGCACTAAGTTTGCAATTTCTTCAAAACTTCCATCAACTGACTGGTGATTGGTGAAGATCGTTTTGTGTTGGCGTCGAGCTGAACGATAATCGATTCGGCCGTGGAACAACAAACGCCATCTTTGAAAAGTGCCTGTCCAACCGTGAATGACGAATTACCAATCTTGATGATGCGCGAACCGACTTCAACGACACCCGGGAAATTTATCTCAACCAGATAGTCCAAAGTGATTTTGACGATCACAAAGTTCTTTCCTTCACCTGCAAGAGACTCACCTTTGTCATCAAAAAGAAACGCGCAACGACCGGATTCGAAAAATGTACAGTAGACTGCGTTGTTCAAATGACCCTGGCGATCGGTATCTCCGTATCTGATGTTAACAGACGTCCAGTGTTTATAACTCTCGCGATTTGAATCTGCGACTGTCGGCTTTGAATTTGCTGGCATATGGATTCCTTAAACTTCAACTGAGCTTGGACTCGAATCTAAACTGGCACTCGAACGACGAGTATAGTTTAAAGCATTGCAAATGACATAGGGCGTGGAGATCAAGGTTCAGAGGGAGGAGGCGGTGTTCTCGGCGACGTGGAAGCGAGGATTCCAGCCAAAACGGATGCCACCGCCAGTGCTATCAGCGAGTCATTGAAACCGTGCGAATATTGTTTCACCACGCCAACGATGTACGGTCCTGCAAAACCTCCCAGATTCCCTACGGAATTGATTACCGCGATGCCGGTAACATGAGAAGAGCGCTTAAGCGTATTCGTTGTTAACGCCCAAAACGGACCAACCGAGCCCCAAATACCAAAAGCAGCCAGACACAACCCAACAAGTTGCACCCATGGAATTGGAGCGAAACACGAGATTCCCAATCCAACAAAAGTGCAGGCTGTGGCGAGGACCACATGGTATCGACGCTCGCCAGTTTTATCCTGCAATCCGCGTCATGCTGCGCTCAAAAGTGGGCTTCAGCCGTTCTTCCAGCCAA
>CAZRMH010000627.1:0-3279 GCA_964600935.1 uncultured Candidatus Obscuribacterales bacterium
CCTTGCGGATGATCCACGCCCCACTGTAAAAACTAACTACGACTCAGCGACACGCGCCATCGCCGAGCGGCCGACTTCCTGCTTAGTCGAGGAAGTAGTCCTTATGCAACTTCTGGGTCGGGTCGACAGCGTACTTGGTCAGGTCAGTGACACCAGCCTTGGCGAGGACGTCGACATCGATGAAGAAGTTGCCGTTGGTATCCTTGGCAGACTGGGTGAGGATCCAGTACGCGGCATCGGCAACGATGGCGGGATAGCGGCAGCCGGGCAGGATATCAGCACCGCCGATCAGAGCGACAGCGGCGGTGGCGATTGCGGTTTCCGGCCAGAGCGAATTCACTCCGACGTGCTTGTCGGCGAACTCTTCAGCCATGCCGAGAGTGCACATGCTCATGCCGTACTTCGCCATCGTATACGCGACGTGGTCTTTGAACCACTTCTTGTTCATGTTGAGCGGCGGCGACATGTTGAGGATGTGCGGATTACTCGCCTTCAGCAGGTGAGGCAAGGCCATGCGCGACACCAGGAAGGTGCCGCCGACGTTGATCTCATGCATGAGCTTGTACTTCTTGCTGTCCGTAGCCAACGTTCCGGTCAGGCTGATCGCAGACGCGTTGTTGACGAGAATGTCGATGCCACCAAAGTCGGTGACCACCTTGTCGATGGCGGCTTTGACCTGGTCTTCGAAACGAATGTCGCATTGGATGGCGAGCGCCTGTCCACCAGCCGCGACGACATCAGCAGCAGCGCTGTGGATCGTTCCGGGCAGTTTCGGATTGGCCACATCAGTCTTGGCGAGAATGGCGATTTTGGCACCATCCTGTGCAGCACGCAGGGCGATGGCATGGCCGATGCCCCGCGAGGCGCCGGTGATCACGAGGACTTTGTCTTTCAGGGTCATTGTTGGAACCTCTTCTTAATTTGCATTTGCAGCAAACACCGAGTTTCGCCGCGGCACACGCCGCGAACCGAAACCCGAGTGTTCATGGGTTTGTACAAAACAATCAGAGTGGTTGTTTCCGCAAGCCGGCAGACGTTTTTACCTTCCGCATCCGAAGATTGCGATCAGATCGGCGAACCTACCGTTGCTCGAGCAACAGCAGCAGAGCCGTCCTTAGAACAAAACGTCTATGCTTCTTGCTTTTGCTTCGTTCGATCGAACGCTACTTATACCAGAGAGCGCCGTGGACGATCTCCTGGCCGGCGATCGTCTCATCGCCTTCAAGAACGCGTTCAGCCCTAGCGACCAGGTCGCAGGCCAACTTGGTCAAAGCTTCCTGCGCGCCGAGACGAGCAGTAGTCATGGACTCGACGTCGGTGCCGACATGCGCAGCGGAATCGGCGAGGAATGCCTCGACGACTGCGGCGCGATCTTCGCCCTCGCCATCCGCGAGAACGATTCCGACCTGCTTTGTCGCACGCTCAGCCAGCTCACGAGCCTGAGCAGCGAGGATGGCGCAGAAGATCCTGGTTGAGTGATTGACCGAGGAGTACGGAAACTCCTTAGACTGAGCGTTGGCGATGACCTCTTGAGCACGAGCGAGGACACGACGGGCTTGCGCAACGAAGCCGTCGATTTTTGCGATTTCGTTCATGAGAACTCCGAATTTCGATTGATCAGTTTTACTATTGCAGGAAAGGTATGGGTAGCCTCATCCCCACATTCAGTGGCAGACGAGCGCCGGTTTAAACCGACAAGCGTGCTTTTAAGCAGCCTTGTTGAACAACAGTCGCTCACGCACTGCCACCACATCCAGCGACGGATTGACGGCCAGCATGAAAGCGACTTGCACCACGACCTCCGGCAAACGGAAGCTGATCGGTCCATCGCCAGGCAGCAGCACTTCGGGCTTGCTCCCGGGTTGGTTTTGATCTTCGGCATAGGAGCCGTTTTTCAAACCAACCGCAATCACGTGCGGAAAGATCGCCGGTTCGGCAATCGCCATCGCATCTTTGTGATCGAGGAAAACGGCGTCGTTTTCGCTCTGCGAAATCCAGCAATCGAAGCGCAGCGGGTCTCGTTTCACACGCGACTCGGAATCACCTGGCGCTGCGACCGGCTGTGACGCCTGCAGTCCATGCCGTCTTCCGTCGGACTGTTTGCGACTGGACCGACGACGGAGAAAGTCTCCGCCCAGAAGGCTGCCACCGCCATTGGTGCCACCCTTCCAGAAGCGACTGCTGCGGATCCGCACGTGACCAGCAGCTGGTACGCGAAAACAGATCTGCTTGCGGTTGTTCCAAAGGTTGGGCATAACGTGACCGCTGAGCTCCTGAACGACGAGACGATCATTCAAAAACACCTCCAGCAGCCAGTCGTCGGAGTGCGGAGTGCCCGCCTCAGCGGCACACCACAAATTGTAGACGCTCGGGGCGGATTGAAACGCGGTCACGTCTACCGAGGCACCGGTTTCAACCCGCCAGGACGAGTGTATGGCCGAGCCATTTCCGGCACCCGCGCCCGCGACAACGACGTGTCCGGGCTTGTCGGCGCCCGTGACTTGCGCAAGACAGTGCGACTCCCAGCCGCTGCCGTCAAGCGCGTGGTGATACCCACCGAAGGAGAGATTGGCTACAGTAGCCAATCCACGCTCTTCGCAGATATCCACCGCCTTCAAATAGGCCTCGGTCCAACCGGGGCGCACCTGCTTACCGTGCTGAAAGACAGTCCGTGCCATCTTCCCTTTCTCATCGTAACCTCGCACCAGGACCACAGGCAGACCCGGAGCCAGAGCCATGAGGCTCTTGAGTACCAGGCTGCCGTGATTGGTCGGATCGTGGGCGAAGAGGCTGAGAACCTCAGCATTGTCGGACCAGTTGAGGTACGGAGAGCCGACATCGACTCTCCCGTTGGCGACATTGATGACCGCCAAAATCTTTTGCACCGATCGAAGCGACTCCTCCGAGAAGCCGGTATCGATGATAATTACGGCACTTTGGTCGTGCACAAAACCTCCTTGAGAGTTTCGACGAAACTCGCCGTCACTTGGTGACGACGAGCTTGTCGATCTCCTTGCCGCTCTGGTCGATTTGCCGGAGCGTCAAGGTACTTCCGTCGAGGTCGGCAACCGTGAAGGAATGCCGATCCCCGATCAGTTTGTGAGTAAAGGGTTTCCACTCTTCCGGTCGCCAGTGGATACCGGATGGATCAAGCTTCGCTCCACCTGCACCAGTGGTGATGTAGATGATGCCGTTCGGCTTGGTGACGTTGACTCCGTCGAACGTTTTGTCGAGGACGAAGTCGCCGGCCACCTGACCGTCCTTGTCGATCAGCGAACC
>CAZRMH010000628.1:0-3269 GCA_964600935.1 uncultured Candidatus Obscuribacterales bacterium
CCAGAACTCCGCCTAGATTGCGGACCAGCATGACGCGTTTCATGGATTCGAGCATGGCGCTTTCACTGCCCATGCGATTCAAGAAACGTTCGATGACGACTTGATAGTTTTGCCAAGCCGCTTCCATCGCGATTGGATCGAGGTCGTGCGGCAAACTGGTCGAGAGTAAACCATACTCTTCTGCAGACAGTCCAGTCGCGGAATGCGCCTGCGGTCTGTCTCCCAGGTGGTCCCGTGGGTCATGATTATTCATTGAAAGCTCTGTTTCGGTTTTAGAAAACTGTCTGCGTGCGACGTCAGCCAGTCGGAGAAAGTGAAATCACGTGATGTGGTGGATGGGAGTGAATTAGAACCCAAAGAAGTTTTAAACAAGAGACTTTCTCAAGCTACACAACGGTTCGGAGCCGGTTCAAGAAAATAAATGACAGGAACCATTAAACCCCTGTCAAATAGCGATTCTTGACAATGAATTGTATGGCGATTGGCTTTCTTGGAAATTAGATTGTGCACCATATGTGATGTCACTCTGAAACAGGCTGGGTAGTGTCAAACGGGAATTAGTTCGCGCGTCTGTTCTTTTGATATTGAGGGACCCCCTTTGCTAGCGGCGCTGGCGTTGTTATTGCAGCGAGATCTGGGCGCGTTTCTCACACGGGCGATTCTCTCGAAAAAAACGCGCCCTGGTATGAAGAGGACGCGTTTAAAGGTTTTAGTCAAACAGGGAGGCTTTAAACCGCCTCTCCGTTATGGTCGCTTCGCTCTACCACTCGGTCATGACTTTGATTTGTGTACTCGCTTCTTTATGAGCGCAATCCATTGCAGCTTTCACTTCTTGCCATGGGAAGCGTTTCGTAATCAGCGGTTTCACATCCAACCGACCTGATGAAATCAGGTCAATGGCGGTCGGGTAGGTATTGCGATATCGAAAAACGCCTTTGTAGGTCAGTTCTTTCTGTGTGATAGCGTTCAAATCCATCGCTACTTCTTGTGCGCTGAACAAACCGACAAACACCAGAGTGCCTCCAGCCTTCAGTGCTTTGACTGCTGTTTGAGCCGCAGGACCAGCCCCGGAGCATTCGATGACGACGTCGAAGCCTTCGCCGTAAGTGGCATCTTGAGAGAGTTGCAGAATTTCTTCCTGGTTGAAAGTTTTGAAAGCATGTGTAGCTCCGCACTCTTTAGCCATTTTGATTCTGTTTTCGTGTGTTTCGACAACGGCTATGATGCCGGCTCCGGCTGCCTTAGCGCAGAGCACGTTGACGAGTCCGATCGGTCCGGCACCGAAGATCAGGACTCTGGAGCCCAATCCGACGGAACCTTGTCTGGTCGCGTGGATGCCGACCGACAGTGGTTCGCACATCGCGCCTTCTTCGAAGCTGACGTTATCGGGCAGCTTGAAGGTGAAGTTGGCATCATGGATGAAGTACTCTGAGAAAGTGCCGTGGTACGGTGGCGTCGCGAAGAACTTGATGCTCGGGCAGAGATTGTATTGTCCCCGTTTGACAAAATCTGTGCATCCGCATGGCACTCCGGGCTCGAGTGCGACACGATCGCCTTCTTTCAGATGTTTGACGTTCTTGCCGACTTTGGCTACTTGTCCACCGGTTTCGTGACCGAGGATCATCGGTTTGTCGACTATATATGAGCCGATCCGACCCTCGACGTAGTAGTGAACGTCAGAACCGCAGATGCCGACAGCTTTGGTTTTGATAAGAACCTCGTCTGGGCCTGGATCTGGAATCTCCACCTCTTGAATCCCGAAAACATTGGCTTTTTCCAGAACCCCTGCTTTTACCTTCATTACCGCTACCTCGTAGATGGTGGATTTGTCTCGATTTAGAATGCAGTATGTCCAACTGTGGGACCAGTGATACGCGTCCGTCGATGCTCACGCACGATTGGCGCACCCGGCTCAACTTTTGATCTTGGATGAGAATTATAACTGGCTTGGCAACGGATAGATGTCATGAAGTCGTCAAATGCATAGTTTTGAGAAGTTTATTGTCATGAGGCGCCAACTGGGAAAGCTGTGACTTTCCATAAGATCATAAGAGAGGGCTATCAAGCCGTGACTTCACTTAAGACTTATTACTACTCTCTTGACGAACTTTTCTTCTGATTCTTCCGTGAGGGCCTATAACCTCCCTACTCACTCTCTTGTCCTGAAACAAGAAACACTTCTTTTTCTACGCGTGTCACACGCAGTGGCACGCGCCACTTTACGACGCGAATTCCATGGAGGAATCGCGAACGAGAACACGAAAATGCGTAACTCAAAGACCCCTATCAGGGAAGACCGCAGTGGTCCGAACCCTGAGTTTCACGTCGTCTTCGGAGCCGGGGGCTCCAAGGCGATCCTCGGTGCTGCTGGTGCGATCGTCGGTTTCGACATGTGCGGTTTTACTAAGTTTGCCACTATTGGCGGTGTCAGTGGCGGTTCTATTCCGGCTGCTCTCTACGCCCATGGCCACCCTGCTGCTGAGATTCTGCAGCTTGCTATCGGCGCAGATTTCACCAAGTTTCTCATCCCCAAAACCGGCTGGCTGGCGCGCGTCTGGGCGCTGCTCTCGAAGTATCGCTACGAACGGACGCTTCCCCTCAAGGGGGTTTACTCCGGTCAACCGCTTCGAGAGCTGATTGACGAAGAAGTTCCTGTCTGGCCGTCCGGCTTCTGGACGATGGCGACCAGTCTCACCGGTCACTCGGTGTTGTTCACTAAGCGTGGTGCCTATTGGAACTGGAAGACGACCGACGAAAACAAGCCGGAAGGCTTCGAAGGACCCGTGACTGTCGGCACCGCCGTCAATGCTTCTTGCGCTATTCCCGGCATCATCGATGCTGTCGAATACAGCGGCTGGCATTTGTTTGACGGTGCGGTCGGCGACGCCGGCAACTGTCCGGTACTGCCTGTGCAACTGCGTCTGGGCGCCAAGCCCGAGAAGGTGATCGCCTTCGACCTGCCTGACGACCTGGTCAAACAGTCCTGGTGGCTGCGTTTCCTCTGGCATCTGCGCTGCGGCGGTAGTTGCGGCAACATCGACGCTACGCATCCGAGCGAGGATGATGGCACGATCGTCATTTCTCCTACGATCACTGGTTTCCACGGGCTCACCTTCAGTCTCAGTCGCGCGGCGAAGTGGAATGCCATCACGGCATCTTATGTCGCCACCGTGCGCCGTCTGCAGAAGGCCGGTCTGATTGCTGAAGACCGTAAGGCGAAAGCCCTGGCGCTTTGTGAAAAGCTCGAGAACGTCAATTTCAACGTGGCC
>CAZRMH010000629.1:0-3263 GCA_964600935.1 uncultured Candidatus Obscuribacterales bacterium
CCTGATGAAAGCCTCGATAAGCGCGGGCACTTCATTGGCAATTGTTTAAATTGCGCTAGACCAGCCGCGTTTAGAACACTCGAAGCCAACGAGATTATTTCAAGGGAGTTCGAAAAAAGACAGAAGAAGGACGCGCTCACCGGTGGACCGGCTCGGAGCTCGGATTGGATTGCGCCGCGCACTGTGCTGGTAGAAGATGTTCGCAGTTTGTGGAACGTAGGCTCGATTTTCCGCACTGCAGACGGTGCCGGCTTCGAGCACGTGTCGTTGAGTGGTATCACAGGATCGCCACCGCGAAAGGAAATAGAGAAAGTTAGTCTTGGGGCGGAACAGGTTATTTCATGGGACTATGAGCGCAATCCTCTGGTCACTCTGGAACGTTTGAAATCTAAGGGAATTCAGATTGTTGGTCTAGAACGAAACAACGAGAGTCAGCTTCTAGCCGATGTACTTGCTCAAAATCAAATTCGCCAACCGATGTGTCTTGTGGTCGGTAACGAAGTCAGTGGGCTCTCTCCGCAAGTTCTGTCGCTTTGCGAATTGACCTGCCATTTACCGATGCGGGGCATGAAAGAATCGTTAAACGTCGCGGTGGCATATGGCATCGCTGCTTACATGATTGCGCAGAGCGTTTAAAACGTGATCGGCAAAAGCTGTCGGTTTACATCTAAACTTTCTCAGGCTATGACTGCGATTAGAACCAATCGTGTCCCGACAGGAAAGTAAGCGTCACGATGACAGAAAGAACGCCGTATGCGAACGTAAACCAGCCGTCGGTTTTTGACTTGGTGAGCTGCCATCGCGCCGAGAATAATGCGGTGCAACCAAATGTTCCAGTGGCAGTAATCAAATAGCAAATTGCTCTACTCAAACCGAGATCTTTGTGGACACACCAGAGCGCGATGCCGCCCCAAAAGAGCGTGTCTGCGAGGTATCCGCCGCAGCGTGCCACATGATAGTTGCGAAGATCGCTCCAGCTCGCCCCGGTAATTTCAACTAATCGTGTTCGCACCACCAGAGAGAGCGCGTGAAGTATAGCTATTGCGCCGCAAAACACGCCCATTCCGCGGTCATCATCCCAGAGCAAGCTGGTTGAGTAGTACGAATGCCACGGAATCATCAGCAAGAAAGAGAGCGCGAGCAACGCCGATTGAGCCGTTGTTGCGACAGAAAGCCACATGGGCTCCTCAATTTCATCATTCTTGTCGTCTTTAGGGTTCACTGCTTCTCCTCACATCATTATTCCAGAGATCGGCAGCGCTGGTGTGATCGAAGGTATATTGTGATTTGCTCATAAAATGCCGGCTCAAGATGAAATACGGTAACCTTTGTCTATGCAAAATAACAGTCATGCTAATCATCACAACCTTAGACTGGCAACTTGTTTCAGAGTCGCTGTGCCAGTGTTATCAGTTGTGCTGTTAATCGTAAGCCTGAGTGCCTCTGCTGTATTTGGTGAAGGTTTTCCTGGAATCGGAAATCGAAACAATTACGCCGACGCGTTGCCGCATTACAATCTCGGCAATAAGTATCTTGCTAAAGAATGGTACGAAAAGGCCGTTGAGAAGTATTGGGATGCAATTGGTATCTACGAATACGATGCCGATGTCTATACAAACCTCAGCGTCGCCTATCGCAAGCTCAACAATTTGCCTGAAGCTGAAAAGGCTTGTCGTAAAGCGTGTGAGCTTAAAACTGATGATTGGACTTCATGGAGCAATCTGGGCAATATCTTAATGGCGCAAGAAAATTTTCCTGATGCCTACAAGTATTTCAATAAAGCCATGAAGTGTCCCGGTATCCCAGAATCAGAGAAAACCTTCATCGAGAGCAATATCGATGGGATGAAGAAGATTTTGAAGGCTCGCGGTCTGACGATCGAAGGAAAGGACATCGCATCGCCGGTAGTGGCAGGCACTACTTCTAAAAAGTCTGGCGGCAAAACATCTAAGGCTGGGAGCGCTGGAAAAACTGCTGCGAAAGCGGCTGGTGTTAAGGTAACTGGCGCTCGGCCTGCTGGTGCTTCGGCAGCCAAGTCAGCAGCAGGCGCGCGTAAGAATCAGCTCGCCGGTACAAAAGAATCGGAAATCGACAAGGGTGCTTACGACCAGTGGTTGGGCGAGTAGCTATTGGTTGAAACCATCACTGTTCTTCGCCCGGGCAGTCTGCACGCAAATGCGAGAGTGTCGAGTTTGAGTGCGCATACCTAAAACTTGGGCATTAGGTCGCGCGGGTCAAATGAGCTTCCATACCGGCTCTGAATGCGTCGTGCAGTCTTTTAACCAACGGTCCAGGCTTGCCGTCGCCGATTTGTCTGTCGTTTACTTTCACGATGGAAATCAACTCTTCCGGTGTGCCTGCAAGAAAGAATTCGTCTAATTCGTAGATTTCGGATTCTTTCAAACGGCGCTCATCGAGCGGGATAGAAACTTCTTTGACTAATTCTAAAACCTGGCGCTTCGTTATCCCGGGTAAAACTTTTGACGAAGACGGTGCCACCACAAGTTTGCCATCGCGAATTCCGAACAGCGAAGTGTGGCTGCCTTCTGTCATATAACCATCGGAGTCGATCAATACCACTTCCATGGCGCCGTGCTCTTTTGCATACTGTGCGGCAATGCAATTGGCCGCGAGGCTGGTCGCCTTGATGTCGTTTCGACCCCAGCGAATGTCCGGATATGTTACTGCAGATACGCCCTGCGCGCGCTCCTTTTCGTAGGGGTTTTGAAACGGCGACACGTACATCAGAATATTTGGCATGTAAGAGTCAGGGTAATGATGCGTTCTGATCGCTTCGCCGCGAGTAACTTGTACATAGACAAGAGCGTCATCGATAGCGCTTTCTCGAACGGTCGCCTTAAGCATCACTTTGACCTTTCCGAGATCGACGTTGCGAATATCGAGCGAAGCTAAACTGTCAGATAGCCGGCTGAGGTGGTCTTCGACGCGAAAAAGTTTGCCGTTATATAAACGGATCACTTCATAGACGGCATCGCCGAAGAGGAAGCCGCGATCCAGAACTGAAACCTTTACTTCGGTAAGTGGCATGAGCTGCCCGTTCCAGTTTGCAATAAGATTCGACAATTTTTGAATGTGTTCCATGTCAATGAGCTTCCTTTGGGTTCCCGGTTTTTAGTGTGGTATTAGATGTGGTGATCTGATTTCGCAGTCGTTTCTTTCTTTTAAGTAATGTTGTTATTAGTGATCCGTACTTAGCCGCATTTATTTTCTACATATTTTGCAGCGCTGATCGATTATTTCGA
>CAZRMH010000630.1:0-3250 GCA_964600935.1 uncultured Candidatus Obscuribacterales bacterium
ATCTCCAGAGCCAAAAGATCGACTTTTCGTTCAATGCGACCGAGCCGTATCTATCGTCGACATTGTCGAAGGAAGCGAGAACGGAAAGCTTGCGCTATCAGCGAAACACGAAGTAAAGCCGGTTCTAAATGGAAAAAGTTCCATAACTGGAATGTGGCTAAACCGATCTCAACGAATTATATTCGTAGCAAGTCAGGGACTGCAATCTTATCAACTCTTCCAAATAGACTGTGACACTTTCGAATGTAGAGAAATTCAAGTACCGCATAGCGACCACCTATCAAGAAAATTAAACGTTGATCCCATAGAATCAACGTCTGACATAAGATCAATGATAAATGGCTCCAGAGGTCGGGTTCAGACGATAGGAACGTGCCGAGGTAAGTTGGTGTTCATTCCCAATTACTTTTTCGGGGATGTCACAATCTTGGAGTTGTCTTCGAACACGCGTGAAATCATATCCCAAAAAGTCGTTAAGGTCGGGAAAAATCCATCATGTTTAGCGCTCGACAGAATGAACCAAAAACTTTACGTCGCAAATTCAGGAAGCGATTATCTTTCCATAGTGGACTTGAATTCAATTGCAACGGACAAACCCGTTTGCAAGTCCTTCATAGTGCCTGGCTCGAAACGTGTAGATCTTGTAGCCTATAGCGATTCCGATAGAATGACATTAGCTACCGGCTACGATTCCTCAAGCTTGCAAGTCATCGAGGAAACGTCTTCTTCTAATTCAGAACCCACCTTCCTTGGGACAATTGGAATCTTCAATGGAGTGGGAAATTTAACTGGAATTGCACTCGACGGAAGTCGCGCATACGTCCTCCTCTATCAATTCAATCAAATTGTCAGCTTTGACCTCCCATCGGAGATAATTCGGTTACGGTACCTGCGTAGTCAATCAGCTGTGAGTAAGCTCCTGACGTTTGTCCTGAAGCCGGAAGTTATACTTATCGCTGCTGTGTTCATAATCGCTTGGATTTTGACAAAAGGATGGCCACTTTTTGTGATCAACCTGCGCTCAAAAGTCGATGGAGCCACCGCACTTCCAACGATTCTAAAAACGTCAGTTGATATACCGAAAGCTATCTTAAACCGCTTTGCGGCGCGCCCGGATGTTTTAGAGGCCTGGACAAAATCGGTGAAACAAAAGTTCGGAGACTTGCATACTGAAAACAAATTCGTCCCTTCCGGTGTATTTGCAAAAGAATACAGCAAACTAATTAATTCACCAGCGCCTTTTGTAATGCTCATTCCGAATAAAACTCTGAGCACCACTGATGCATCTTCCAGTCTTGCACACTGGATCATTTCGCTGGACTCTCCCAAAACAGTCTTACCGCTGGTACTACACGGCAGTCTTTTAAACCTCGAAAAGCTAGCATTGAATGACTCAATAATCCTGACAGTCCAGACGGCGATAAGCGCAATCCTGGCGGAAGGAAAATCGATTGACCCCTTTCTAGTGAAACAACTTTTGCTTCAAAAAAGGATTCTACTAATCATTGATTCGAATAGCGAGCTGGCCGAACTACTAAAGAATCCACCTGCAGACCTACCGGTATCAATTTTCATTATCGCTGATGATGCTAAAACACAAGAACCGTGGGCCAAAAAATATGTCACGTGGTCAATGGAGATTTTAGCTAAATGAAAGTCGTTACTAAAACACTATTATTCACTTATCTTTGCCTATTCGAAGTGCTTCTTGTAGTGGCATACGAAAACTCGAGTCATCAAGCCACGATCAAACTGCCCAGCGTAGATTTAAATTACTTTGCAAAAACAATTCAACAACCCAATGTAAAATTTCGCAAGGTCGGAGATGACTGGTTTCTTGACTCATGGCCCACCGTCAATCACCCCAACAGCTTAGCATTGAATTCTAATGGCACTTCACTATATGTAGCAGAGGACAAGGGAATCGGCGCGGATAAACGAGTGGAATCTATTGCTGTCATAAATGCGAAGGACTTGGCCTTCCAACAACGGATCAAGGTCGACGGAATTCCTGGACACATCGCTTATCTAAGAAATCTCGATTCAGTCTCAAGATCGAACAGCGAACATTTGTACGTTCCAATCACTAATAAAAATTTCGTAGAAGTAATCGATCTGCAAAACCCTGATGGCCCACGAGACCGAATTAACGTGCTCGAAAAACCTCAAGGAGCCTGGCTAAGTAACGATGGGGCGACGTTGTTTGTATGTAACTCCGAGGCTAACAAGATTTCTATTATTGATGTTGAGACCAAGACTATTAAACAGAGTGATACCGGAATGAATCCTAGAACTGGAGCTTCTAGTCCCGATGATCAATACGTGTTAGTACCAAATTTTGACGAAAATACCGTCAGTCTTTTTAGCGCTCCCAACTACACATTGACTAGAACAATTCCAGTCGGCAACAGTCCTTCCCATGTCGCTGTAGAACCAACAAGTCGATACGCTTATGTTACAAACTTCAAGGGAGACAGTGTCTCCATAATTGACCTCGATCATCCCGAGAAACCTTCGGGCGTCGTTGCTCTTCCCTTCGACTCGCACCCCCAAGACCTAGCTATCGGATACTCTGGCACCGGAGAACCCTATGTGTTCGTATGCTGCAGAGATAGGAGCGCGATAGCAATAATTGAGACGGAAACGAATAGCCTTTTGGGCTCAATAGCGTTACCTCGATTCGACTACATGCCTCAAAATTTTAGGGGAAGCAACCCATTTGGTATTATATTTGGTGGCAAAGTTAAAAACGAAATGTTTGTCTCACTTCGTTACCAAGAGCAGCTATTCAAATTGGATGTAAGTAACGTCATTCCGCTATTGAATGCTTCACGACTAGCAAATGAAATTCTTGCAAAAATTTGTGTAATTTCTCCCCCCACTATTACTGCGCTTATATGGTGGTCGTTGTCGATTTTTACAATCTTCAAATTAGACCCCTTAGTTTTGGTCGCACTTCGAGAATGGGCGGAAAAGCTTGTGGAACTGCCAAAGCCACTTAGCGAACTACAAAACTTCGCGCTCAAAAGCAGCTTCATGTCACTAACGGAACGCCCAGAGGTTCTCAGCAAATGGTTAGAACACAAACTTCGCAAAATCGAAAGTCCGCCGCTCCCATCCGTTGCAAGTGAAATCCCAGAAAAGATACGAGACAGATTAAAAACGCCGCAATTTTGTATCTATATTACCGGAGGAAGTGGATTCGAGCAGCTCACATTAGTAGACAGCATAATAACAGCGCAAGAGTGGC
>CAZRMH010000631.1:0-3235 GCA_964600935.1 uncultured Candidatus Obscuribacterales bacterium
CAACGTGCAAATGATTGGCGGGAGCTCTTGAAGCGTTTCTCTGAGAAGATTTTTTTCGTTTAGAAGAACGATCGCCGGCTTTCTGTTGTGGTACTGAACGTTATTGGTTCACATACAGCATGTTAGCTAGACTTCTCTCATTTCCTAGCTCGATGCGTAGGCGAACGGTTCTTCCTTGTTCATCGAGATCATTGAAGACGGGGAAGAGTCCGTCGCCCCAGGTGGTCATGAACGCGCATGCTCTGGTATCACCGAGTTCTACAACTCCAGACTCCGTGCTCGAATTCCTCACTAGTTCCATCGCATAGTAGTGGTGCGAGTGGGGGCGAAAGTCCGTGGCAAATTTCAGATCCGCTTCATCTCTGAATTCCTCGACCGCCGTGCCTAACTCAACCGCGTCCATTACTGGCACATCTTTCCACCCATACTGACGATCGCCGAGTTGTTCGGCGCGCAGTTTGTCTGCCGCGATTTGAGCATCTCGCCCCCAGAATACGAAATCTGCCATACCGTCTATGGGTTCCTCATGCTGCCAAAGCCCAAGAACATCCGCATCTACGAACATCAGTCGAGCTTTGTCAACTGCCACCATGCCTACCATGTTGGTTTTCGCGGGCCTGATGTCCGGTCGAACGAGAAGATGCACTTCGCGCCAGCAATTGGCGAACTCGTCCCCTTCCATTCTGAATCCAACAACGGAAAGCGGCCTCTCTTGCGGTAATATGTTGACAGCTACTGCCGACATGCCGTGAAACTGCACCTCACCCGCACCTTTTCCGAATTGAATTGCATGATCGACACGATCTCGATGGGCAATTCGTGGTTTCACAGAGCATAGAGTCGCCTGCCAACCGTTCTCTGTCTTCAAATTCTCAAACGAGTCACGAACGCTCGCGATCGCGTGAGCTGGAATGTCGTACAGATAAAGAGGGTTCCACTGACGTTCGAGTGTGCGACCGGATTTTTCTGCGTCCGGTCCATCAATTCGGAAATCTTCACTGTTGTTTGCAATCTCGGTGAGCTCGTCCGTGGGAAGAATACCTTCAGTCAGCACAGGTTCTTGATCATGGCTCCAAAAATTCAGTAGGCCCATGTCTACGATCATGACTAGACCCGAGGGGATGACTACATCACCAAGGTGCTCTTGTGTTTGCATGAAAAACCTTCTTTTGTGATATCGCTCGTGGAGCGGCTCCCTGGCGTAATTTTGCAGGAAGGCGGCTCAATTAATTATATCCGAAGAAGATTCCCGATTGAAAATTGCTCGTGATGGATGAGCCGCAGCAAAAATCCCCGAAACAGCATGCGGCGGTGAAGGAGCCCAATGAGAAAGGGAAAACGAAGCCGACTGTGGCAATCGGCTGCATGTTTGTTGGTCAGCCGAATTTTGTGTTTCAAGAATAGAGTGGTATACGATCTACTTCTTTAAAGCGCTCGAACTCGTAGTGAGCGTTTGCAACCGCTTCAGGAAGTGAACAAGAAAATGGTGCCTACAGAAAAGGCGAAAGATCTTCTCAATACCTACATGAGGTTATCGAATGCATTTTTGCGAACTCGGTTCTAAACCATTGCGGAAACGCTCATGTTTACTGATTCTTACTTCCCTGCTGTTGGCAATTCTGTCAATGCCGGAGGAAGCGAAAGGAAAGGGCTCTTCGCTGTTCGAGCCAACTTTTACCTACGTCAATGGCAGTACAACAAGCGCCGGCAAAGCCTGGTGCGCCAAACTAGCCAACGGCCGAGTCGTAGCAGTTACGGCGTTACACCTGTTGGGTCCGGACGGCGGGCTTCCTCAACAAATCCCTGCACCGAAAGCCTCCAGCATGGTGAAGCGCGTAGACTTTTGCACCATTGGTGGAGCCAAACAGTTTAGCTCTACCAAGGTCCTTACTCGGACCGGTTCCGTTGATACTTCCGGTCTCGATCACTCCGGTGATGTGCTCTTCTTCGAGGTGAACCAAGATTTGGCATCTTGTGCATTCGGACTGGCAGGAAAATTGCCAAAACTAAAAGATCCTGTGTGGGTTTATACGAGCACGGCAGGCGGTCAGCCTCAGTCCTATCCGGCAGTCGTGACTGGCGCATCAAACCAGATGCTAATTGTTCAACTTTATAAACCAATCGCACTGCGGGCATGCTCCGGCTCACCCGTCTTGGACAAGCAGGGCAAGGTAGTAGGTCTTCTAAATGCTGGCTTTGAAGGTAGCGGCAAGCTGATGTGCAACCCTTCCACTTCAATTTTGGCACGAATAAATAATGACCTGAAGTCGGCCCGATGACTGCCATTAATCCCCAATATAGTCAATCGGCGACCCAATGGGAGAAACAACATGGCAGAACGCGACATCGAAGTGCTCGCAGTGAAAAACGAAGATGAGCAGCGGCCGATTCCAACTGCGTGGCGTCCGATTTTTCGAGAGATTATCCAAGCCCTGGTTGCGAAAGATTACCGGCTGAGCGGTGGCATCGGGGGCGTAGCTCCAATTTCCGCCAGCACGGCCGAGCAGATTGAAGGTTATATCGAAGACTACGGAGAGACGCTTGTCGAGCTTTCCGAAGAGACCTGGGCATCGTCGGTTTGCATCTGGATGGGCGATGACTGGGACGTACTCATCGACCTGTGGACGAAGGGAGAAGGACGAAGCGACATGGTTTTAAGTGCCCGGGTCTCCGAGTCGAATAGCGGCTACCTGGTCCGAGTGGAAATGGTCTATGTCCCTTAGTCATGCAAATGTCGGTAAAATTTGGAGTTCATCGTTGTACTAGAAGTGTAACAAGACTGGTGCCACCGTAATTAAGGCGACCTTGTAGACGTTTTGTAGATCCCCTAGCACCGTATCTGGTGAAACCGGCAGAAGATATCGAAACAGAGCATGCATATCTTCGACTATTTTGGAGACAAATTGTATGCTCCATTCTTAGCCTACACGGGAAGAAGCTCTCCTCCAAAGGGAATGCGGAGTTGAGTAGCTTCCGTGATATCGTTCTCACCGGTCGGGTTGCAAGCGATCATCTCACCTCCGCTTACATCAAGAAGTTTGAGAAATCCATTAGTTATTACAGACATGTGTACTGTCTGGTCTGCCTGTCTTCGACTTCCACGTCGGTTAGAGTGTCGAGCCTGACGGCGCAATCGCCTTACCAATATCATTTTTTCGCAACTTCCAGATCTCACCATCGAGTAGAAAATGATGAAGATTGACGAACGAGTATATGATCGCGTTGCCGAATTGGA
>CAZRMH010000632.1:0-3209 GCA_964600935.1 uncultured Candidatus Obscuribacterales bacterium
AGTCGCAGTCGAACGGTCGGTGAACTGTGGCTCCAGTTGATGACTTTGCCTGTAATGAATTGCGTATTGGGGACGATGATTTCGATGTTATCGTCAGTCAGAATAGTGGTGGCACGAAAGGTAATCTTAGTTATGTCGCCGACTACTCCGTCGACTTCAACACGATCGCCGACCTTGATCGGTCGCTCAGTGTACAGAGTTAAACCGCTCATCAGATTGGTCGTAATGCTTTGCATACCGACTGTCAGACCTAATCCGATTGCACCGGCCATGATCGTCAGCGAACTCAAATCCACTCCGGCGCTTTGCAAAATAACGAGAAAACCGAGTCCGATGAACAAATAACGAACGATTGTACTGATACCATTGGTGGCGGCAATGTCCAGATTTGTTCTGGTTTCAGCCTGTTTGATAATCAGCCTCTGCAGTCTTCCTGTCGTGATCATCAAGAAGGCTATCAACACGGTGATATAGATTAACGACCACCATGTCAGTGTTGTATTGCCGAGTTTTAAAACTGGCTGAGAAAGAATTGTGATGACATTGCCCAAAAAATTCCACACTGAAAACTCTCCATCACTTAGTTTTAGAAGCCGGCGCTCCCAACCAGTTGTGAAACCGGCAACATCAAAGGTTATAGTGTCGCCATTTCGATGTTGTCGAAGTTGCGTCTGTAGTATTTCATGTAGTCTACCTTGCGCTCAAGTGCGTCGATGACAGCGTGACTGAAATTAACCCCTTCAAACTTCTGGGCACTGCCCAAGCCGCCTGGACTGAAGACGTTGATCTCCATTATTTTCTTTCCGACAATATCGAGTCGAACAAAAAACATTCCGTCTTGGACCAGTTTCGGTCTGACCATTTCCGCCAATTCCAGCATGTCATCGGTGAGTTCTGCTTGCACCATGGTTCCGCCGCTTTGATGAAGAGTCGCAGATCCGTCTTCATCGCTGTGGTCTCGACGAAAAACAGCGTATTTGTTTTTATACCGAAGCGGTTGACCGTTCATCAGAAATAGCCTGGTATCACCCTTTGCGGCGGCAGGTAAATATTCCTGGGCGATAATATAACCCTCGGCACTCAAGGCATCGACAATTTGATTGAGATTGGATAATTCATTTTTCCGTACGAGGAAAACGCCTTGACTGCTCGATGCCTGCAGAGATTTCAGGACGATGTTGCCACCTTCTTCTTTTGCAAATTGTTTGATGGCGGCTTTGTTTCGCGTGATAATCGTGCGCGGACGAATCTCTTCAGGAAACAACTGGAAGTACATCTTATTGATCGCTTTGGCCAGACCGTTTGGATCGTTTAAAACAATTACTCCGTGACGCATCGCCACACGACCGAAATTTATTCCAACACTTTGCGCCCACGCTCTGCCTCCGACGTCTTCTGCCGGGTCGCTTCGCAACAGCAAAATGTCGAGATCATCGACACAAATCTCTTCCGTAGTCGCTTTTGCGCTCTGCAGATCGGCTAAGTAGGATGCCGCCGATTTATATTGTTTCTTCGGGGCATGCTTGGCAAGCGCTTTGATTTTGTCATCGGAGTCGTAGCGAAACGAGTCCGCATTGATTAACCAGGCTTCGTGACCGCGATTAATTGCTGCCAGGGCGAGCCTGGTGTTAGTGAAGCCGACTTCTTGAGTCATTATGTCGTTGACGAAGAGCGCCATTCTCATTGGCAAAAATTCCTTTTCTGATGTCCATATGTTATGCGCTAAACGACTTTTTTTTCAATGTGGCATATCAATTGGAATTATTTTCATAGCAGAATGTCTATCTGTTGAAGTTGCCATTAGCGCATCGGCAGCTCACTAAAGTCTATGTAAAACCTTATAAGATCAGCGCTTTCGTTTGAAAGTTGGACACTCATTGTTTACAATCATCGCTTCCTTACTACTGTTGCTTCAAGTTGCTGTAAGGGCTCGAAAAGGTTTTTATGCGAGTTCTACCTGGTAAACCATATCCGCTCGGCGCCACCTGGGATGGCTTAGGCGTTAATTTCGCCATTTTCTCTGAAAACGCCAGTCGTGTTGAATTGTGCTTCTTCGATTCGCCCAACAGCCGGGTCGAGTCGCATCGCGTCATCATGCCAGAGTACACCAATCAAGTTTGGCATGTGTATCTCAAAGATGTTCAGCCCGGGCAAGTCTACGGCTACCGTGTCTACGGACCTTACAAACCACGGGATGGGCTGCGGTTCAATCCTAATAAGATTCTCGTGGATCCCTACGCCAAGTTGATTGCCAGATCGTTGACTTGGCATGACAGTTTATATGGATATCAACTCGGTCATAAAGATCGGGACCTTAGTTTTGATAAACGGGACAGCGCACCATATGCGCCACTATCGATGGTTGTCGATGATGCGTTCACCTGGGCGAATGACACCAGACCGAATACTCCCTGGCACAAAACGGTGATTTACGAAGCCCACGTCAAAGGTATGACGAGGCTGCATCCGGAAGTGAAACCGGAGTTAGCAGGCACATACATGGGATTGGCTTCGGAACCGGTGATTCGTCATTTGAAATCCCTGGGCGTAACCGCGATCGAATTGATGCCGATTCACCATCGCGTCGATGATCATCGATTGGTAAACGAAGGCTTGTCGAATTACTGGGGCTACAACACCCTCTCGTATTTCGCTCCGGATATCCGCTACGCCCGTCCCGAAAGCTCTTTGAACGCGGTTCAAGAGTTTAAAATGATGGTCAGAACCTTCCATGCTGCCGGTATCGAAGTGATACTGGATGTGGTGTATAACCACACAGCCGAGGGAAGTGAACTGGGACCGACTTTATCATTTCGCGGAATAGACAACTCCTGTTATTACCGCACACTGCCTGACGATCGGCGTTATTACATGGACTACACAGGTTGCGGCAATACGCTCAACATGATTCATCCTCATGTTTTGCAGCTGATTATGGACAGTCTGCGTTATTGGGTCGAGGAAATGCACGTTGATGGTTTCCGTTTCGATTTGGCTAGCGCGCTGGCTCGGGAACTTTTTGATGTTGACAAACTATCCGCGTTCTTTGACGTGATTCAGCAAGACCCAGTTATTTCGCGAGTTAAACTGATTGCGGAACCTTGGGATCTTGGCATGGGCGGATACCAGGTCGGTAACTTCCCTGTCCTCTGGACCGAGTGGAACGGCAAGTATCGTGACACGAGCAGACGCTTCTGGCGCGGCGATCC
>CAZRMH010000633.1:0-3197 GCA_964600935.1 uncultured Candidatus Obscuribacterales bacterium
GTCGCGGATCAAGCCGCGATAGTGCCAACCAGGGTAGGTGTTGTAGCTGATGTAAGCTACACCATTAGGAGCGAGCAATTCCTGGCAGATTTCCATAATCTTGTCTTGGACATGATCAGGTACCCAGGAAAATACGCCGTGAACAATGATGTAATCGAACATTCCGAGGTCTTTGTTGACGTCCAAAATGCTCTCGTGTTTGATCTCGATGTTTTTGAGACCGATACCTTCAATAGCTTTTCGACCTTCTGCAACTTGCTTTTCTGACAATTCGATTCCGACGAACTGGCTACCAGGCAGAGTGAAAGCCATTGGAATCAAGTTGCCACCACTGGCGCAACCTAACTCGAGCACTCTGCAATTTTCAATTGGTTTTGGTGTCATTCCAAAGAGCGTTGCCATCGTTGCCAATCGATCGGGATGCGATTGAGGAAACGGATAACTCTCATATGGAGTCTCGTCGTAACTGTAAGACTTTGTCTCTTTTTCGGTAACTGTTTCAGTCGCAGTGGTCACTTTATAACCCTCTCTTAATACGCGTTTGACTATTGACGAACGCACGGATGTCGTCGAACTGTATATGTTAACGACATTTGCTGAAAAAATCTCGTTTCTGCGTGAGTAAGAGTGTTGGCTAAACTGCTAAACAGAGCGATCTTGCGAAGAAAGATAAGAGAACGCAGTCCTTCGAATCAGCACGAACCCAGTCGCACAGCGCGATTTGGGGGAGTTGTCGACTTTAGGGGTGAAACGAAATTAATGCTGGCTTGGGGATTGTCAGTGATCTGCGAATGGTGATGCGCTTGTTGCCAAGTTTGGAAGTGCCTCGTTTTGTTGTTTTCCCGCGCAAGATCATTACAAGATGTCTGTGCCATTGAGGCGATACGCAGCGGCGAGGTTCGTTGCCGCTACCGCTCTTTAGTGGCATCGATTACTTCGGCTGCCCCGGTCGCTGGTGTAGCAGATTCTGATTCGCGGATGTCTCCTCTAATCGGGACCTACATAATTCCCCGGTTTCAATGTCCAACCTAGGGAATGTCTTTTCCTGAGCGCCGCATTTTGAAGGGCACTGGACGGACGACGAGCTGCTCTAAAGGGCGTAGAATATCTGGTGAATCCTGTTTCTGTGTCTAAACGAACTCAACATGAAAAGCAAAATCACTCGACGCTCAGTCCTTATTACTGGAGCCGCCAGTATGCTTTCCGTCAGTATGGGAAAAGAAACTCGCGCTGCAGGCAAGAAATTATTTGACGATCTCGACCATGAGAGTTTCATGCGACTGGCCATACAGCAGGCGAAGCGAGTTCCCGAACTTCCCTTTGGCTCTGTTGTAGTAAACATCAAAACTAAAAAAGTCGAGGCCGAGGGCTGGGTGCGAGTCGACAAGAATCCTATCTGGCATGGAGAGATGACGGCTCTCAACAATTGCCCTGATACCGACTCTGGTTTTAATTGGCGAGATATGGCGCTGTATACGACCGGCGAATCATGTCCGATGTGTCAATCCGCAATTATATGGACAAAAATGCCGCTGGTTGTCTATGGCAGCTCAATGCCATTTCTGCAATCATGCGACTTTGGGCAGATCAATATCAGAGCGCAAGCAGTTATTGACGCATCTCGTTATGGTAAGTGCACCATCATCGGTGGCATCCTGGACAAAGAATGCAACGAGCTGTTCAAACATGCAAAGACTTTGAACTGTAAGAATGGTTTGACCCAAGCGAGATAGACATCTGGAGCACAAGAAAAAGATGAAGCATTTTAATCTGATGAGAATATCTGAAATCCTCCAGCCAAAAGTTTTGGCTTCCTGAGGAAGGTCGCCAGGTCAGCACCGTATCTGGTGCTGATTCGTTACTCTTCCGCTGCTGGAGACAAGGATTTTGAGTTTCATAGTTCGCTTGAAACATTCGATGCAGCGAATCGTGATCTGACCGGGTGCTTGGCTGGTCAGCTCCGGAGCAAGACCTGCGGCGCCCGCCAGCTTTTTACGCGACACCTACAAATTCGGAGGACTCCTGCCATGCGTTCCTTTTCCAGCGACGTGGCTTTCACTCCCGCGGTGAAAGACATTCAAACGAAGAAAGGCTCTCGGTCCAACTATGCCCGAATGGAATCTGGCGGGAGTTGGGAGACGACCGTCACCCCAGGATTGGAAGCTTTCCTCGCTGAACTAGATATGTTCTATCTCGGAACGGCAAACGCCGAGGGGCAACCCTACATTCAATATCGGGGTGGTTCGCCAGGCTTCCTCAAGGTGGTGGATGAGAAAACGTTGGGCTTTGCCGACTTCGGCGGCAATCGTCAATACATCACGCTGGGTAATCTGTCGGAGAACCCGAAGGCGTTCATCTTCCTGATGGACTACGCTCGCAGCCGTCGCATCAAGCTGTGGGGCAATGCCCGTGTGGTGGAAGACGACCCGGCGCTGGTCGACCGACTGCATGATCCTTCGTATCCCGGCAAGGTTGAACGGGCCATCTTGTTCGAGATCGAAGCTTGGGACGTGAACTGCCCGCAGCACATTCACAAGCGGTTCTCGCAAGAGCAGGTCGCTCCTGTAATTGAGCAGTTGCAGGACCGCATTGCGGAACTCGAAGCCAAACTGAAGGTACTCGAAACGAAAGGACATAATTCGTGAGCGAAGACTATCAAGGTCATGAGCGCTTCATGCCTGGTTGCATCGAACTGGCTCTTGAAGCGAGAAGGTCCTTATCGCCCGAACGAAATTGCGATAGAACGACGATAGGCCCAAGTTCTCGGTTAACAGTAGTTCAAATCTTACCCTCGCAACCCATTTAGATAATTCCGAAGACTACGCTCCTGCACGAAGCCATAATTGAATAAGTTTTCGAGACGCTGCAACTCTCTTAAATTTCAATTGCAACTTCATTTCTTCGATCCCAGGGGAGCGTAAAAGGTGAGTCGTAAAAATAGAGGGACGGCTCGGATTTGGCAGCTATATTATGGGCACGCAAAAAAGTGATCAGGGAATCAGTTTTTTCTGCGATTGCCCGCTTGGTAGCGAATCCTGAGAAGCGAATAACAGCTTGCCGACTTGGTTTGATCGTGTGAAAACTAATGCGCTCATCTAGTGCTTTGGGAAGGCTGTCCAGGCTGAACTTGGTAGGCATACCAAACTGTATAACCCAACTGCCGTCCTTTGCGGTTTGACGAACGGGAGAAGTCATCT
>CAZRMH010000634.1:0-3167 GCA_964600935.1 uncultured Candidatus Obscuribacterales bacterium
CCACTTGGAAGCTCTCCTGCTGACATCCATCCAGACCGCGAAAACCCCGTAGATGGAGCCCCGCTGCCACTCACTTAAGTTTAAAAATCCGTCCAAGTGGTAGGATAAACCTAGTGTCTTAGCGAGGACACTTAAGAATCTGTGGCGATAGAGTTAACACTCCAGGTCGCCATCTCGTGGAGGGGTTCCATGTTAGGGCGACTATCAGCCGGACTAGTAATCGCACTGGTCTCGATCTCGACAGCAAGTGACGCGTCAGCGGCGACGACTCAACAGTCGCAAGCAAAGACGACGACCGCAACTCAAAGACTCTCTGCCACAGTCACGAAGCAGCAGGCGAAACGGCGCATAGCCTATCGTCACAAAGGCAAAAGTTATCTGGTACCACCACCGCCACCATATGCTCCATCAATTCTTCCAGAATTGGCATATGCGAGGCACCATCGCGGTTTCAAACACGCAGCCCATCAAGAGCCTGAGAAAGTAGAAAGCAAATACATCAAACTCGGCGTTCAATCGGCTGAAGGATATGAAGATCCGGAGCCAGTTAAACCAAACAAGTACGTTACGTATTGGGGTAAGGGTTAAACCACCCGCGCGCTGCAATAGAAATAAGGAAGAGCGAAGTGGTTACTTCGCTCTTCGTGTTTTGCGCTTACTTTTAGAGGGTCCGAACGGTTTCAGTCTGCGCGAATACCAAACCACACCTACTCCGTTCGAGCTTTGAAGGTTGTTACGCGGCAGATATCAACCTGGTTTAAACGCGTTCGATGATCATCGCGATCCCCATGCCGCCGCCGATGCAGAGGCTGACGCATCCGTATTTAGCTTTGCGTCGTTGCAGTTCCAACGACAGTGTCAGAAGTAGACGCGCTCCAGTAGCGCCGAATGGATGTCCGACTGCGATAGCGCCGCCGTTCACGTTCACCTTGTTGCGATCGAGCTTTGCTTCTTTCTCACAGGCGAGATACTGCGCAGCAAAGGCTTCGTTGATTTCGAACAGGTCGATATCTTCGAGCTTCAGTTTTGCTTTCTCCAACGCCAGTGGAATTGCAGGAACCGGACCGATTCCCATAATACGCGGAGGAACACCAGTAACCGCCCATGACACCACGCGTGATAATGGCGTCAAACCACGTTTTTTAGCTTCGTCTTCACTCATGACTACGAGAGCCGACGCACCATCTACAATACCGCAAGCATTTCCAGCAGTGACCGAGCCATCTTTCTTGAATGCCGGTTTCAGCTTAGCAAGCCCTTCGAGAACGGTATCCGGACGACAGTGTTCGTCTTTCTCGATAACCGTTTCTTTCCCTTTGCGATCCTTCAATGTCACACCAACGATTTCGTCTTTGAAAACATCCTTGGCAAGCGCGTCGCGAAAACGATGTTGGCTCATCAAAGCGAACTCATCCTGTTCCTCTCGTCCGATCTTGAAATCGGAGGCGAGATTCTCAGCGGTTTCACCCATCGAAGCGTTCGGAACCGTGTCGCGAATATCCAGACCATCCCAGAGTTCAGAGTGGCCCATGCGCGCCCCCCAGCGAACACCCCAACTTATGTAAGGCGTTTGTGAAAGCGAATCAGTTCCGCCGGCGACGACAACCTTAGCCTGGTTGGAATTGATCAGCATCTCGGCGTGGGCAACAGCCATCACTCCGGAGCCGCACAACAAGTTCAAAATCAATCCAGGGGTTGTTTCCTTGCATCCACTGCGCAACGCGACGTGACGAGCCAGATAGATCGCATCCTTACTTGTTTGAAGAACGTTCCCCATGACGACGAAGTCGACATCACCGGGATCAACTTTCGATTTGGACAGAGCACCTTTGGTTGCAGCAACCGCCAAATCTGTCGCACTCTGACTGGCGAGTCCGCCGCCATAGGCTCCAAAAGCCGTTCTTGCACCGTTTACTATTACTAATGACTGAGACATATGTTTGTGATCCCTTGTGAGAACCTTCTAAGAAAGGCTTCAATACTAAAACTTGTATCAAAGTATATGGAGTTGGCATCCACTCAAGATAAAATCTTAACTTCAAATATGGTTAAAGCTTTTTGCAATGGAGGGTCGTCCCTTGGCCAAGGTTGGAGTTCCAAAAGAAATTAAGGATCACGAATATCGTGTCGCCCTGACGCTAGCGGGCGTCAGCGCCCTCCTCGCGGAAGGTCATTCCGTTTATGTAGAGAAAAACGCTGGTGTCGGAAGCGGTATCACTGACGACGAGTACAAAGCTGCAGGCGCGAAGATTCTTCCTGATGCGGCTGCTGTATTCGGTGAAGCTGACTTGATCTTCAAGGTCAAAGAACCTCAAGCTTCCGAACTTCCGATGATCAGAAAAGGTCAAATCCTTTATACGTACCTGCACCTCGCAGCTGATCCGAAGCTCGCTGTAGACCTCGCCAAGACCGGCGCCACATGCGTCGCCTACGAGACGGTTCAAACCGCAAACGGCGCCCTGCCATTGCTCACACCAATGTCTGAAATCGCAGGTCGTCTCGCCACGCAAATCGGTGCCAACTACCTCGAGCGTCCAATGGGCGGCAGAGGCGTGTTGCTCGGCGGCGTTCCTGGTGTAGAACCAGGCGAAGTCATCATCATCGGTGGCGGTGTAGTCGGAACCAACGCAGCCAAAATCGCCCTCGGTCTTGGCGCTCGCGTAACCCTCTTCGATCTCTCGCTCGATCGTTTGAGATATCTCGATGATGTGTTCAGCGGACAATTGAGAACCGTATATTCAGTCGGTAAATACTTGGAAGAATTGCTTCCACAAGCCGACCTCGTAATCGGCGCCGTTTTGATTCCGGGCAAACAAGCGCCAAGAATCATCACTAAAGAAATGGTCAAGAGCATGAAGCAAGGCTCTGTTATCGTCGACGTTTCCGTCGACCAGGGCGGTTGCATCGAAACCATTCACTCGACCACACACTCAGCTCCAACCTACTTGTACGAAGGCGTTCTCCACTACGGTGTCGCCAACATCCCTGGCGCAGTGCCATGGACGTCTACTCGTGCACTCACCAACGCCACCATGAGCTATGGCTTGAAACTCGCCAGACACGGCTACAAAGCCTGTGAAGACGATGCCGCACTCGCTAAAGGCGTCAACATCCACTCGGGCGAAATCGTCCACGCGGGCGTTCTCGAAGCAGTCGGCCAGCCAGCC
>CAZRMH010000635.1:0-3107 GCA_964600935.1 uncultured Candidatus Obscuribacterales bacterium
TACGTTTTATTTTAAATTTTATATTTTTATTTGGTTGTTTAGTATCTGTAAAAAACGCGGAAAAGTGATCATGGGTGCCGGCACTAATGACACCGAAAAGTCGGTGAAGCTGGTGCAGATTGCGCAGAAGGAAGGCGCCGATGGATTGCTCGTCGTCGCTCCGTATTACAACAAACCGAACCAAGCCGGAATTGAAGCGCACATCAAAAAAATCGCGTCTGCTTCGACGCTGCCGATGATTGTGTACAACATTCCATCGAGAACCGGAGTCAATATTCTTCCAGAAACGATGTTGCGAATTGCTGAGCAATGCGACACTGTTCACGCCATCAAAGATTCAACGGGCAATGTCGATCAAGCGGCGGAAATCGCAGCCAGAGCTCCGGATAAGTTTCGAATTTACAGTGGCGACGACTACCTGACACTGCCGTTTCTCTCGGTCGGAGCCTGCGGTGTCATCAGCGTCGCAAGTCACGTTGTCGGTGAAGGTATTTCCGGAATCATGGCGAAGTTCTTCTCCGGTGATGTCGATGGTCCCCGCGCGCTTCACTACAAATATCTTCCGCTCTTCAAAGGGCTATTTTCGGCACCAAATCCGGTGTGCGTAAAGTATGCGTTGAGCAAACTCGGTTTGTGCAAGGAGCATGTTCGACTTCCCCTGGTTCCGCTCACGGAAGACGAGAAGACCGTTCTAAAACAGATTCTCAAGAACACCGGCGTGCTTGAAAATCTATCTTACGTATAAGTTTCTGGAGGCTCGGTGTTTTCATGAGTGGTCCGCTGAAAGTCATACCGCTAGGCGGACTGGGAGAAATTGGTAAGAACACCATGGTCATCGCCTATGGTGACGACATGATGTTGGTGGATGCCGGTCTTGCATTTCCATCTGAGGACATGCTGGGTGTCGACATTGTTCTTCCGGATATCAGTTTTCTTCTCGAAAATCAGGAGAAACTAAAGGGACTCGCGATCACCCACGGTCACGAAGATCACATTGGTGGCATTCCATATATTCTGAAAGAGATGACCATTCCCGTGATCTACGGACCGGCTCTGGCTCTAGGTTTACTTGAAGGAAAGTTCAAAGAAGCCGGACTCGCTCATCGAACATCTTTGCGCACTGTTAAACCAAGACAACGCGTGAAAATCGGTTGCTTCGAAGTTGAATTCATTCGCTGCACACATTCAATTGCTGATTCGTTCAGTCTAATTATTAGAACTCCTGTTGGTGTGCTGATACACACCGGCGATTTTAAATTCGATTTTACTCCGGTGGACGGCGAACAGTTCGATATCGCCAGCCTTGCAAATGCGGCTGAGGAAGGCGTTCTCCTTCTCATGAGCGACAGCACGAACACCGAGCGTCCTGGCTTTACACCATCGGAAAAAACAGTTTGGAATAAACTGAACGAAGTGTTTGCAAATGCCAAACGTCGAATTATTGTCACTACTTTTGCAAGTAATGTTCATCGTGTTCGTCAAGTTTTGAATGCTGCTATGAAGTACGAACGCCGAGTAGCAATCCTCGGACGGTCGATGCTCAACTTTGCCACCATCGCGCGAGAACTTGGCTACATGAGCTTCCCTGATGGATTACTGATCCCGGTGGAACAGGTAAGAGACTGGCCGGAAGATCAAGTTGTGATTCTCACGACTGGAAGTCAGGGCGAACCGATGTCTGCACTTACCAGAATTGCCAATGACGAACACAAACAGATTAGAATTCAACCTGGTGACACGGTAGTAATTTCAGCAACCCCAATTCCTGGTAACGAACGTTCTGTTGCCAATACAATTAACGCACTCTTCCTGCGCGGAGCAGATGTGGTCTACGGCAAAGACTCCGGCGTTCACGTTTCCGGACATGCTTGCCGGGAAGAACAGAAGCTTATGTTGAACATCACTCAACCCAAGTTTTTCATGCCTATTCACGGGGAGTACAGAATGCTCGTAGGACATGCTGACCTTGCCATCGAATGTGGTGTCGCTGCCGAAAATGTTTTCGTAATGGAAAACGGTGATGTTTTGGAAATCACAAAGGACAAATCGACTAAAACCGATCGCATCAAAGCCGGTATCGTCCTGATTGACTATAACCGAGAATGGCGGCTGGACGAAGATATCCTCGAACAGCGCCGGCACATTGCCGAGGACGGATTGATCACTGTGGTTGCACTATTAGACGATGAACGCAAAATTGTCGCTGGCCCGGATGTCTATATCCGCGGTGTGATTTTGCCGCGAGGCGTTCCAGCCGAAGAGTTTGTAATCAAGGTGCAAGAGCAAGTCAAACATATTCTCAGCAACCATAAGGTGATCGACAACCTCAATCCTCAGGATTTGAAGGACTTCTTGCAGGGCGGTCTTGCCTGTTATTTCCAAAACGAGATGAATACCGAACCGCTCGTTTTGATTCATGTAAACTTCGTCGGAGAGGCATCACCTACGCCACCACTGCCCAAAGCAAAAACTGCCGGCGGCGAATCGTAAACGCGATCGCGTTATCTTCCAACAGTCAGAGTTGCGTTTCGAAGTTCAACCGCTAGCAGCGAGTATAAAACGCTATCAGGGCTTTTGTTCTCTTAGCTAATCATTGAATTTCCCGAGCTAAACGTTGAATTCTGGATTTCAAACACCGGAGCGAACGTGATCGCCATCAGCGCATTGATTCCCTGAGGCAAAATTGACATTCTGAATTCAACCAATGGAAGCGAACGTAATCGCCGTCAAAGGCGTTGATTCCCTGAGGCAAAATTGAAATTCCGAATTGAACCAATGGAGGCGATGATAATCGCCGTCAACGGCGATGATGCCCTGAGGCAAATGTTGAATTCCGATTTTCAACCGCGGTTGAAATGTTTCATGACAACAAAGCTTCTTGGCTATTCCGCGTGGCTCCATAAAAAAACTTCCTCCTTACAAGGTGCAAAGAGGAAGAGTTTAGTTTGTGGTGGACTAGTTAAGGAGGAAACTGGCAACTGGTGAGGAAATCACCGGGCGCCATTCAGTAATTACATAATACCAAGGGCTACAAGGCTCTGCCGTTAACAAACTTGAAGAGCGGAAGTTGGATCTGCCGTATATCGTTAACTTAGAGGTGATTAATG
>CAZRMH010000636.1:0-3103 GCA_964600935.1 uncultured Candidatus Obscuribacterales bacterium
GAATATTTTTGAACTCTTTGATGAACAACCCCTGTCCATCGAAGATTCGAATATATTGATCGCTTGAGTCGCAAATATAAGCGCGACCACGTTCATCAATTGCAATGCCACTAGGTTTTGTGAACATTCCGCCGCCGGTTTTGGAGCTGATCTCGGGGCGCTGAGTCAAATCACAAATCCAGCGACCTTCGCGCGAAAACATATGAACTTTTCGCATCGCGCTATCGGCCACCAGTAATTTTCCAGATCGGTAGCTGCTCGCGGACAGTTCGACAAACGGTTTTTCATTGGCACCGTGTGTCTTAATCGTCATCACCAACTTGATTGGGTTGTATGTCGGTTGAATAAACGGTGTGTCTGATCGCGCCGGACGGGAGGCTGGAGGCGAAGACGCTGGTCGGTAATCTGGCGGTTGGGACTTCTTGAAATTTGGCGATGATTCTCTGAACTCAGGAGGTCTCATGTCTGCCGAGGTGTCGTTCCCCTCCGTCCGTGCCGAGATTGATCTTTCTATCGGCGAGTCAGTTTTGTTTATTTTTCCGGTCGTGGGAAACTTCGGTCGTGGCTTTTCCTTTAATGCTCCGGTTTTGTCTAGGGTGTTGTCCAGACCGAAATCGTTTAAATTGGTCGATGCTAAAGTGACTTGGGTGAGATCCGGCTCTGATGGCTTTTTAGCGGGTTCACTATTTGCTATATCCAGGCTTGTTGATAGATTACTTGCGATGCTGACTTCAGGTTTCAAGTTCGTATCCGAATTGGAGTTCGCACTGAAGAGCGCGTGTCCGGCGCCTGGACTTTTATTTGCATAGTCACTAGCTTTGGTCTCATGCAGATCCTGATTTATCGAATCGCGCATTTCTGATTCTTGTGAAAAATTCGAAACTTGCAATTCCGGATCCGTATTAAATGCATCGTCCTGGCTGTTTATATCCGGTGGCGTAATCGCATGTGAAATCGGCACCGGAGCACCACCTTCGGGAACCGAGGTGAACGAATCGATGTTCAGAGTGTCGTAACGAATGTCACCACATGTGATATCGACCGCATGTTTGAAATCTCGAATAAATTCGTTTACCGAACGGTATCGATCTTTCGGTTTCTTTCTCAATGCGCGAGAGACAACTCCGGAAATTTCAGCCGATATCGCGCTGTTCATCGACATCAGTGGCAATTCTTCTTGAGACATAATTCGCACGATTGTGGCTGCGATGCCATCGCCTGTGAACGGTAGATATCCGCACAAAGCTTCATATGACACCACCCCTAGTGAAAAAATATCGGCGCGGTGGTCCACCGTTTTTGCATTTTGCAATTGTTCTGGTGAAACATAAGCGAGCGTTCCCAGCATTACGCCTGTCTTTGTAAGTTTCGTTTCCTCCAGATCGGCGACACGCGCGATACCAAAGTCGGTGACTTTCACGGTACCGTCTTGCATGATAAAGATATTGTCTGGTTTCACGTCTCGATGAATGACATTCATGCTGTGGGCGTAGGAAAGTCCAGCCGCTACTTGCTCGAGAATGTTGAGAAAAATGTGTGGCGGACATTTTCCACCGCGATTAGCGATCTCGCGACGCAGGCTATGCCCTTCGAGAAATTCCATCACGTAGTAGTAACTATCCGGATCTTGCGAAATCTCTAGAACTGAAACTATGTTTTTGTGAACCAAGCGCAATGCTGTTTGCGCTTCGCGTCGGAATCGATCACGAAACTCTTTGTGTTTCGTCGAATCGATGTTCTCTAAAATCAATTGCTTTATGGCGACGTCAGTATTGGTTCGCTCGTCCTGAGCTCTATAGACGATGCCCATACCACCCCGACCAATTTCGGCCAGGATTTTATAATGGTCGAACCGACGTGACATGGAATTATTCCATTACAAATATGAGCTCGGTTTTCCCGATGGTCAGGCGATCTCCGGGATTGATCTGGCGGCGTTCGCCGAGCAATTCGCCGTTAACCAGCGTACCATTTGTGGATCCGAGGTCTTCGATCCAATATCCGCCCTGCATTTGCAGAACCCACGAATGGTGCCTGGAGATGTAGTGATCGTTAGTAATTGAAATGTTGTTGGTTTGGTCGCGACCAATTTTGCTCACTGACTGCGTCAGTGGATAGCGTTCATTAGTGAGCTTGTTGTACAGAAAAGCTGGTCTCGAAGTCGAAACCGGCTTGCCTTGCGATGCGTTTTGCGGGCTAGAGTTGTTTTGTTGCATACCAGCTTGATTACCACAAACGGTGCAGCGTCCCGTAGGATCGATGACTCCACCACATCTCGCGCATAAGCCGCTCACCATCTCGGACTAGGAGCTGCCGTTGCTTGATTCGTCTTGATAACTGATTACGACTACGGTTACGTTGTCAGGCGCGCCGCCATCGAGGGTCTGTTTGACAAGCTCTTCGCAGACATCATCCGGATCGGTCATGTCTCCGACAGCTTCAGAAATTTGTTCGTCGCGCAGAACGGTCGGTAGACCATCTGAGCAGAGCACAACCCAGTCGCGATCTTTGAGTTCGACTGGTGTATGGTCGATTTCTACGCGTTCCTCGTGACCGAGGCATCGAGTAATTAAGTTTTTATAAGGATTGATTCGTGCTTGCTCTTCGGTCAATCGACCAGCTCGCACCATCTCTTGGACCACCGAGTGATCGTTGGTCAATAGCGTGTGTTTTCCATCTCTCACTAGATAAGCTCTCGAGTCGCCTACGTGAGCGATCTGAAGCATGTTGTTATCAGACTGAACTGCCACCACGACAGTGGTGCCCATTCCTCTGACAGACGCATCTTCTTCAGCCTCATGCCAAACCTTGTGGTTGGCCATGTTGACTGTCTCGTCAAGCCATTTCTGGATCTTGTCTTTGTCGTCGAGTATCGGAGGACCTTCGCGCCATGATTTTTCAATCGCTTCGACAGCGAGCTTACTTGCTCGGGAACCGCCAACCGCGCCCCCCATTCCATCAGCAACTGCAAAAACCCGTTGATCCGGGCTCATCCAAAAGTTGTCTTCGTTTCTCTGACGCTGGCAACCCGCATCAGTTCGTGCAGCCGCACGCCATTTAAGCATACCTTATCTCCGTTGCCTCCTAGAAAGCTCGGTTGTCC
>CAZRMH010000637.1:0-3093 GCA_964600935.1 uncultured Candidatus Obscuribacterales bacterium
TTGAGCTCGCGACCCATGAGAGCTGCGACTTCGCGTGCTAGACCGACCACACTCATGGCATCGCCGCGATTGGAACGTGATCCGACGTGGAAGATATATTCCGGTTTCAACGAAAAGTGTTCAATCATGTCTACGCCAAGCGGGAAGCCTGTTTCGCCGGGCTTGGACAATATATAGATTCCTTCGCTGTCACCGTCTGTGATACCGAGTTCCGGTGGCGAGCAGAGCATGCCGTTGGAGTGAACTCCTCGAATTTCAGAAGCTTTGATTTCGAGTTTTTCGCCGGTTTTACGGTTCAAAACTTCTGCACCCGGCAAAGCCACCGGGATGCGTTGACCGACTTCGATGTTTTGCGCACCGCAAACAATCTCAACTGGTTCTGCGCCTTCAGCCAGCCGGATCTTGGTGAGCCTGATTTTGTCAGCGTTTGGATGAACCTTGATGTCGAGAATTTCACCCGAAACTACCGGACCGACAATCGACGGTCCTGACGTCGAAATTTCTTCAACTTCGAAGGCGCCCATGGTGAGCTTATCGGCGACCTCCTGAGGAGTGAATCCTGTCAGATCGACATAGTCGCAAAGCCAGCTGTATGAGAGTTTCATTACGCGATAATCCTGATGAATAGTTGTTCTGTGCGTTCGCTAATTGCCAATTCGTTCAAGCGCTCTTTCAATTCTGTCAGTTGTGCTCAGGGTCCTCAGTTTTTATGAATGACCTTCTGAGCAGCCAGTCTGACTAGAACTGTCGCAAGAATCGCAAGTCGTTGTTGTAGAAATGTCGAATGTCGTTGATTCCGAACTTCAACATGGCCAGCCGTTCTATGCCCATACCGAAGGCGAAGCCGGACCATTCTTCCGAATCGATTCCGACGCCTTCGAGGACGTTGGGGTCGACCATTCCGCAGCCCAGCAATTCCAACCAACCTCTGCCGCCGCAAGTTCTGCAGCCGGAACCTTCGCAGAATGGGCATTGGCTGTCGAGTTCCGCGCTTGGTTCGGTGAAAGGGAAGAAGTCCGGACGAAAACGCGTTTTTAGAGGCTTGCCGAAAAGCTCACGGATAAAGGCGTTGAGCGTCCCCTTTAGTTGACCGAAGGTGACGTCACGATCGACGAGCAGTCCTTCAACTTGATGGAAAAGCGGATACTTTCTAGCGTTGATCTCTTCGTTGCGATAAACGCGACCAGGGGAAATCACTCGCAGTGGTGGCTTTTTATCAGCCATCACACGAATCTGTACCGTTGAAGTCTGGCTCCTCAAGAGCACGTCGGGGCGTACGTTCGTATAGAACGTATCTTGTTCATCTCTTGCCGGATGGTCTTGAGGCGTATTCAAAGCGGTGAAATTATGATAGTCGGTTTCGACTTCCGGACCGTCAGCGACAGTGAAACCCATTCCGTAAAAGATCGAAATAATTTCTTCCGTCACCTGCGTGAGCGGGTGAATATGACCGAGTTCAAGCCGAGTACCCGGTAGGGTCACATCTATTTTTTCTTTGGCCAGTCGCGCAGTCAGGACCGCGTCGTCGAGCAGTTTTTTGCGTTGATCGTGGGCTGATTGAATTTCGTCTTTGACTTCATTGGCGACTTGACCGACGCGCTTGCGCTCGTCGCCGTCCAGTTTGCCAAGTCCGCGCAAAATTGTTGTGATCGCGCCAGTTCGGCCGATAAATTTTAAACGCAATTCTTCCAGCGATTCTAGATTTTCGTTCGCAGCTATGTCTCTGACCGCTTCCTGCGCCAGATCTCGGAGCTGTTGCTCAAGTGTCATAACAAAGAGCCTCCATATGACCTTAATAAAGTATCAGACAGGCTAGCCGTTTAGCTCGATTCGGGATTGGTATTTGATGATTTGAAATATGGGAGAAGCGCCGGATTGACGTACAATTTCTAATTAGGTGACTCTGCTGAAGTGAATAAGTTGTCTAAACGAAGGTTTACGCCGAAAAATAGAACGATTCCAACCACTCGGATATCGGTGGTGGTCCTTAACAAGGACGGCGAAATACTGCTTGTCAGGCACAAGAAAGGCAATCAGCGTTACTGGGTTTTGCCCGGCGGGCGGCTCGAATATGGCGAGACCTTCGAGGAGTGCGCCGTGCGCGAGGTCAAGGAGGAAACCGGTCTCGAAGTCGAGATGGAGCGTTTTCTTTACCTCTCTGAGGCGATCGCGCCCGATCGGACGCGGCACATTGTAAACATCTTTATCAAAGCGAAAGTGACCGGCGGCACGCTGAAACTTGGCGACGAACCAGTGCTAGTTGGAGTTGAGTTCGTCGGGCTTGAGGAGCTGGCTCAGATGACTCTCTTCCCGCCCGTGAGCGATGAGATTATTGAGACGCTGGCTAGCAACGGCAGCAACGGAATCCAATTCCTTGGCAACCTTTGGGTGTAGCCAGATAAGGCTCTTGACGGTATCATTCTATCTTCCAGCCCCCATTCCTGCCTCAGGCGTGTGAGAGGGCTGAGATTAAGCCGAGATGGATTCTTTTCGTCATTGCGGAAAGTCATTGTCGCGCTGTAGAGCAACAAACGGAGATAAGCCAATGGCTGAGCAAAGAGGAATGAAGCGCGCTGCAAAGGTGCTCAAGCGTACTCGCAAACTGAGAAAGAAAGCGAAAGAAGCAAACTTGAGACGTCTAGAGCGTCTGCTTGACGCTCCAGCAGTAGAAGAAACCAAAGAGTAGTCCTCCGCGGATCTCGGATTCGAGCAATCCTTACGGACCTCGAACCCTCTCTGGAACAACGCTTCTAATTTCAAAATCTTGAATCGCTGGTAAACGCACTTCGCCAAGGTTGAGTCGTCACCAGCGATTTCGTGCGTCTCAATTTTCGACATGTACGCGCATAGCGTCTTCCTAACTCGAAACGCGTGAGTCGCAAAACGTGCCTTGTCATTAGGCGATTTTTTTATTTCTAGACATGACGCTTGGCAACAGCCTTGTCATTTTTCGAGGGTTTGAGTAACCGTCAGTGGTTTGGTGGTCGATTTTGTCTGACAGCGAATCCGTTTGTTACCAGTCTTCGCCGTAGATGAATTCGACGCCGGCGATGTTGATGGTGCGACCGGGTTCGATGCCTTCGTGTTCGAGAG
>CAZRMH010000638.1:0-3083 GCA_964600935.1 uncultured Candidatus Obscuribacterales bacterium
GGATCAGCTGCGTTTGCTGACAAGCCACCGGATACTAACAAAGACGACATCACGGACAAAATAGCGCGACGCGAGGTTCTCATACTTAAGCTCCTTCCTTATGACATCTGACACTGCAACAGCAGTAGTAAAGCAATCAGTCGGTCATCTTATCATGATTTCAGATATGAACTGGATAATGCAAATATCCGGAACTTATTGAAATCCTGTCCGTTGCCAACAGAGCCGAATCTAGAGACTTTCGCACTGCCAACTTTGTTCCTCCGCCGCCAAAAGTTCTTAAACGGACCACTTATAATTGTGGGAGGGAAAAAACGCATTCGTTGATCAAACCTGAGCAGTCAATCTCACCTACACCTCGCTCTAACTGCGGTGACACATGCGCGTATTACTAACTGGCGGTTGCGGAGACCTTGGCCGAGTTCTCTCTCCAAAGCTGATTGAGCGCGGAATGGAAGTTCGCTTGCTCGACCTTCGCAAACCCGCTGACTATCAGCCTGGCGAGTACATCGAAGGATCGATTCTCGAACGCAATCGTTGGCCAGAATGGTGCACCGGATGTGATGTCATCGTTCACATCGCAGCCTGGCACGGCGTACATGAATTTAACAAAGAAAAAAACGATTACGATTTTTTCGATCTAAACATCAGAGGAACATTTGAAGTCTTTGAAGCCGCTCGTTTAGCCAATGTGCAGAGAGTACTTTTCATTTCAAGCACCAGTGTCGACGCACCAGATACGGTGTATGGTCATAGCAAAATCATCTCAGAGCAAACGGCTACGTTTTATGCAGAGCACTATAAAATGCGAGTGCTCACATTGAGACCGAGAGCGTTTATACCGCACTGGAACCGCACTGTTTATACTACTTATCTTGATTGGGTGAAATGGTTCTGGAAAGGCGCTGTTCACATCGACGATGTCGCACAAGCCGTCGAAAAGGGCATCGATTTTTTGATGACCGATCAGCCAGCCCAGAATCTCATACTCACCGTAGATGGTGCCTATGAATACTCCGAAGATGATCTGAATTCATGGGATCAAAATGGGCAATTCAGTAGTTTTAAAAAGCATTACGGTGAATACTTCGAATTGGCAAAAATGAATAAGCTGCCATTAGAGCAACCGCCGCGCAGACTAGACATTTCAAAAACACAAGAATTACTCGGGTTTACGCCAAGATTTTCTCTGCGAAACGTTATGGAAGATCTTGCGAAGTTCGGACCAGAAGGACCTCCCGACTCGCACTAATCTCAAAACAATTGGTCTGCCGTTTTATCCGTCCGAATCATCGTCATCGGAAGGCTGTTCCAGATCTCGAAGATCCTCCGGCAATTCACCATACTTGTCGAATAGTTCACTTAGTCGATCAGACTTGTCCGTTTTCCACTGCGTGGTAACAAAAGGCGGTCTATGCAGGGGCACAGAATACCTGACAGTCATGGCAGTATCCGTCGGAGGACTGACAAGAGTTAATTTCCCGTCGTCCCAGCGCTCAGTGCCGGCTACCCAGCCGGCGTCTGTTAAGTGTCGGTCAGAGTAAACGACCTTTGCCATGTACCTATCTCCGTCTCCATAAAGGTTCCATTCCCTATCGTACTGGAACCAATCGCATAATGGATTTATTTGAACTAAATGCTTCTTTTCATTCAAGTTTCTTTCTTTGGAGAAGCATTAGTGAGTATGGTTACAGACGAAGGTTAGAGATCAAGCTGAGATGAGATTATAGTTTTTCTGAAAACCTCGAATTAAGACATGATTTGAAATAAGTCTCTTATCTTGATGTGAACAAGTTGATTATCAAACAGTAAAACAAGAGTGTTTACTAGACTATTACCAAATAAGCTTTTATTTCTATATGCGTAAAACCCGCATGTCCACTGTCGATGGAAGATTAAAAGTTGAAAAACCCCTGGCTATTTTTTTGGGGGCTGTGGTATTATTGTCAGTGCCGACCAAATTTGTTCGTGCCACTCCTACTGAATAGAAGAGGCACAACAAAACGGGAAGCGATTTAGGAGTTAGATCATGTTATTCAGATCGACACACAATTATATGGGTTGCGAGAGTCGCAATGAGCTGACCGCCAAAGGCGGACGCGGCTTTTGGACGGCACTCGTCGCACATAAAATTTACCCAGGGGCGATCTGACATCACATAGTGTCTTATCTAAATCGTCAAGCCTGGGTCGAAAGCCCAGGTTTTTTGTTTTAACCGCAGGTTTTCGCAACTAGAGAAAAAGTACAAAGTTCGAGCTCCTCCGCTACGCGAAGGGACTGTCGCCATGCGCGTTTCAGTTGAATCATTCAGCATCGAACAACTCGCACCCTGAAAATTGAACCCGCGTAACGCACTTTTGAGTGGTTGTGCACATGCATAAATTGCACGCCGATTTTGGATCGACTTATTTCGTCGGGATCAAAACGGTGATGCATGTGCACATTTACTCGAATGCCTTTACGCCTTACGTATCCCTGGTGTAACGGCAACATCGCGAGCTCCAAACTCGTCAGATCCAGGTTCAAATCCTGGGGGGTGCGCCAATTTAGCAGAGTGGTGTAATGGTCAACATGTCAGGTTCATACCCTGAAGACTACCGGTTCGACTCCGGTCTCTGCCACCATTATGGGGACTTAGCTCAGTCCGGTAGAGCGTCTCGCTTGCAACGAGAAGGTAATCGGTTCGAAACCGATAGTCTCCATTAGTAGTGCGCCGTACTCTGACAGGAAGTGCTTACAAACTAACTCAAAAGGTAAGAGTATCTGATTAAAACTCAGACTGTTCGAGGTTCGATTCCTCGGTTTAAACAGATAGCACACCGACTTGTACGGTCACATGCCCCTGTAGCAGAACTGGTATATGCGCCTGTCTTAAACACAGGAATTTGAAGGTTCAAATCCTTCCGAGGGCAGTTTTCACACTTGGGGAGCCGTTCATTCCACGGCTCCCCACCTTTCCTAACTGGAACATCAAATTTCGCAAAAGCGATTGACACTCGGTTAAACAATCCGAAAAGTAAAAAACTTCTATCGTTTCACACCATCAAAGACGAGCATCAGCTCTTGTTCAACACGATAAGCCT
>CAZRMH010000639.1:0-3071 GCA_964600935.1 uncultured Candidatus Obscuribacterales bacterium
CAGACGACCTCCCTGCTATAGACCGGCATATCTGATGCCCCTAGCCGCTTACCATTCATCCTCATTCTTTCGTGCGGCACGACAAAGTTGTTCTGGGTCTTGAAGAATGAGCCATGCGAAGAGTCGGCATGAACCCGCCTATTCTTTGTGGGGTGCCACTCAGCGGCTATCTCTGGCGCCTGGACGGAAAGGCGATTGTCGTCGCTTACATATTTATGCGAACAGAATGGACATCCGGCTCCGCCTCTTGCCCGGTCTGTAATGTCTGTGCGCCAAACGTGCTTCTTGTTTCGCCTACATTGCCACCATGCTTTCTTACGCGAACCGCACGCAACTTCGTCCGGTCTCAACGTATTTTTCTCGTGCCACTCACGCACAAGGTCCGGGCGGCAGGCTGCTACAGAGTTAGACTTGTCTACTTTCTTTCCTGCACAGTAAGGACAACCCGTTAGACGCTCGCTTGTTCGATTGCAGACGAATGCTTCCCAGACGTGATCCCGGTCATCGCTGCATTGCCACCACGCACGGTGTCGCCCTCGTCCCGCGACATCATTGGGAGTCACATCGCCATTCAGCTTCTTATGCCACTCACGCGCTATCTCCGGGAAGAGTTTAGCTTGTGACTAGTCTTCGATGATGCAGGTCGGGCAGCCCAATCCCCTAATCCGCTTATAGATAGGCTGTTGCCATTCATGCTTGGGGTTGCGCAAACACCGCCACCAGACCCAATCCTTAGAGCCGAGAGATGCGTCTTGTGCTGGATAGCTATTGCGCTTCGTGTTCCATTCTTGCGCAATTTCAGGGAATCTATCTGGCAGCGCAACCCGCTTCATCAGCCATTCTTCCAGCGAACCATTACCTATCTCTACAATACATCGTCGTCTGAAATCCGAGAGAGAATGCTTTGACTCGACGAAACATTCCATGACACTTTGCCCCATGCGCCTTGGGTTAGGCAAAGGGTTAGGCAACGTGATAGACGACACGATAGACAAAATACATTGATAGTCATTCGCAACGCTCAACCAGTCTGATCCAGTTTGCGTTAGGCATTGCGTTAGGCGTGCACTTTTTGCCTACCCCAATAAAAAACCGGCACTTCTCTCGAAACTGCCGGTTCTTCTAGGCTTTTAATTGGTTGCGGGGGTAAGATTTGAACTTACGACCTTTGGGTTATGAGCCCAACGAGCTACCAGGCTGCTCCACCCCGCGACCTTTATTGTACACGCGAACTTCGAGCGAACGTGAGACGCGCTGAAGCTAATTCATCCGAAAGCAGTGTTACCATGTTTTTGGGGCATCGGAAAACGGTCTGATCAAGCCGATGCCGGAATGTTTTGTTTTGGGCGGGCGCGCCGTTTCGCGCTTCAAAAGTCAGTTTTGTCGATGTACTGGTAAGAGTGTTTTGAATGAAAGTAATTCTCCAAAGAGTCACTTCAGCTTCCGTAACAGTTGAGGGAAAAACGGTTGGGCAGATTGGCAAAGGACTGTTGATATTGGTAGGTGTAGAAAGCGGAGATACCGATGCTGACAGCACTTATCTGGCGAAGAAGACCGTTGACCTGCGGATTTTTTCAGATGCCGATAACAAAATGAACTTGTCATTATTGGATGCCGGTGGCCAAGTGCTAGCCGTCTCTCAATTCACCTTGATTGCGGATTGGAAAAACGGTCGCCGTCCTGGTTTTAGTCGTGCAGCCCGCCCTGATGAGGGCAATCGCTTGTATGAACACTATAAGGAATGCCTCCGCAAACTCGGCGTTCATGTCGAGGCCGGCGTATTTGGCGCGCACATGGATGTTGCGCTTGTGAACGACGGACCAGTGACCCTGATTTTGGAAACGCAGCCCGAGCAGCCCGCTGAAGCAGCCAACTGAACGTCGTGCCGGACATCGCTGCGATTTGAGAATTGTTTAAGCTACAGAAGCAGTCAATATAAACTCCTTTTCCCCTGTCGCATGGCAACCTCGTAGTATATTTAGTTGCAATGTAGAACCAGAAAGGCTCCTGATGCGAAAACTTTCACGAAAGGCACTCACAACTTCCGCCGCGTTATTGGCTTGTTTCAGCCTGTCGGTCAGCAGTGCTCTTGCTGCCAAAAAGGCGTCTGTGCGGGACGAATTTACGATGCCATTTGTAGGTGGCATGGCTGACCCTGCTCGTCCGAAGTCCTTTTCAGAAGAGTTTCCAACCGAATACAAAGCTCATCCCAAAGCCACGGGTTTTGAACGCAAGCCTGAACAGACGAGCCCCTGGCGCCCCAAAATAGATCCTGAAGAACTCAAAGCATTCCCGAAAGAATCTGAGGATGCTGAGGACGAAGAAGAGAAGACCGCTGAGCAGATCGAGAAAGAAAAGCAAGAAGCGGAACGAGCCGCTTTGTATTGGTCGGACGATCCACACTTCTACTACAAACGTGCGACCTATTGTTTGAGTAAAAAGCACTATAAACAAGCGCTCAACGATTTGAACGAAGCCTGCAAACTTAAACCGGATTATTGGGAAGCACGTTATTTAGGCGCCCATATTTTCCAGTTGCAGGGTCGCACCAACGAAGCGATCGATAAATACAAAGAGTACATCGCTGTTCGTCCGGATGATATTCAAGCGAGAATAAACATTGGTAGTCTGCTTCGCAGCAAAGGCGATTTCCTTGATGCTGAAGAAAACTACAGAAAGGCAGTTGATATCAATTTCTATTCGCTGCCGGCTCACTACAATTTAGCCAACGTACTTATCGATCAGCACAAGCACGAAGAGGCGCTCAAAGAGCTGAAATGTTGTTTGAAACTAGATCCGAGAAACGCTTGGGTGCATAACAATCTCGGTGTGATTTATCAAAAACGGAACTATCTGGAAGAAGCCGAAGAGGAGTTCGTACGCGCACTGACGCTCGAACCTGCTAATCAAACATTCGAGAAGAACCTCAATTTGTTGAGAAATCGGAAAAAGACACGCGATATCGCCTCCGATGCTGCTGACGTTCTTTAAGAAGAAACCATCGGCATTTCATCGATGAATGTAATGCCAAACCGACTGTATTATATTAGTCGTGGTATCAGAATCGGTGC
>CAZRMH010000640.1:0-3054 GCA_964600935.1 uncultured Candidatus Obscuribacterales bacterium
TTCGACTGAGATCTTTCTTTAAAGATTGAAGAGACTTCAGAAGTTAAAACGGTTGGCATTTGGGAACCCCTTAAAAAACTTCTTGAGCTGCGACAGCTTGTTCCGTAATCACAGTGTTTGCAAACGGAATAGCGGCCCCATCCGGGCCGCTCCATATCCGAATGGTGCCGAATTGGGAACCATCCACGAACGTGAAAGGATACTGAATTTTCACGCTCACCGTGCCCGGTGCCAGGTTGACGGAGTTGTTGTCCCACGGCAGGATTTCTACTTGTGAACCAGGCGGCAGATTGCCGCTTGTGCCGTTTGGTCCATCAAGCAATCGCCCAGCAGCTAACGCTAAATAGATTGGAGAAGTAACATTGATCGCCTGACCGTCGGTGGTGAAACCGCGCATGTAATCTCTTGCGCTGTTGTCGGAAAGACCAGGGACGCGCGCGAGCATACGAGTGCCTTCCTGAGCGGCCATAGTGACTATCTGTTTGACGTAAAATGTCCTGCCGAAATACAAAATAGCAACAAGAAACAACAGAACCAAAGGCAACGAAAGCGCGAATTCAACCATTGATTGACCACGATTACGTTTTTGATAATTGGATTGTCTGCGCATGGATGTGCTTCTCGTGCAATTGAGAAAATCTGGGGATGAAGGACTTCATCCCCAGTCAAAATTCAGTTAGTTCAACACCCAAGGTGTTGCACTGTTATTGATTGTGCGACCCGGTGAGGCGGCTTTCGTCCCGCCATAGTTGATAGCGTCTTGCACGTTGAACACCATTTCGCCAGTAATATGACCGAGAGAGCCCAGCGCTACCATCACTAGCGCTGCTACGCAGCCCAGACCGAGAGCGTACTCAACCATGCTCTGACCCTTTTTATTGCGATTTCTATTCATTTGAAGTTCCTTTCCTGTTAAGTAGTGATGCCAATGAGGATAAGCGGGCTGCGAACGACGTGCAAAAGCTCAATATTTAATTGCGACCGATTCTCAGCACGCCTAAGCTACTAGGCTGACTTGGATAAGTCCAATGAGCATTCTCTAAGACTGCAACCCAGAGATGCCATAGAGTCCACCTCTGGCTCTGCTGAATGCGCTGGGGTGTCAAGAGAAGATTGGCAACAATTCGCAATAGCATTTTTTCTTTTGTCTATCGTTCTCAGAGCATAGTTTTTTTTGAATTACACCAGTGTGGCGTCAACGGAATACTCCAAAATTAACGAATTCATTTACTCTGCCCGCGCAGTTTTTAACGGGCCTATAACCTTAGCCTGGAAACCTGCTTTCGCACTCACCGTCTGACAATGCATGTGCTAAATATGGTTTTGTACGGGCGGTAATAGAAAGTGAATCATGAGTAATCAGTCTTCGGACAATGATTTGAATGCGGGAATCAGCAGAGCTCGACGTGTCAATGCGCGAATGATGAAAATGCTTTCTCAAACTTCTTGGAAAAAACCAAACAAAATGAAGATGCGAAAAACTGTGTTGATCGCTGGGGCATGCACCGCGGCGGTTCTGGCATTAGCCACTCTGAAAGAGTGGACACATACATCTATAGTGAAATTGCCGACACTTGCTCAACACAAAGCAGGCGTTGAAATTTTCGACCGCTACGACAAACTTGTCACCGTTGTACAGAAAGATGGCGACAGACAGCCCGTCGCTCTGAGTGCAATTGCTCCGACGATGAAGCAGGCCGTTATCGGCATCGAAGATCACAATTTCTATCATCACGTCGGCGTCGACCCGCTGGGCATTACGCGAGCGATGTTAAAGAATGCGATGGCTGGACACTTCGTCGAAGGTGGCAGCACGCTGACGCAGCAACTTATGAAGACAATGTTTTTCGGTCCCGATGATAGAACAGCACGTCGGAAGTTCCTGGAGCTTTTTATGGCGCTCGACGTCGAGACTTGCTATTCGAAGGACAAAATTCTCGAGACCTATTTGAACGAAGTGTATTACGGTCGTGGTGCGTACGGAATTCAGCGCGCCGCCTCAACTTATTTCAACAAGCCGGCAAGCAAGCTAACCCTTGCAGAATCGGCTTATCTAGCTGGTTTAGTAAAGGCACCATCTGATCTGGGACAACCTTCCAGCCTGAAACGTGCAACAGCAAGACAGCATGATGTATTAGATGGAATGGTCGAATGCGGATTTATCACGAAGAAACAGGCCGAAGCAGCGAAGGTCCAGAAACTGGCTTTCAAAGCCGGTCCCCATTCCAGACAGCATCCATATTATGTAAATCACGTCATTGCACTCCTCAAAGAGGAACTCGGTGAAGATCGTCTATTTTCGAAACCTATAAAGGTCTATACAAACCTTGACCTACCAGCACAGAGAGCAGCCGAAATCTCGCTCGCTAAGGGCGTTAAGATAGCGCCGAAAGGAATCGATCAGGGTGCATTAGTTTCAATCGATCTGGAAACTGGTGGCATCATTGCACTTGTTGGCGGCGTCGGTCAATTCGCCACCAATCAATTTAATCGAGCCACCAATCCGCACACCGCGGGCTCCGCCTTCAAGCCATTTGTTTATCTGGCAGGTCTGATGTCGGGCGCGATTGGTGCTGACACAATGCTAAACGATTCACCAATTGCAATACCGCTATCGGATGGTAGCGCCTATAGTCCTAACAACTACGATGGTCAATTCAAAGGCTTGATGACGGTGAGAGATGCTATTGCCATGTCTCGAAACGTTTGTGCGGTCCAGGTGGCACAGTCCGCCGGTGTATCTAACGTGATAAAGGCAGCACATAAAGCAGGCGTGACCACGGAGATGGTGCCGGTTCCTGCACTGGCACTCGGCACCTGCGCGATTTCGCCGATGGAAATGGCCAACGCCTATGCCACTCTCGCTCGCGGCGGACAGTATGTGGAGCCGCTATTCATCCGCCATGTCAACGAGAAAGACGGAACTGTGATCAAAGAGTACAAATCAGTTAGAGAGAATCGGTTGCCCTCTGAACCGGTTTACCAACTGGTGGACTGCATGGAAGACGTAGTAAAAGTCGGAACCGGTAAGCGCGCTGCCATCTCGGGCGTCGC
>CAZRMH010000641.1:0-3040 GCA_964600935.1 uncultured Candidatus Obscuribacterales bacterium
GTTCTTAATTTCGTCCGGGGGCTGGTTGCTAGCGCAGAGTCAGATTACCGATCAGCAAAAAAGACTCCTCCCGTTCAAGTTGTGTCTGGTGAGCCACCGCAGGTGGTGCCTGATCTTTGGGGCGATTTATCTCAATACTCCGACAGTGAACCTGTTAAGGGCTTTGAATTTAGCAGAGAGCAAAGGTAACTATTTGTCCCGCGAGCAGATATTCGTATTCATCGGCTAGTTCGGATTGTTATATGGCTCCGAAAGGGCATCTTTTCGGGCAACTATACGCGAGAATCTGCCTTTAGTCAGTTATAATCGTTTGCGAATAATGAACAATCGATAGACTACAAAAGGTCGATATGGCATTTTGAACGCGTGACAGGCAAAATTTTGAAAATCGGCGAAATATGGTAGACACTTTCGATTTGATTGTTATCGGCTCTGGTGCTGCCGGATTAGTGGCCTCTGGATTCGCGTCCTCCCTGGGGTTGCGGGTTGCTTTGATTAGCGATGGCAAGCCAGGAGGCGAGTGCCTCTGGAGCGGGTGTGTTCCTTCTAAGGCCCTGATTCACAAAGCTGCCGAATTGCATGTTGCACGAAAATATTCGAGTGATATAGATCTGGATGTCGCATTCCAGAAGGCAATGAGCCATATGAGGGAAACCCGGCGCAAGATAAGTGAACATGAAACGTCCGAACTTTTAGAGAAGAAGTACGGAATCTCAGTTATTCAAGGACGGGCACGGTTCCAAGATCGGCATACGATTACATGTGGGAGCGAGAGTCTGAAGGGACGCAAATTCATTCTCGCCTGCGGAGCTAAGAATAGACTTCCTGACGTGCCTGGAATTAGCGCGGTTGACTACTTGACACACGAGAGTATTCTACAGTTGCCGTCTCGTCCCAAGAGTGTGATCGTGATGGGTGGCGGACCTGTTGGTGTCGAGTTTGCGCAGATGTTGAGACGCTTTGGAGTGGATGTTCATTTAGTCGAGAAGCATGAGCGTTTACTTCGCAAAGAGGAGATTGAAACATCTGCAATCGTCGAAGATAAGCTGCGTTCTGAGGGTGTCGAGTTGCTCCTGTCCTCACAAGTGGTGGCATTATCCATGGACGATGGGCGCGTTTCGACGATGGTTCGATCAAACGGCAGCGAACGACGGCTCTGCTCGGAAAGATTGTTCGTGGCTGTAGGAAAGGAGGGCGGTGCGCGGGAACTTTCTCCTGAAATCGCAGGCGTCGAACTTGATGAGCATGGTTTCGTGAAAGTAGACCGACATCAAAGAACGACAGCCCCTCATATATGGGCCTGCGGTGACGTCTGCGGTCCGCCGTTCTTCACCCACTATGCCGATCATGCCGCTCGTGTCGCTGTGCTGAATGCTTGTTTACGTATCCCAATGGCAAGAGAACAATTCGTCATTCCACGATGCACTTTCGTCGATCCTGAAGTAGCGAGCGTAGGGTTTAACGAGGAAGAAGCCCGCACCAAATACGGTGACATTAAAATCTTTCGCTTGGATATGTCAGAATTTGATCGAGCGATCGTAGATGAGACCGCTGGTATGTTGAAAATTGTCTGCAGGAAAGACGGTCGGATCCTCGGCGCCAGCATTGTATCAAGCAGTGCCGGAGAGCTTATTCACGAGCTCGCCATTGCTATTCGGAAGAACATGACGGTGCAGGAGCTCTCAGGAATGATCCATGCATATCCGACTATGAGTTCTGCGCTCTGGAATTTGTCTAGTTTGGCGTATGGCGAACTTTTGCAGCAGTCCTGGCAATCGAAGGCGATCAAGAAGTGGGCGCAGCTATTACGTTGATTTTATATTGAAAAAAGTTGCGAGTTCACCTGATAATAGTAACTCCGTAGAGTCGTGAATTGATGAGATCGGTTAGAAAAATTGCTAGTTTGAGTTTGCTTATCGGCGGTGCGGCCCTGGCTACCGTATTCTTTGTGCCACCTGTTCGGAACAAGTTTTTCACAACAAAGCTTTGGCCCTGGCCACTGCCCTGGGATACCACGGCAGAGGAGTTGTCCTTGTTAAGGGAATTGAGCAGGCCAGGCGACGTAATTATAGAGTCTAATCTGCATAGTTGGCAGTGGATCGCCTTATGTCTAGCGACCACTCGAACATCTTGGGTTCACGCGGCTCTTGTCGATGAGAATAAGCGACTGATCACTGTTGATAAAGAGGTCGTGGAGGCTGACTTTGATATTTATCTGCGCTGGGGAAGCACTCGCCTCGGACTTATTCGACCGCCGTATGCCAATGCAGAACAGGCTGAAGAAGCGATTGCCTTTGCACGTAGTAAACTCGGCCGCTGCTACGATCCGTCATTTCAAGACCACTCCGGCAATTGCAATGGGCTCGTGGGGAGTTCTCTTGTGCATGCCGGTATTGCAGTACCGCAGAAGCAATTGTTTGGAAAGAGCATTTATGCTCCAGACTGTTTTTTTCAGATTGCCAACGCCAGCAGGGTTTGGATAAGCGATACGGCTCGCTGAGTGCGTTGCCATCAGGCTCCGTCCGTAGTAATCCCTCCAATCCTATCCTTCCAGTATAAGACTCGGGAGATTTCCCGCTAATAGTGCGCGTTTCACCAGGGATCAAGATCGCGTAAGGCATGCCTTACATGTAGGTGTTGGGCTACTCGAAGTGGCGCTCGTTTATTTTTGAGAGGCGGTCCCTGGCGTAGGCGATGACATCGGCTTGAGTTATGGCGCCGGCGTTTTTCCGGTCGAGGTATTTGTAGTTATTTTGGAGAAACGTGAACAGCGATGAAAGAGTGGTATCACGTGATTGCGGTCCGTTTTTCAATTCGTCCAGGCTGACTTTTCCGTCATTGTTCAAGTCGAGTGCAGGCAGATGTTCATTATAAGTCGATACCAAATTGTTTTCGACTCGCAAGCTAATGAGCTGGTGCTGAGTGTCATCCCTGAGCGACCGAATTATCACAGAAGAAAGCGCTTCTGTTGGAATACCCTGGTTTAGTGTTTCTTGCAATGCAAGCTCGGCACGATACGGCATTTTGTTTTGAATAAAGA
>CAZRMH010000642.1:0-3039 GCA_964600935.1 uncultured Candidatus Obscuribacterales bacterium
GATCCTCATAGTGCGGGACAGAGCCCGCCTTAAACTCGGATTTTTCAGCAGCATCCGCTGCCGGTGTTTGACCTGATGAAGCATCACCAGTAGTGGCAGACGTGTTTGCCGGAGTGCGAGTTTTAGCAATATTTTCACCGGCTAAGCCATAGAGTTTATTTGCATGTCCCGGAGTGATTCCGTACGCTTCCATCTCCACGAGTGCTTGTGCACTGGTCCAGTTTTGTTGCATGCGCATACTGACCATCACCGCACCGGTTCTGTCTTTTCCATGAACGCAATGAACGAAACAGTTTTTGCCTTTACCTAATTGTTTCTGAATTTCCCCAACCGCATCGTTGACTTGCTCGACGGTCAGCTTGGTCACGGTCAAAGGCTTGTGAACGTATTCAATTCCATTTTCTCTACACCACTTGGCCTCTTGCTCGCTGCCATGCGTGGTGAGGTCGATGATTACATTGACACCTTTGGCTTTCAATTCCTTTATAGCTTGCTCGGTGTATGGTTTTCCACCCCGCATCAGATTTTCACTAATTCGTCCAACGTTTGCCGTGTCGGAGATCCGCACAAATTCCTGGCTTCTCCGTTCCGCACCCTCGGCGCCATCATACCTGTTCTCGTTGAGGCGGGTCTCACTTTGCCAGCGCGGATGATCCATCGCGTCCAGCAATTCTGATTGTGAATTCGGCAAAGAGATCGAATAACCGTCCTCATGAACGGCTTCCGTCGTAAACCTGACGTACTTTGACTGCTTCGACTTGATTCGAGTTTTAAGTTCTTCGGATAGCCCTTCACGAACGCGGAACTCAGGTCCTCCAGCCAATTCTTTAATAGGCGCGTCGCCTGTGATTATGCTATCACCCTTGTTTCCGGTAGCATGCTCGATACCACCCTCGTAACCCATGAATGTGGCATAGCGGACCTCGGCTTTCGCTTTCGTCTCCGATGTCATCTTTGCCATGCGAGCCAGGATATCTTTAGCCTCGCCACCAGTATTGGTACTATCGTTCAGAGCGAAGACGTGAAGTTGCTCTCCCGTTCTAGCAGAGTCTACCATTCGCTCTCTTAACTGATCGGGAGTCAGGAAATTTTGGTCGTGACTGGCATCCGTTAGGCCGTTGGCTTCACGGTAAACTTGCAGAGCTTTGTGAGCGCTGTCCGCCCACATTTCCTTTGCAGGATTTCTGTTCATTGCCACAAAGATCACATTCTTCGGCAACGGCGAATTAGGCTTCACTCCGGACTTTTCAAGAACGGTCTGGTGAAGCGCACGTGCCTGCTGTATCATTCGCTCGCCATCAATCAGATTTGGATTGAGGGCGGATCTGGCCGTTTCTATCATCGTGCGTTGCAAATATTCAGAACCGGATTTCCTTGGCGAATCAGCCGGCAGCAAATGTTCCTTACCAAGTTCAAACATCTCGCTGCGTCGTTGTTGAATCGGTCGGTTTAGAGCCTCGTGAACTTCCTTGATTTGCTTTTCGGTCGGCGGTAGTCCCGTTGTGGTATCACTAGCGGTGCTACCAATTGCTTTGCGTACCTTTTCGAAAGCGAGTTCTGGATTTCCCTTCATGGCGGCCAGATCACGAGCGTTCAAACCCTCGCTGTAAGAACTCAAATACTTATCAGCCCGGACGGAGCCATCGGCGGTGAGTTTCTGAAGCTGCGTGCTTTCTCCGGTTAAAACGAGTTGGTCTGCTGATGGTATTACACTCGATGCTGCGGCTGTCGCTTTTGCTTTTAATGGGGAGTCGAAAAGCACCACCTTGCTGCCTTTCGGAATGACATCTCCGGGTCGCACAATTTCAACAGCCAGTCCCGTCGCTTTTCGAAAGTCCTGGGCGAGCGCCTCCCCTTCTGATGTCAGGCAGTATGCTCGAATCATCTGCCCTTTCTGTCCATGGCTACCCGGTTGATTGGTGGTTTCAGTAACAAATCCACCCCGAACCAGCTCAGCTTGAATGTCCTTAAATTGCTTCCGAGCTGCGGGTTTAGAAGTGAAGTCTACTCGCGATTTAATATATTCGATCGCCTTAGCCCGATCGGCTTCAGGAAAGCCAGCCAGCAATTTTCCAATTTTCTCGGCGCTGATTTCCGGGGCCAAACGATTAACATAACGCTCCAACGTAGCTTCAATCATCTTGCGTTGCAGAGCTTCGGTACGGACTTCTTTGCCATCAGGCCAACTGGTTTCGAAGGCGACGGCCTCAACTAGTTTAGTCAAATTCCCAGGTTCGGTAATTGATGCAATCTCGCTTGCAGTCAAAGATTCCGCCAGCTTTACTACAGTGGAATGCTCGTTGAGAAGATTGGCGGTTACGACGGCAAGGGCTTTGCCAACCGGCTCCCCAGCAGCGACGACCTGCCTAAATCGTTGCCATTCTTTGGCCCTACTCTTATCACTGACCTCTTGCTTGCCGGCATAGTCAATTAGAAATTGACGCATACCAGCCTCATTAGACGGTCCCCGGAGCATGATCTCTCGAGCCAGCTCCATAGCGGCTTTCTGACCGCCGATCTCTCGCAGATGTTTCGCTGCATCACTGGCTTGATCAAAACTTAGACCACGATTCTGTTCACGGACCCTGGTGAGCAAATCGGCGTCGTCGTAGACCATCTCCAGGATCGTCTTGTTTTCCGCAGATATCTTCTTGTGTTCTTCAATGGAGGCATCTTCCGGCACCGTTTTTAATTCAAAACCAGACTTATGCAACACCATCGCCATATTCAAAGCCAGAGCATTCGGACTTGGATGATTACCTATTTCCGTGCGATAGGCAGAACGAACGGCAGGAATGTTATCACTAACTTTTTTCGCATCAGTGTAACTTGGTAGAGCAAGATTCTCTTTGATCTGAATAATATTCATCGGCTCGTGCAGCCCGCCGGCATCAAGCTTTAGCTCCGCTCGAACTGATTTGACCTTCTCCATCGCCGACAATGCATCGGTAACAGATTTCGCGTCCGCTCCGTTCGGTTGACCATTGAGGTGCATAAGCGCAGCCGCCTCAAATGCTTCAGGCACTGATAGAGCAGCTC
>CAZRMH010000643.1:0-3017 GCA_964600935.1 uncultured Candidatus Obscuribacterales bacterium
TCGTCGAACTCTTCGTTGAACCGGACCAACACATTCAGTCCAGAAGTGCGCGGGGATATTGAAATGGCTTTCCAAAAGCAGGTGGCAAGCGAATAGAGGATGAGCTGTCTGCGCTCCTGAAAAACTCGTCGGATCTTGCGAAGGTGCGCATCAAGATGTCCACTACTCATAAAATCAGCCAGCACAGACAACTCCAGAAGATCGGTCTTCTGTCTCACTGTTGCTCTGGCGGCCTTCGCCACTGCCAGCATTGCCATTGGCACCACCATAACAGTGACACTGGTCAAGGGAAACAAGGTTCGGTGAAAACCATAAATATAAATTGTGTTGTTCGGGGCCAAACCCTGCAGTGATGCCGCATTTTGGCTGCCATAACGGAAGTCGCTGCCAATTGCATCTTCTATCAACAGCACACGGTTGCGTTCCGCCCAGCCTAGCAGTTGCATACGGCGCTCGTGCGGCATAATTGAACCGGTTGGATATTGGCACGACGGAGTCAGGTAAGCCGCTTTCGGTATCTCCTCCAGACTCTCCAGACCGTCTGTGTTCATTCCGTTATCGTCTACGCAAATCGGTTGCAGCATTGCGCCATGTGCCCGAAGCCGGCCGCGCACGAATCGAGAACTCGGATCTTCGAGCGCCACTCGATCGCCCGGATCTACGATTATCTTGATCAACTGATCGATGGCATCCTGTGGGCGGTTAAATACAATCACTTGATCGGGATGACAGATTACACCTTTAGTTCGAGTGAGAAATTCCGCTACCGTCTCCCGAAGAGGTTTGTAGCCGGTTGCGCCCGAATGGTCGTCAATGAGTCCGAGCTTGTTGCTATTGCAGTTGCGCATCATAAGTTGGCGCCACTGTTTGATCGGCAGAAGCTCTGGAAGTATGTTGTCCTCATTGAATTCGTGCTCGCTGTCATCAGCAGTTGTTGTGCCGCAATTCTTGAGCAGCGACTTGCCGTAATTAGAAAGATGTATAGAGCCGCCCTCGACTGGCTGATTTTCTTTTGATGTTACGGGCGGTGGCGCCTGAGACTGTTCCAGACAGCTGCGGTTGACAGTGGTGCCTGCACCAATCCTGCCGTTCAGATATCCTTTATTGAGCAATTCGTCATAGGCTCTAACGATTGTTCTTCTTGCTATTTTAAGATCAGACGAAAGTTGTCTGGTTGGGGGCAGTCTGTCCCCGTGCTTCAATGAACCTTGTAATATTGCTGTCTCAATGCTATCGGATAGTTGTCGGTAGAGCGGCGACGGCAGAGTGGGATCTGGATTGAAACTAATTATGGTCATTGAAGTGTCCTCGAAATAGGGAGGAAGGCGAGTCCATTCGCATTTCACTCGCCGCTGGTATCAGTATCGTCATGATATGCACTGGGCATGACCATCTGATGACGATCTGTGGCGGATTTGTGACTGTCGCTCTCAGTCGGTATGGCGTATTCGAAGGGACCAATACCTTGATAAAACTGGGGGTCCAAAGTAATTTCTGCCAATCGAGAAGTTTGAAAACCGAACATCTAACATCGCGGCGGCGGCTTTGCCCATCTCCCAAGAACGTTGCCGGGACTGTGTTTGAAGCTATCGCCCCCTTAGAGGCGAAGTTTGACTTCCACCGGCGACTCGTAGCAAGTTGGAGTTCAGCACTCGACATCCTCTGCCGCGAGATTCAAACCAACAAACCACCGCATCTTCGTACTCCACAAATAACTTGATTGACACCGTTGACGGTGCTGCCGACCGCGAGTATTTGTAGCCCCGCATTCACGGCTGTATCGATCGATTTGAGTGCGGCGTTTTCGTCAATCGATTTATAAGTGTCTCGTGTCGAAGGGATGGACATTTATATAGCTTTCAGTTCGCGGAGGATGATGCGCTGAGCTTGAATTGTATGGTCCATTGCTAACCTGCGCGAACCATTGAAGGTGCAATTGAAAAAATGGATGGAAGGAAACTGAAATGCTTGAATTAGTGTCGATGGAAACTAACTGAAGAAAGGATGAAGCAGAATGGGTGTCTTCATTCCCAACATCTTGCCGTTTTGCGCTACAAAGGAAAGTCTGCTCGTCTACCAGCTTTACAGACTGGTTCAAGCCAGAATTTTTGGCATGAAACTGAGGTGCGAGGCAGAGGTCGACTCGAAACGGCTCTGGTTGAGGCTTTTAAAAACTGTCCGCGATGCACCTGTTTGTAGTGTTTTGCTGGCAGCGATGATGGTGGCGCATGTGGTGAAAGTTTCATTCTTTCCTACGGCGCCGTGGACAAGCCTGGCTATTCATGTGCCCGAAGCAAAACAGCAACTCTTGAGCGCTGATGCGTTCTTGATGCTCATTGCCTGGGCTCAAATGGTCAAGGCTTCATTCTTTCATCATCACTGGTTGCATTTGCTTACCAATGCAATAGCATTGTTTGCTAGCGGATTGGCACTGGAGCGACGCATAGGTTCGGCAATCTTTGCTGGGCTCTATGTCGCAAGCGCGCTTGTTGGTTATACTTTGCTTGTGCTTCTCTCTGCCGAAGGTTATGCCTGGGGCGCATCAGAAGCCACATGGGGAGTACTTGCTGCTTTCGCTCTTGTGTTTTCCAGGTCTGCAGTCTTTAGCGCTGTTTTGCTTCCGCCTTTTATCCCGATACCGTTTAAGACAACGGTTCGCTTGGCGCTTGGGGTCTTCTTTGTGCTCAAGCTGGCGGATGCTTATTTGAACCTGCAAGGACAAACAATTCAATATGCTCACTTTTCTGGTGCAGCAGTTGGTGTTTGTTTTGCTCTAGTCTGGCTTTCGATCAAGAGTCGAAAGTGCTAAGTGGCGGTCGGTAAGGAAACTGCGGCCGCACGTAAATAAGGAGAGTAACATGATCAATATAAATCATGTCATGGACGCTCCCCAGGTTGGGGGGCTCGTGCTCTTGGTTCTGGTTGTCTATATTGGGGCATCGCCTCGATTCGGACAGGAATTGTATCGCCGCCGTCTCTTTACCGACAAGGAAGCAAGACCGTCTCAACCGGATCTG
>CAZRMH010000644.1:0-3009 GCA_964600935.1 uncultured Candidatus Obscuribacterales bacterium
GGGGGCACCACATCCCCGACGATGTTTTAAGACGGAGATTTCACTCAGGACTTGAGAATTTCAATCAGATCTATCGGCACGAAGTTGACTGGTGGCGCTGGTACGACAACAGTAATGACCTGCCGATCCTCGTTGACGAAGGACAAATGACATGAGTACTAAGAAGCCGAAGAGAACAGATCCTGATATGGAGAACGCTACCGCCGCATTGATTCGGGCCGGAAAGCGTGCGCGCCTACTCGCGGCGCAGACTGGAACCGAATACGTGGTAATGCGGGACGGCAAGTTAATCCGTGAAATTCCAAGGCTTGATAACGGTGATGATTCTGGTTCGTTCGTGAACACCTCATCAGAGGAATAAGACTTTGGTGTTTTTCGATGCGACAGCTGTCGCGTTAAGAGAACGACGGGTGCTGTGTGTTTGCGCTAAGTCGATTCTGTTTCGTATACTAGGATGCTCAAGTTGTCTCAACGGGCGCACGTAAATGCCGACGTATCCAATTGGCGAAAAACTCCGAGGGGCGATTGACTCGCTGGAAGAAGGGCATGCATATGCGTCGTGGTTTTTTATGTTGAGGACAGAACTCACTGTTCCAGCAAAGCTCATTGCATTGGGCTTTTCCGAAGACGAAGTGCGAAATCAAATGGCTGCTCTTCGAAGCGAGACCGTTAATAACTTAGTTGACTGGGCTAGACAGGACGATTTAGATGATCGAGAAAAAATCTCTCCGGCTCTGATAGTTTTATCTGGAAGGACCAGCAGGGAAGTGTTCGATAAGGCGAAGGAACTTACTCGGAGCGTGGTTGCGCGTGATCGTGCCCTTGGATTTAGTATTTTAATGCGCGATGCGGGGCAGGCATTTCCATTAGAGGCGATAGAGATCGTACTTGAATCTTTTGAACGCGAAAATGAAGGTGACGTTTTAGAAATGTTGGCCTACGCCGCGATGCATCTTCGGATTAATAGCAGAGCGAAGTACTTAAAACCCCTCGTGGAGCACCCGTCTGCGGCAGTGCGACGGGCCGTCGCATCAAGCCTTGGTGGAGAGGACGATCGACAATCCATATCGGCGCTTATCAAACTTACCCGCGATTCCTGTCAGGACGTTCGAAATTGGGCTACTTTTTCATTAGGCACTTTATGTCACCGAAACACCGCGCCAATTAGAGAGGCATTATTCTCACGCCTTGAAGATGACCACGAGGAGACAAAGTTCGAGGCCATTTTTGGACTAGCGGTCCGCAAAGATCCTCGTATTTTGCCGGTCGTCAAAGAAGCATTGCAGGGCGAGCGCGTCTGCGGTTTCGCGATGGAGGCAGCCGAAGAACTTGCCGATCCGGCACTGTATCCGTTGCTGCAAAATCTAAAATTGAAATGGCGAGAAATGCATTCTGACCATTATTTGATGAAGACGTTAGATTCCGCTCTAGAGGCCTGTCATCCATAGATTTCGACGTCTAAACTGTGCGATAGAGTTGATTCATGTTTTGCCGTTCGATTCTCGAAAAACACTAAGCCACTTTCGAGAATCGTGCCACAAAACAAATAGTATCAAAGGTAAGCAAGCACCAAATACGGTGATAGGCAGACCTAAACAATGGTTTCTTAGTCAGACATTCGGAGAATGTGCGGCTGGGCTATTGTCTGCTACTACGTAGCCGGGCTGGCTACGCAGTACTGTGCTTCATTATTCGCGTTATAATAAAACCATGAAAATAGTTGTCATGCTCGGCCCCTCTGAGAAAAGCAACAAGGTTGAGGTTCACGTACCCTCGCCCGATTGCTCGGTTGGTGATGTGATCACTCAGTTACGTCTGGAGCTGATACCGCCGGTTCCAAAAGTTTTGCATTGGGCGACATTGTCCGGTTCTGAAGTTTTCTTGTCATTACATCCGAACGGTCCAGTTCGTCTAAACGAGTCATTGCGCCTCTCTGACTACCAAATTTTGGATGACTGTACCCTTTGGTTAATGTGCTCGCACTTAAAAGAAGAAGACGGGACAGAAAACGTTCGAAAAACAGAAAAGCAGTCTCCATGAAAGACGTCATGTTTGCATTTAGTTCTCAGGGAATTTGCCGACGGATTTTTGCAATTTCACTGCCTTTGTTATTGGCTCAATTGTCCTGCGGCGCTCAGCCAGAGTTGGCAGAAGGCACTACCGTCAAACTCTTCATCGGCGACGAGGTTATTCTGGAGGAAACAACCGCCCAAAAGGATCCAAAGCTCACATGGAAGGTATTGCATCGCGCGTTGGAGCGTGTGCGGCAGGGGCGCCTCGATGAGGCTGACCAGTGGTTGATGTACGCCATGCGAAATGCCTCTTCAGATCCGCTTTTGGAATCGCAGGAGGATATTCAAAACCTCGTGAACGGCCTATCTGAGTCGTCTTCGAAAAATCCATCTCTGTCAGCTGAGAATCCTGATGTTCGTGTTCTTCAATCGTTGATCCAAACTAGAATGGGCTTCAGCGATAAAGCACTTGAAACCATGCGTTCTGTGGAGAAAGCGTATCCTGCCTACCAGTCGATGAATCAGGTGAAATCGAGAGTTCGGACACTGGATCGAATTCTTCATCCACCTAAACAAAACTATATTCCTGACCCCAGAGAGTTATCTCCGACAGAGTACCAAGCCATATTAGAACGGATTGCGAAAGAAAAAGTAGCCATCTCAGAAAATCAAACAACTTTAGACCAGGCACTTGGAGAGGTCAAAGAAGAACAACTAGAGAAGTATTCGCGCTGGCGTGCTAATCGATACCCGCTAAAGGTTTTTGTTCCAACTGACGCAAGTTGTGCGAAGATCACCGGATATGGTGCCGGTGATCGGAATTCAGTGATCGTTGCTTTTCAGCTTTGGCAAAAGGCAATGAAAGAGCAAATCAAGTTTATCTTCGTGGACTCGGCAGCAAAAGCCGATATAACGTGCGAGTGGGTCGATCACCCGAACAAGCTGGGAAACAACTCCAAAGATGTTGTGGGAACGTGTCAATCCACTTGCGAAAAAT
>CAZRMH010000645.1:0-2973 GCA_964600935.1 uncultured Candidatus Obscuribacterales bacterium
GCATTTCATGGACATCCATCATGTTGGACTTCATGATGTTCAGCTGGTGGCTGTATTTCATTGCAGGGTCAAGCATTGCGTCTAACGACGCCGCAGCACCTTGAAAAACCTGATTCCCAACGAACTCCATCGTTTGGAATTGCATCATCTTCGCGTGGACTTTGTTTAAAGCTTCCTGGAAATCTTCGGTGTTTCCTTGGGCCATAATCATGCCCTTGCTCACCTTGTGAAGCGCCATAGAGACGTGATCTACAAGGTGTATTTCAACTCCGACTGAATATCCGCCTAACATACGCCTTTACCTCAATTTGTTTGGAGTACTTCCAGGTTCACTATTCCGGCAAAGTGTTTTTGATAGAGCAGAAAAACCTCGTTCATACCACGTGTTTTCAGTTTATCCGCGACTCTAATCATTTCCGCTTTCGTTTTCGGAAGGCTGATCACTTCGTCACCGATTAGCGAAACATGCATGACAGCCAGTGCTTGCTGCCTTGAACTCTGAGCCTTCACATCAAACCATTGATCGATCGTAAATTGAAGGACTGCGGACGGCTCTGACATTTCGACGATTCGACCGTCGCTGAGTTTCGCTCGAAGGAAACTACAGGACTTGAAATCGTCTGACTCTGGCGCGGTTGTTTGAACGACTTCCTCGTTCTCCAAAATTTCTGTTTCTGCAATGGACATATCGATTCTCCTATTATTTAAAAAAGTGCGGACGCTCCTGCTTGAATTTACTGACGGCTGCTACAGCACCGTATACGGTGCCATTGGTAATTAGTAATTGATTGCGCGGTATTAGCTTACTTAACCCGTGCGGATCGAAGGCACCCGCCGCAGCGGCAGCCTTTGACAAGGCATCCGAAATTGCGTTTTCTAAAAGAACTCGCTGCTCAGCCTTTTCATGACGAATGGAGCGACCGTTTTTCATCTTCGAATGTAATCTTGAGTCGCCTTTACCCATTCTTGCGATCCAACCTTTAGTTTGCTGAAGTCTGGCGGATTCGGATTAGGTGCATATATCTTTGACGGGACAATCGAATTGCGGTTGACAGTACGCGATCCAGTCAGTTTCAAATTCTCAACTTCCTGCTGCCACTCACGCGAACCAATCGGCGGCTCCTCGGCTGAAAGTCCTTGCGAAACTCTCCAAGCTCGTTTTTCACTAAGAGTCATTTGGATATAACGCTTTTCCGTTTGTTTCGGTTTCTCCGATTCTGTTTCAGCTGCTACCGCTTGTTTAAAAAGGTGAGGCTTGTTTTCTTTGAGTTCGTCGACCGCGGCATTGACGCCATGGACGTTAAAATCCTTGTCTATAGATATAAATTCTCTCGATACAGCGATTGCAATATCGGGATCAATCGCACCAGCGGCCACCGCAGCCGTTCGGACTTCGACGTCAATTATTTTCTGTTCTGCTGCGTTCAAATCATTTGGCATTATTTGGTTTCCGCCTGTCTTTGGTGATCATCGCGGATAGTACCACTAGATTTTTTCCTAATTCGATTCAAGCGATAAGGCTCTGAATACTTCAGCGCTGTTTCAGTAGATTTATATCTGAGAGCATTTGCAATTTCCGCACTCGAGTGACCTTCCGATGATAAAACGAACGCTTTCGAATGCCGCATCATTGAAGGGTGAGGTTTTAAATGAGATAAACCCGCCTTATTTCCGGCTTCGCTGAATAATTTGACACAACATGTATCACTTATTGCGAAGCCGCGAGGACTTAGAAAAACAAATTTGCTAGTCCTTTTAAGAGTTCGAAAAGACGCGATCTCGCCAGCACTAAGAAAGAACGATTTTCTGTTCACTCTAAAAAAACCGGCTTTCAGATTTACCTGCCTCCATCGCAATTGGCGAATTGTCCCAGGCGCACACGCGTGTGTGTACATGAGTCGAAACATCAAAGCATGCGCATCCGTCCGAGCGGAAGCGATCAGCCCTACAATTTCTTCGGGTAACAAAAACTCGCGTGGTCTATTTGCTCTCGCCATGAAATATAAGAATGCTACTGCCACTGACGAAGGAACAATATATTTTGTTCGATGCGGCTACTTGGTAAAAATTGGTTTCACGACAAATCTCAAAACGCGCATTAGGGCATTGCGTGGTGAAATCGAGTGGTCGAACGCTTCAATCAAATTACTTCTAAGTTTTCCTGGTGATCTCACGATGGAAGGTGAGCTTCATCGGTTTTATGAGGAGTACAGGGTCAAGCTGGACAGTTGGCGCGAATGGTTTTACCTAAAAGGGAAACTTCGAGAATATTTGGAAAGCGAAGGTTGCGACTGTTCGTTCGATAGCTCGCCGCTGTTAATCCCCCGTTCGAATAGTTTTGTTCAGACTGATGACAAATTGCATGAACCAAGTGCGGATCGATTCTGGATTCCGCGCGAGGCACCAAATGTGGTGATGAAACAACTCATGAAAAATGGTGGCATTACGCAGACCAACCTGGCGAAACGTTTAGGGTGTGAGCAGAGCAACATATCGCATATCCTGCGAGGCAAACAACCACTCACAGCGCCACAAATCGATGAGCTGTCCAGGATTTTCAATGTTCCCCATTCGATGTTTTTCGGACTGTCCTAATAGCATTTTTCCAGGCACATTTACCTGACAAGATGCCTCATACGGTGAGGCAAGGCGGATGTCCAGGTTATCTGAATGCACAGACAAAAAAGGTTACGACTCGTTTGATCAAGCGGCTCGTATAGCTAAACTCGCATCACGTCGATTTAATGAAGTACTTCACGCTTATCGCTGCCGATTCTGCTCAAGCTGGCACATCGGCCATATTCCCAAAGCAAGAAAAAATCGGGGACAAGGTTAATCATGGTCTTCTGTTCTGTTAGAATGCAGGTTGTTGAGTCCACAACATTGCTAACAGGGCAAGGAAGATGATGCCAGTCACCTCTCGTTGCCAGTCATTTAAGCAATCGCCAAAAATCTACGATTTCACCAGTTTTA
>CAZRMH010000646.1:0-2973 GCA_964600935.1 uncultured Candidatus Obscuribacterales bacterium
TCGCCAGGTTCACCGACTTGGTGAAATCAGACAATAAAGCGAAGGTGATCTAGTTTGTACAAAATTGCGATATTTGATTTCGATGGCACACTAGTGGATTCCGCCCCCGGAATAGTCGATGTTATGTATCAAGTGACCGATGAGTATCAGCTGCCCAATTCTGTGGCTGAACATTGGAAGACCCTTATCGGTATGCCTCTTTTGGCTCAGGTGGAATTGATCTGCCCGACCAGTCCGGCAGAATTTCACACCAAGGTCGTAGAGCGATACCGAGAAATATACGATGCCAATTCGATAGAGTTATGCCCACCGTTCCCGCATCTTACGAGTATGCTTCAGACGTTGGATCACATAGGCATCGCCAGTACGATTGCAACTTCAAAGCGAAGAGAGATCGTAGAGCCAGTCCTGAATCATCATAAGTTGATGCATCATTTTCAATTGATTTTAGGACAGCAGGATGTGACGAAACATAAGCCGCATCCTGAGCTGGTTTTAAACACATTGAAACATATGTCATTAAATCCTCATGAGGCAGTCGTAATCGGCGACAGCTGGTACGACCTCGAGATGGCTCGAAACGCAGGTGTAGACGCGATTGGCGTCACTACCGGCGTGCACACGAGAGCAGAACTTGAAGTTGCGCAGCCAACATATATTGTTGAAAATCTTGAACAGGCCACAAAGCTAATCTTGCAGGGCAGAAAGCGCGTAGCTTGAGCTAGGCTGGGAAACACGGCTTCTTTAAGAACGGATCTAAAAATATTCTCTCGCGTAGGTAACCACTGGCAACCTATCAGTCTTTGATATGATCAGCCTTTCTCGGATAACCGAGGCAGATTGAAGTCGAGTGTGAGAAAGCTCTCAACTTGAGAGTGGAACTTTCGTGGCGCTGCCACGTTCGATAGACCCACACCGCACGACTCAAAGATAGGTAAGCCTATGAACCGCCCTACGAAGAACGTAACTTACAACATCTATATAGTCGCCATCGCACTGTCCGTGCCCCTGATGGTGATTTCACCGGTCAGAGCACAAAGTGCTAAGAGCCCGATTGAGGGTACAACTGCCGGTGGTGTCAACACCACTGCCGGTGCGGCCAATGCAGCTGCTAATACCCCCACCGCGGCGACTGGAACGGCGGCCAATTCAGCAACCTCATCGACACCGTCGACGACCGCAGTTAGCGCCACGCCAGCGACACCAGGAGCGCCTCGCAAGAAAATCATTTTCAAGCCAGGTATGGAGTTCAGCATCGGCGCAGCCAACGAGCAAATAAAAGTAACCAACGACGCGAAGTTGGCCAGAGAACAAGTTTCAAACAGCCCTGATAGCCCCGAAGCTCACTTTGTATTGGCTGTCGCTTTGACCAGAACCAGTCAAGTCGAAGAGGCTCTAAAGGAAATCCGCACGGCACGTAAACTGTCCCAGCAGAAGGGCGGAGCGGTTTACTTCGATCAGATGATCGGCGAGTACGAAGATATGCTCAAGAGCTATCCTGAAGATAACCAAATCCGGTATCACTTGGCCTGGGCCTATTACATGAAGGCTTATGTTCTTGCTCGCTATTCGAAGCAAGTTGCACCGAAACCACCCGCGGTGGCTACTGTGCCTCCAGCGGCAGCAGGTTCCGCTCAGACCGTACCCGCAAAACCAAATTCGGCCGCTGCAGCCGCCACCGCAGGGACCGTCGCTACTGGAACGGCTACAGAAGGCGCGCCGCCGGTAGCATCGGTAGCAGCATCCAAGAACTGGCAGAGCGAGTTTGTTGCCCAAAACTCTGTGCTGAAACCGGAAGAACTGGCAGAGGATGACTCACATATTATAGGTACAGCAGGAAAAGCTGCTACCGGCACAACAGACAAATCAGATCCATCGGATAAAACTGCGTCTACCGACCAATCAGAATCAGGCGATCCGAAAGCCAAGAAATCGAAGAAAGCCGGCAAAGAGCACGCTGCAAAGAACTCCCGCGACAAGAAAATCGCCGAGAATTCTACAGATAAGGGCTATGTCAATCTGGGCGAAGAAAACGATGCGCCCAAAACCGACGCCAAGAAAACCGCCTTCACACCACCTACGGTGCAACCAGCCAATGCGGCCGCCGGCGGTGGCAACAAAAATTTCTGGGCGAATCCTCTGGGCAACCTGCCAAACCTTGGTCCAATCACAGGTATGGAATACGCAACCGCCAATGCCGCACCAGAAGTGATACCACAGGTCAAAGCCTATTACCGACGCGCGCTGAAAAAACTCGACGAAGTAATCGAAAGAGAACCAGACGATATGTTCGCCAATCTCTATCGCGCTCACTTGAAAGCCGAATACTCGGGCGATATCGACTCGGCGATGAAAGTATGGGAGTCGTGCCGCGATGCCCATCCTAATAGCCCTGCTCCATATTTCTTCCTGGGCGAAGGTTACTTGAAGAAAGGCAATCTCGGACAATGTCTGACGAATGTCTCGAAAGCAATTGCGCTCAGATCCACTGGTAACTAGTTCTAGGAGCTCTTGATGAAGCGATTTTTCAATGCCGACATATTAAAACTGATGCTCGCTCTGGGCATTCTTTTCGGCATCGTCGGATTGGTTTATTACGCTAACCATCAGGCAGACAAGCAGCTCAAGAAATTCGAGTCTGAAAAGAAAGAAGAATCTACAGACGCAGTCGTTATTGACAACTACGAATTACGCGAAGTTGGCGACGACAACAATATCCACTGGCAGCTGCAGGCGACGAAAGGCACCATGGAGGCCGCCACCAAAGACGTCAATCTCGAAAATGTCCACGTTAAATATTACAAAGAAGGAAAAGTGAGCATGACGCTCAGTGCTCCGACCGGGAAAGCGAACGAGCTGTCCCGCGTAGTCAAGCTCTATTCCCTCGGAGACAAACAGGTATCCGTTACGGGCGACGAGAAGTCGGCCCAGCTTAAGACCAAGGAATTGGAATTAACAAAAAACAATCAGTTC
>CAZRMH010000647.1:0-2956 GCA_964600935.1 uncultured Candidatus Obscuribacterales bacterium
TCAATCAAGAGCGACTTGTTCAAGAGTATGCAAAGCAAATCGTGAATGAAACCTCACTGCATATTTCCCGATGGAAAACCGGAACGATTATTGACTTGCATGAAGAAATGACGTCAATAACTTTGAAGTTGGCAGCTCGTATATTTTTTGATGTCGACGCGAGTTCTGAGGCAAAACAGCTTGCCGAGGCTGTTTACACGATCTCAAAAGTCCTATTTCAAGAATTCTCAGATGCATTTCCCTTGCCTGATTGGTTTCCAATTCCATCCAAAATCGAAAAACGCAATGCCATTAAAACGCTCGACAAATTTATCTATGGCGTAATCGAAAAACACAAAATAAATCCTGATTCGCACACGATAGTTTCAATGCTTTTAAATGCTAAAGACGTCGAAGGCGACGGGCTGGGAATGAGCGAGAAGCAGGTTCGCGATGAAGCAATCACCATGTTCAATGCCGGACACGACACGACGGCAGCAGCTCTTTCGTGGACATGGTATTTATTGCTGACAAATCCAGAGATCTACAAATCATTGCTTCAGGAAGTCGACACTGCATGTGGTGGCAGTCAGGCCGACGCTTCATGCCTTCCTCGGATACCGCTGGCAGCGCAATGCAACAAAGAGGCGATGAGGTTATACCCGCCAGTTTGGATGATTCCTCGACAGGCTGACGAGGATCTGGAGTTATTTGGATACAGCATCAAGAAAGGTTCGATGATGAATGTCTCGCCATTTGTAATCCAGCGAGATGCGCGCTTCTTTGAAAATCCAAACGAATTTAGACCTTCTCGCTTCAGCCCAGAAAACGAAAAGGCGATTTATCCGCATTCATTTTTCCCATTCGGTGCAGGTCCCAGAAGCTGCATTGGAAAGGAGTTTGCTCTGCTGGAGATGCCCCTCGTCATGGTAGTCATTTCGCAACAATTTGAATTCGAATTAGAGCCAGATTCAAAGAATATTGGCATTAAACCAATTGTCTCACTAGAGCCGGACTATCCTATTAGAGTTAGAATTAGAAGCAGAAACTGATAGCGCAGCCCTGATCGAACAGCCAGATCGATTAACCAGTAGCCGTTTAGAGCAGTATTCCTGGTTTATTTGCAAAGTTCAACATTTAATGTTTCCTCGGGAATAAAACTCGAAGCGCCCCGGTATTAGCTCTCGAACACTCCAGTCAAAGGAAATTTGGATGCATAAAATTCAAGGCGCAGCCGCAGCTAGTTTGATTTGCTTTACCCTTTTATGTTCATGCGCCAGTACCAGTGCGCAGCAGACCCACCAGGTATCGGAGAAGAAGGACATGAGTCAGAGTCAAGGTCAGAAGATCACTGAAATTCCTGCCGAGGAATTGAAGAAGAAATTGACGCCATTGCAATATCACGTCACCAGAGAGAAGGGCACAGAGCGCGCTTTCACTGGTGAATACTGGGACAACCATCAACCTGGTGAGTATAAATGTGTAAACTGCGGTCAACCGCTGTTTGTTTCGGACAATAAGTTCGACTCTGGAACGGGCTGGCCGAGCTTCGATCGACCGGTCGACAAAAGCCACGTCAAGGTAGCGACCGACGAGAGCCATGGTATGCAGCGGGACGAGGTAGTGTGCTCTAAATGTGAAGCTCACCTCGGGCATGTATTTGATGATGGACCCAAAACGACAGGCAAACGTTACTGCATAAATTCAGCATCGCTCGCATTTCAGAAGGGTGATGGTACGAGTGCCGGCTCGAGCGAACAAACAAAAACAGAAAAAGCCCAAGATAAGGATCAACCGGTTTATACCGTTGTCGACGACGACAAAGAGCGCAAAAACGGCAAAGATGTCGCTTACTTCGCGGCAGGATGTTTTTGGGGAGTTGAGGATGTTCTGAAAGGAACTAGTGGCGTCCTCGGTACCACAGTCGGTTACACTGGTGGAAAAACTGAGAATCCAACCTACACTGACGTATGCGGTCATGGCACTGGTCACGCGGAGACCGTTCGGGTCGTTTTCGATCCAAAGAAGATTGACTACAGTTCGCTGGTCACTGCATTTTTGAAACTGCACGATCCAACGACAGTAAACCGGCAAGGTCCGGACATCGGCGATCAGTACCGCTCCGCAATCTTCTACTCGAATCCTGAGGAAAAATTAGCGGCAGAAAAAGCAATCTCCGCCTACCAGAGCAAAGGCGAAGTTAATGGAAAAATCGTAACCACGCTCGAGAAACTCAACAAGTTTTATTCCGCCGAAGACTATCATCAGGACTACTTCGCGAAACATGGAAACACCGGTTGCCACGTCACATCAAAATAATCGTCCTTCTGAAAGTCGAACAAGGGTGTCGGTCACAGCTAAGTAAATCGGATAACTCCCAATTAAACGATGAACATTTGGCGAAGAACGAATTCAAAGAGAGATAAGGTTGGTCTCTGGGCCAAACGATATTCGAGCGAGTTCTATAAATACGCCCGGCTCCGCTTGAACAGCCATGAAGATTCCGAAGACGTCGTTCAACAGACATTCTTAAAGGCTTTCAGATCGATAGACTCGTACAAAGAAGAAATGAATGAGCGGTCGTGGCTTTATGCAATTCTTCTCAATACGATTCGAGATCGCGTTAGCAACACTCAGGGAAAACCTCCGTTGCTAACGCTTGATGGAGACGATGGACTCGCCGAGAACCTTGTCGACACTCAGTCCGGGCCAGATGAAGTTGTTTCGCAACGGCTGGAACTCGATCAACTTTCGGGTGCAATCGCGTCCCTACCGGAGCAATTCGCAGTACCATTTTTGATGAGGGAGGTTAGTGATATGAAATATCAAGACATCGCAAACCTTCTCGGCGTCCCAGTCGGCACGGTGATGTCTCGTCTTCACCGTGCCCGAAAAGCATTAGCTGAGTTTTTGACCGCGCAAGAAAATTTTGACTCGCAGGTCGATCAACCACCCAAAGGGGGTTCACCAAATGAAC
>CAZRMH010000648.1:0-2948 GCA_964600935.1 uncultured Candidatus Obscuribacterales bacterium
TAGGGTCGGCGACCATAGCCGGTCCCCAGTTGTTATAAATCTGCATTCGTCCAACCAGCACGTCGTTTTCTTGAATGTAGATCCAATTATCGAGAATCAGACTTCTGCCGCCGGCTTCAACGTCCTTCACTTTCATCTTCTTGCAGAGAAGACAAACCTCGATGAAGTCCCGGTAAACCAGCCCGTTCGCAATTTCAAGAACATTCGCCGGCACGTCGCCGTCGATCTTGTTTATCAATTCCTTGATCGGCATCGTCGAGAAGAAATAATCGCCTTCGAGATTCCTGGTTTCACCGGTCGCGCTATCGCGCACCAAAACCGATACCACTCGATTGCCTTCAATTTTGACTTTTTCGACTTCCAGATTCATCTGAATGTCGCCGCCAGCCTCTTTTACCTTGCGCGCCGTTTCAATCCACATGCTGCCAGTGCCGTGTTTCGGATAGAGGAACTGTTCTACAAGCGAAGTTTCAGTTCCCTTCTGCCGCAGGTCGCCCGCTCCTTGAAAAATCTTCTTGACCGCGTGACCTAGAACTTTGAAAATGTTCAGCCCTTTAATCCGCTGAGCGCCCCATGCGGCGCTAATCCTGTGACATTCGATGCCCCAAACTTTTTCGGTATAGTCTTTAAAAAACGTCCGGTAAAGTTCTTTGCCAAACCGATTGGTAATGAACTGCTCCAGGTTCTCTTCAGGTTTAATCGGAAATGCCGCAGCTTTGAGATAACTGAAGCCAATCTTGACGGTTTTTGTCAAACCAAGGTTAGTAAACGTTTGAAGTTTAAGGCTGATCGGATAATCAAAAAAACTGCGCAGATAATAAATTCGAGTTTTGCGTTTCAGCAAAATCATAATGTTATCAGCCGAAGAAGGTGGCCCGGACTCATTCCCCTTGATCGTGCGTTTTTTGTTCTGGTAAGTGATTTCGTGGAAGCCGTCGGGCAACTGCTCAATCGGGATCATGTTCGCCCACCAGTCCATGACGCGATCCGACTTGGAAAAAAATCGGTGCGGTCCGATGTCGAACTTATTGCCCTTGTACTCCATCGTCCGTGCGAGACCACCTATCACGTCGGATTTCTCCAGGACAACCGGACAAATATCAGTTCGCTCCAGGAGCTCGAAAGCGGCTGTCAGTCCGGCAGGACCGGCTCCAACGATTATTGCTTTTTTGTCCGACATTCAACAGGTTTCCAAAATGTGACGACTATGACCTAATACTACACTTCTTGATTTGTTCCAACAATCAGCGTGAATATGTACATAGGAACATTATTTCGGAGTTTTGCCCGAAGAACTCATGGGAGTAGTAAGAAAAAACGACAAAGCCAATGCAAAACGCGCTCAGCGGCTCGTTTTAAACGGAATCCAGGAATGCATTCTCGACCAATCGATCAATCATGCCTCAAAACACCGTCAAACTTGGAGAACTCCTGATTCGCTCAGGTATTCTGACTTCACAGCAATTGCTCGAATCAATTGAGCTTGCCAAACAAACCGGCACGCCAATCGGTCGAATGCTGGTTATGTGCGGCGCTGTGTCTGAGAATGTATTGCACGGATCGGTTCAAGTTCAATCGATGTTGCGCGAGAATCAGGTCGACCTCGACACGGCGATCTCGTTACTGACGGTCGTCGCCCGAGAGGATATCTCGCTGCAAGACGCGATGATCAAGACTGGCAGTAAGGTTGAACAGAAACGTTCTACAGTTAAACTGGGAGAGCTGCTGGTGGAAGGTGGGTTTCTGCTTCCGGAAGAGCTCGAAAAATTCCTTGCAGACAGCGCTGATGCGGGTCTGCCGCTGGGAAGAATTATTTTGCTCTACGGCACGATCTCCAAGGAGTCGTTGCAGGGCTGCCTCACAGCACAAGTCTTGGTGCGCGACGGCAAAGTCACACGCGAACAAGCAATCAAAGCACTGCAGACCATGCGGCGGCGACGTGTGGACCTGGAGTCGTCACTGAGAGAGCTGGGCTTCTACAGAGTCCCACTGCGCCCTCACACCTTGATTGGCGAACTATGCATCAATGCTGGATTAATCGACGAAGGCAACGTTCTGAGCGCGCTTGAAACCGCTCTGGACCTTGAGGTTCCAGTTGGTCAGGCGATGATTCAAAAGGGTCTAATCTCACGAGTGGATCTGGAGCTCGCCCTGGAACTGCAGGAAATGGTAGTCAACAAAACGCTGACTGAAGAACAAGCCGCCGAAGTCCTCCAAAAAGTCTCTCAAAGAGGCTTCTCGACCACCACCGCCCTCACGGAACTCTCAATCCGGACAGCCACCATCGACGACACTCGCAGCGTTTGGCAGCTCCTCACCGCCTCAGGCGCCGTCGCAAAAGATGTCCGCCAGGCCATCTTCTCCGATACCCCACCAGGTTTAGCCGAACTCGGTCAAAAACTTCTGCAAGCCGAACTGATAGATGAGTTCACCCTCCACAACGCCTACCGCTGCCAGTTTTTGATGAGAACAGGATTCCTGGTTTTGGAACAAGCAATTGTAGTTCTAAACCATTGTCGCTCCCGAAGACTGGCCGTCGACGTAGCTCTCCGCGAACTCAACTGGATAGCCCAAACCCGATTGCAACTCGATAGCGAAGCCTAACCTGGAAGCACCTGGGAAGCACCTGGGAGGCACCCGGGAGCGCCTAACCTGGGAGCGCCGGCTTCCAGCCGGCTTCTCTGCCGCTCAGCTATAACACCGGCTAACGAGAGAGTACGAATCGAAGACTAGTTCTAGCCGCTTAGGAGCCAGCTGGAAGCTGGCGCTCCCAGGAAGCAGACCGCCTGGGAACGCCTGGAAAGCGCCTTGAAAAGCCTGGGTACGCCTAACCTGGGTACGCCTAGCCTGGGAGCGCCGGCTTCCAGCCGGCTTCTCTGCCGCTCATTCATCACATCTTTCATTCAAAACTCGTTCATTTCCTTCTAGAAACTTGATTGCGACATCCC
>CAZRMH010000649.1:0-2938 GCA_964600935.1 uncultured Candidatus Obscuribacterales bacterium
AATGTAGCCATAGGGGTTGTAGAAAAAGTCGTCTTTCTCATAACGTTTGCACTGCATGTGTCTAATCGACTTCGGTTCTATTTGTTCCGGTGCCAAACCCTTTTCCGGCAGGATGATCTTGTCGACCAGTAAATTCTCAATCGTTTCGCCAGCTAACAAGCGGGTTCCGATGAAATCCATGCATTGAATCGCTTCGCGTGGATCTTCGCGCGGTTCGATTTCGATGTCGGGCAAACCGAGCAGATGCATTCCGCAGGAGTACCACCATGAGCTGTCGCTGAGAGGGCGACGCACCCATGTGTCATAGAGTGCGTTTGCGTAGCGTACTGGATCGGCCTGGCTGTATCCGGTTTTGTACTCAGAGAAAAGGTGTATCCATTTTCTAAAACCGTGGGCGATGCCGGCACTTTCGCTTTTGGCGGCCAAGGCTCCGGCCTCGAGCATGGTTGCCACCATTTGTAGTGTCATTCCGGACATCTGCATGGCTGCTGCTTTTGGAATTCCTGGAGAGAGGACGTAAGCTACTGACTTGTGTCGACTGACTGCCTCCAGATCTTCCTGATAAAACGATGGAGCTACGCGGTCGGCAGCGTGTTCGAATGCCGTGCGCATGCGTTCGTCTTCGCCTGGGCCGGAATATTCGTGGTCCAGTTCAAAGCCGGGCGGTGCCAGGCGCGATACCATCAACTCCATTTCGTCGAGCGAACCCCAGGTGCCCAGTAGGCAAACGACGTGGCGTGGCAAAATTTCATCCATACTTAGTATCTTTCGGGGAAGGTTTCCATCAAGCAAATGCTTTCAGCTGTCAATTGTAGCTGGGTGGTTGGATAAAGTTCGTAAGGTAGGTATCATTATGTCTAATAGTTATAGGCGATACGCCTGGCATCTCTGAATGGGCGTCGATAGTCACAGCAGCGGTTGGCGAATGAGAGACTACATTCTTTTGTACATAAATGGTCGGGAGCACAAGGTTTCCGGTGAAACGGCCTTCGTTCCAGTTACTGACTATTTGCGTTATGAACTGGGACTGTGCGGCACAAAGGTTGTCTGCGCCGAGGGTGATTGCGGTGCTTGCACTGTGATGGTCGGTCGGCTTGATAACGACGAAATGGTGTACAAGCCTATCAATTCTTGTATTCAGTACATCAGTCAGCTGGATTGTTCGCATCTGATTACAGTCGAAGGTTTGAAACTAAACGGTAAGCTAAACCCGGTTCAGGATGCCATGATCGAGTGTCATGGCGCTCAATGCGGATACTGCACACCTGGTATCGTGATGACCATGTGTTCGATGTTTGATGCTGGCCAACCGCTCAGCGCCTGTCAGATCAAAGACGGACTGACAGGAAATCTTTGTCGTTGCACGGGTTATGAACCGATTGTCAAAGCGGGTTTGGCAGTCGATTTAGCTGACTGGAAGCCAGTCGCCAGCCTGTATCCAGAGCACGAGATGCTGAAAGCGTTCAGATCACAATTGCGGCAGTCAGTTAGCATAAAGGCTGACGGCAAGGAATTGTTTGTTCCCGCTTCGGTTGCGGATGCTTGCAAATTTAAGAGCACCAATCCGCAAACCGTCATTGTGACAGGTGGAACGGATGTTTCGGTGAACATGAATAAACGCGGATTGGTTCCTGATGTGATGATGGCGACCAGCAATTTGCCTGGACTTTCAACGATTGAAAGTCGAGAAGAGAATGGTCGAACAGTCCTTGAGATTGGCAGTCGAGTGACGTTGAAACAGCTCGAGGACTACATCTCGGAACGGAACGATGAACTGAAATACATCCTATGGGTTTTCGGTTCGCCGCAGATCCGGCATGCCGGCACGCTGGCTGGCAATATTGCTAACGCTTCGCCCATCGCTGATACCCCGCCGTTTTTGTTTGTTATGGATGCGGATATCGAGGTGACGGGAACCAATGGTAGTCGCAAAATAAAGATGACTGAGTTTTACACGGGCTATAAGAAGTTGGCTCTGCAAGCCGATGAGATGATAACGAAGATTCATTTACCGTTGCCATTGAAGAATGAGATCATTCGTTTGTACAAAGTCTCTCGACGTCAGCATCTCGACATTTCAGCTTTTACTGCGGCAATAAGATTGAATGTAGATCAGGGCAAAATCATGACGGCGGCCGTGTCATACGGCGGTGTTGCGGCGGTGGTTTTGCGAATGACGGTGGTCGAACAGTTTCTGGTCGGAAAGGAATTTTCACTGGAAACCTGCCGCGAAGCAGGAAAGTTAGCACGCGCGGAAATTCAGCCGCTCACTGATGTTCGCGGCAGTCGAGATTATCGACTGACATTAGCAGAGAACATCTTTTCCAAGTTCTATCATGAAACGGCAGAGAGGCAGCTCGTATGTCAGTAGTCGGAAAAAATATACCGCACGATTCGGCCAAGAGCCATGTCACCGGTGAATCGGTTTACATTGATGACATTCCGTTTATGAGAAACGAATTGCATGTCGACTGTGTCGGCAGTCCCTATGCGCATGGGAAGCTTAAGTCGATCGATTTTTCGGAAGCTGAAAAGATACCAGGTGTAGTGGCGTGTTTTACTCACAAGGATTTGCACCATAATCGCCTTGGTCCGATTATTCAAGATGAACCATTGCTCGTTGATGATGAAGCAATGTTCGTTGGGCAGCCCATTGTGGTGATAGCCGCAGAAACTAAAAAGGCGTTAGCGAAAGCGAAGAAAGCCATCAAAATCGATATGGAGGAGTTGACTCCTACTCTAACTATAAACGAAGCTCGCGAAAGGGAAGAGTTTTTAGACAGAGAATATGCCGTGATACGCGGCGACGTCGATACTGCGTTTATATCCGCAAAACATACTATCGAAGGCACTCTTGTGATTGGTGGGGCGGACCATTTTTATCTTGAATCACAAGCGTGTCTGGCTGTTCCTGGTGAGAACGATCAACTTGTTCTCC
>CAZRMH010000650.1:0-2910 GCA_964600935.1 uncultured Candidatus Obscuribacterales bacterium
CCGTGAAGTATTACACGTCTGGAATGGTGGCACGTTTAGCATTCTCGATTGCGACTGCGATTCGCCCAGATATTCTTCTGATCGATGAAGTATTCTCTACTGGCGATGAGCGTTTCGTCGAGAAGGCAATTGGTCGAATGGTTCATTTAATCGACAGCGCAAATCTTGTTTTATTCGTGTCCCACAATTTAAAGATGGTTAAGCAGGTCTGCAACCGTGTCGTCGTAATGCACAAAGGCGAAGTCGTGGCGGACGGATTACCAGACGAGATGGTTCGCTTTTATCTTCAAAATATAGTTCACGGTAATAAAGATGAAACCGGCAAAGTCAAAGTTGGAACAGTTGAAACGAAAAGTTGAAGCGCCAGTTTGCTTGGCGCGTGTAGCCGCCACCGATGCGACCCTGCATTAGGTCTTGCGATGCGGTACTACGATGTCTATCGGATGAAAGCGAACTAGTAGAGTTCGATCCGCTCCAATTGTGGCTGTTCGATGGGCTGACTTCCACCACCAGGCATCGGCGCTGCTGGTGATGTCGCACTACTGGTGGTGCCGGACTGATTTTCGGATGCGTGTGTCTGAGGCGTGCTCCGAGCATGACTGTAAGCTCTAGCAGGCTCCGGAAACAGAGCTTGCATCTGCGGAGACAGCTTTGACTTCATCGGTGTTTGTAACTGACCAGAATTGATCGAACCCGATAAATTTTGATCTGTTTGCTTAGGAATTTCGAGATTAAGCTGTTTGACCTTTGGTTTTAGCGAGTTTGTTTTAGCAAGCGTCGCCGGCGGACTCGGCATTGCATATGGTGGCAAGTTATACATTGCCATCTGGCTAATCGGAATTTCGAAAGCTGTTGGTGGTGGCGGCGGAATCAGCATGCTGCGCGAACCTGACGAGGATGATTGCGAAACCCTTGTTGTTGAAACCTGACCCTTGCTAAATTTACGTGATGATTTTGTCGACTGAGTTTTAGCGGTTTTGAATGCGTTCGCGCTCTTCGTTTTCTGTTTCGGCTGCGATGCTGATCGGATGGCATTGGCTCCGGCACTCGGCAACGCTGGTTTGAGTGGCGACGCAATAGGTTGAGGTAACTTCAGCGGCGGCATTTTTGCCACAATTTCCGTTGCTAGTTTTTCGATACCGCCTGGAATGAAATAGCAGAAACTGCCGACGGTGACTGCGCAAAACGCGGCGAACAGAAGCCACAGTCGACTTGAGCTTTCGGACTTTTCTCTTTCTCGATGGTTGTCGTACCAATCCGGATCATAAACGCGGCGACTCGATTCACCCGTGAAGTTTGCTCCGAGATTAGTTCCTAGCGCCACGTCATTGAAGAAACTCATCGATACTTTGACGTTGGTTCCGTCTGAGAGTCGCAAAGCTAGATCGGAGACGGAGGCGATGTCGTCGTCTTCCATCGGTACTGTTGTCTGAGCAGCCAGACAGATTACGCGATTTGTTCCAGGTTGAATAATTCGCTTCGCAAGCGAGACTTGCATCGTGGGCGCGATGCTCGTTCCGATCGGTTCGATGGAAACCGCTCGAGAATCCTCTTCTAGAGCGGTCGGGATAAGTTGAGATCCTTTCATGCTTAAAAACTCGGCTCAATGAGTGCCTGCAAGCCACGCCATCCGACTTGTCAAGACAAGTTTATATACCCGCGCACGTAGTGGTTTCTAACTACCTGTCTGGATTTGCTGTGAATTCAGAGCGCTCTGATTTGTATCTTTTTCCGTAACTCACGCCAGGTCCAGGGTTTTGAGCTATCTTTCAGCGGACTGTTCGGGTCTACGGTGATGAAAACTTTACGTGTACTGCCTTCTGGCGTGCCGTGATTTAGGCGCTCTGTCGCAGAGGAAGTGCAGAGCGACCGCTTCGCTAAACTTGCATCGGCTCAATGGAATTCGTCATTGACTCTTAATTAGATCCGGGCTCTGATTGGAAATCCTTTGCTCACATATCTTCATTCTGAACTCCTTCGGTCGGATCTCCAGAATGGATACAGCCCAAAATTTATCCTTAACCATTCCTCGTGTCCATAAGGTGCGTCAGCTGAGCGTTTTGAATGATTGGCCGCTCGATTATATTCGTAGGCAGAAAATCTCCAGAACAGGATCGAATATAGGCCGTCCGGAAACCCTCATAGAATAAGGATCGAATTTTGACCAGACTTTCGATCAATTGAAAAAAAACGTTCGAAACGTAGTGTTTTCGATGCGCTTAGATCCGATCCCTAGAATGCATATAGTGTAACCATGATCGTAAAAGTTGTTAAAAGCCGCATGGTTTCTATGCTTCGGGCTATTTTTGTCGATCTTTGCTCAAATGCGTTTGGGCGATCCGATATAAGCAATTTTCTGCTCAATCATGTTGACGACGCATCCGGATATTTGACAACAAGATGGCGAGAGCTGAACGAAAATGTCCAGCCCGCAGAACAAAAGGTTTCGCTTCGGACGAATGGGTTCGCGCGCTCAGAGCGAAAAGGTCCGCATGTTTGAACGAAAAACTCCGCACCATAGTGCGGAGTTTAGTCAATTGTTGGATAGTCTGTCCTTTCGGAGTCGGGACGTTAGTGCTCTCCCGAGAATGCCAAAGTCCCCAATCTTGCAAGCCGGATTACTTGCGGTTCAGTTGGCGTTTGCGCATGCGGACACTGGTTGGTGTCACTTCTAGAAGTTCATCGGACTCGATGTATTCCAGGCACTTTTCGAGGTTCATATCGATTGGTGCTTGGAGCGCAACGAGTACTTCACCACCGGCGGAGCGCATGTTGGTCAGTTTCTTTGTTTTGCAAACGTTGATGCTGAGATCTTGTGCGCGTGAGTGTTCGCCGACAATCATGCCACCATAGATTCTGGTGCCAGGAGTGATGAAGAATACGCCGCGATCTTCGGCCATTTGAATTGCG
>CAZRMH010000651.1:0-2894 GCA_964600935.1 uncultured Candidatus Obscuribacterales bacterium
GATCGAGTCCCCAGGGTGACGCTTCGACTCGTTCCACTGTTACTGGTAAGTCGATTATGTCAGGAGCTGCTGCGGTTGGCCCTTAGGTGAGCTGGTCTCAAATCAGGAGAATACGACACTAGGTCAGACGATCCTCGAACAGCTAAGGAGTCTCCTATTAGCGTAATTCTTCGTAGAACCAAAGTCACTGGTTTGGCTCGGTAACAATCGGCTATGTTTCATCTATATGTTGGTAATTGCATAAGAAACGTTTTCCAATTGCCGGTGATTCGGAATGCTACGATCCACTCACCAACCGTCTTTCATTGATTTTTGATATATACAAAAGGAGTCAATCATGGGCAATTTGAAAGTGAAGTTTGAACGACTCCCGCACTGCCGCGAGATTCCTCAGTATGCGACCCCTGGTGCTGCTGGAATGGACTTGACCTTGGCAAGCGACGAAGCCATTGAAGTCGGCGCTGGAAAGCGCGGAAAGCTGCCTACAGGCATAAAGCTCGAAATCCCGGTCGGGTATGAAGCGCAAATCCGCCCCCGGTCCGGCTTAGCTGCGAAGCACGGAATCAGCTTGACCAACTGCGTTGGAACCATTGACTGCGACTATCGCGGCGAAGTTATGGTTTTAATAATCAACCATGGCGAAGAGCCCTACACATTCTCTCCTGGCGAGCGCATCGCCCAGATGGTGATCGTCCCCGTTCCGACCATCGAGCTTGAAGAAGTCGACAGTGTGGCTGTTACGGAGCGCGGCGAGGGCGGTTTCGGCTCCACCGGCAAAACTGCAGTTCTGGCAAATGGCGCTTAGATTCTGATATTTCCTCGTTAACTGCCCGTGAAAAGTGCTAACTGTTTGTGATAACCAGCTACAAAACGTTGAACTAGTGGGCATTTGAGTATAGGATCGGTGTTTAAATGCCGCTCCTTGGCGCTTGTCGAGAGGAATTAGTTTGTCATCCCGTATTAAAGTAGCCATTGCAGGCGTCAACGGCAAAATGGGACGCGCGAGCGTTCAGATGATCTTGGACGATCCGGAGCTTGAACTTGTCGGCGCCTTCGGCCGACCAGGCGCACCGTATGCCGGGAAACAGATGATTGCTGGTTTTTCAGGTCACGGCAGCACCGCCGTCACAGTCGCTAACGGAATCGAAGATTGTTTTGCTGTGCAAAAGCCGGATGTGCTGCTCGATTGGACGCTCGCCGAGCCAGCCGTCGAGCATGCCAAGTATGCGCTCGAGCACAAAGTTCATCCTATTTTAGGAGTCTCTGGTCTCAATCAGGCTGACGTCGAAGAATTGTCCAATCTATCCAAAGGATTGGGTATCGGTGCGATGATCGTGCCAAACTTCTCAATCGGCGCGGTTTTGATGATGGAATTTGCTCGTCAGGCTGGAAAGCATTTCTCGAACGTCGAAATTGTCGAGATGCATCACACGAAAAAACTTGATGCTCCGTCGGGAACCTCGATGCACACTGCGCGGAAGCTGGCTGAACACGAAAAGACTTACAACGCTAAGGAAGTGAGCGAGAAGGAATTGCTTCCAGGTGCACGAGGTGCCGTCACCGATTCGGGCGTTCGCATTCACTCAATTCGGCTGCCCGGTTTGATTTCGCATCAAGACGTGGTCTTTGGATCTGATGGAGAGCTGCTTTCTATAAGGCATGACAGCTTCAACACTAATTGCTTTATCAAAGGAATAATTTTGAGCATTAAGTCGGTGACGAAAATGTCGTCACTGGTAGTTGGTTTGGAACACTTGTTGTAACCCCGGAGGAAACGGAAAAATGAAAGCGATGCGCGTTGCGATACTTGGAGCAACCGGTCAGGTGGGGCGTGAGTTTCTCAAGGTGCTCGAAGCTCGCGATAATTTTCCGATTGAGGAGTTGAGACTTCTTTCCAGCAAGCGTTCAGCTGGCTCTGAGATTGAGTTTCGCGGCAAGAAAATCAAAGTTATTGAAGTAAACGAAAAAGCATTCGAAGGCATCGATATCGTCCTTGCTTCCGCTGGTGGTTCCGTCAGCAAGGAATGGGCACCGGTGGCGGTGAAAGCTGGATGTGTGTTTATCGACAACTCAAGCGCATTTCGTATGGATAAAGATGTTCCGCTAATCGTTCCGGAAGTTAACGGTCACGCGCTCAAGCATCACAAAGGTTTGGTTGCTAATCCGAATTGTTCGACTGCACAATTAGTTGTCGTCCTCAAAATAATGCATGAACTCGCAGGACTGAAGCGGGTTATCGTCTCTACCTATCAATCGGTGAGCGGCGCTGGTAAAGAGGGAATGGATGAACTCGAGAATCAGACTAAAGCATTAGTGAATGATGAAGCTTATGCGCCGAAGAAGTTTCCAAAACAGATTTCGTTCAACCTCATCCCACACATCGATTCATTTGCCGATGATGGTTATACAAAAGAAGAGCTGAAGGTAGTAAACGAAACTCGCAAGATCTTGGAATTGCCGGATCTTCCAGTAACCTGCACTGCCGTTCGCGTGCCGGTTTTGGTCGGTCACAGTGAATCAGTTCTTGTTGATCTTGCTAAGAAGGTGAGCGTTGCTCAGGTCCGCGAGTCACTAGCCAATTCGCCAATCGTTGAAGTTTGGGATCAACCGGAAAATGGAATCTATCCTACTCCGCTTGATTGCGCTGGTGAAGATCCAGTTTATGTCGGACGAATTCGTCCTGACACATCCTCGGAAAACGGCATCAATTTGTGGGTTGTCGCCGACAACTTGAGAATAGGCGCGGCTCTGAATGCGGTGCGAATTGCGGAGTATATGGTGGCAAACGATCTCGTCGGTCAAAAGGTAACCACGTAAGAGTCGTACGCAAAGAAGAGGTTTATAAAAGTGATTGGAACGGATGCACCGATATTTGGACGCATGATAACTGCGAT
>CAZRMH010000652.1:0-2853 GCA_964600935.1 uncultured Candidatus Obscuribacterales bacterium
GGGGTGTCGACTTAATAATTTCAACCGCTAGCGGTTGAAATTCTGCGTAGTTTGCATCTGAAACTGCCGTAGCGTGAACTCGCGCATCTCGGGCGAACCTTGATGTCAAGCGGGTTTGCTGTGATAACTAGCGTAACGCCTATAAATAACACTTTGGTAAGAGATGGGAAGAGGAACGTTTTATAAGCTCATGATTGTTTAATTACGTTGAAAACCGATAGCTTGTTCTTTTAATTTCAATTGCATCTTATTCGACTATCTGTGAGGACCTTGGCGTAAGCTCCAGCCTTGTTTAGATACCTGGCATAGCTATCAACTCACCCGAAATGGTGTTTGTGTGGGCTGCCGTATCTGAATGTTCTGGTCCAAGGTTTTCATTCTCATTGACCATTCGTGCCACGGCTGCTCTTCAGAGATAGCTGTGGTAGAGCGGTTTTTGTGATTGGTCGAAGAACGATTTCCGTTGTCATCCCCGGTGATGACTGCCTGAAACACAAAATCGCAGGAAGGATTTATGTTCAAACACGTAAAGCTTAAGAAGCTAATCCCACTCGTTATCGTTTTTGGTCTGGCCAGCATCATCGCTGGCACGGATGTCCTCAGTGCTGCGGTCCAGCATCAGGTCATCGATTTGTTCAAGAGCTACGCTCAAGGACTGGTGCCTTATACCGCAAACATCTTCGTCGGGTTGATCTTCATCTGCCTGATGAACCTGATTTACGACCCCATGAAAGCTGGACTGGACAAGGCGCTCAACATCAGTCGTGCTGACGAACGGGGACGCCGTGTTGTCTCGCGTGCCGTTTTGCTGCTGTACTGGGTGTTCGTCGTCATAGTCGGCGTCAGTTTCATCGCGCCCGACTTCCTCTCAAAACTTGTCGTCGGCTTCGGTCTCTTCGGTGCGGCGATTGCGCTCGCGCTGCAAGGCATCGCCAACGACTTCATTGCTGGTGTGCTGCTCAACTTTCGCCCCAAGTTTTGCGTGGGTGATGAGATTGAGCTGATCGGCGTTTCTGTGAAGGGCAAGGTGACCGACATCGGCTACGTGCTCACTGTGCTCGAGACACCCGAAGGTACGTTGACCGTGCCTAATCGCGAAGTCTGGTCTAAGCCGGTGAAAGTGACGAGAGTCAGTGGCGCCACTGCTGGTGGTGCAATCAGCTGCCCTCAGGGGTCTGGTACTAACGCGACTGGCGATGCGGGTGTCACCACGACGCCTACATCCAGCGGTTCGCTTGCTGCTGATGTTCCTGGGAAGGTCGACGCGACGGCCGTCGCGGCCGGCAAGACTGACGCTGTCGTTCCGAACCCGAGTGCTGGGTCAATCGCCGGCAACCCTCCTGGCGGCACCTCGACGGAACCTCTCAAGGACGTCGGCACGACACCTCCTCAGTGAACCGCTTCGGGCTGGCTGTCCTAGCTCGTTTTTGATGCGGCCTTATCACTTGCAAAATGCGCCTGAAAATAGGCGCCGAACAACGAAAGAGCCAATACTATGAAATTTCAAATCGATGTCAGTGGTCACGCCTTGACGGCGTCCGGCCGCTTGCTCATTGTTGCTTGTTTCGCAGACGACTTCCAGGCTGGAGGGGCGCCTCAGACGCATTCCTTCGCCGCTCTCAGTCGGACGCATTCCAGTCTCCTGTCGGCAGCGGTCGAGCAGGATTTTCAGGGCAAGTCCGGTCAGTTGCTCACTCATTTCGCCGGTGGTCCGGTCCTGCTTTTGGGGCTCGGAGAGCGCGGCAAGTTTAAGCTCGGCAGTCTCAAGGACGGGCTGATCAAAGCCTACCGTAAAGCCAAAGAGGCGAAGGCTTCGGAAGTGGTCTTCGACGCGGAGCCGTTGCTGGCGCTCGGCGTTGACCCTCGTGAGTTGGGGAAGTTGCTCGGTTGTTACGCGGTGATGATCGATCACAATCCGAAGCATTACAAGACCGCGCATTCCAATCCGAAGGGCGACTTCAACATCAAGACCCTGAAGGTGTTGGCACCGCAGGCGGTATCGTCCAAGATTAAACGCGGTTTGACCGATGGTCGTTCTGTTGCTGGTGGTGTCACCCTCGCTCGCGACCTGGTAACCATGCCTGCCGGTCATCTGACGCCGTTCAAGTTGATGGAAGCAGCTAAAGGAGTGGTGGCGCGCAGCGGTGGCGCGATCACCGGCAACTACTTCTGGGGTGGACGTCTTCGGCAGCTTGGCGCTCATGCGCTTCTGGCGGTGGCTCGCGGGTCCTCGGAAGCACCGGTCCTTATCGAGTTGAACTACCATCCCGAAGGTGGTCCGACCGCCGAGACTCTCTGCCTCGTAGGCAAGTCCGTGACGTTCGACTCAGGTGGTCTCGATCTCAAGCCTGCCGATGGCATGCGTTACATGAAACGCGACATGGCAGGCGGTGCTGCGGTGCTCGGCGCTATTCAGGCGATCGCTGCACTGAAGCTGCCGATCTCGGTGAAGGTCGTTATGGCAGCCACTGAGAACATGCCTGATGGTAAAGCGTTTAAACCTGGCGACGTGATCAGCACCATGAAAGGGCTGTCGGTCGAAATCGATAACACCGATGCTGAAGGTCGGCTCACCCTGGCTGACGCCATCGAGTTCGCCAAGCGCAATGGTGCCACGCGAATCCTCGACTTCGCTACGCTGACGGGTGCGGTGAAGATGATCGCCGGCGACGTCGGTGCAGCAGCCTTCGGTAACCACCCTACCTTCACCCGTGCGGTGGTCGACGCTGGTGCATCCGTGGGTGAGCTGATGGTCGAGATTCCCATGTGGGATGAGTTGCGCAAGTCCAATGAGACCGACATCGCTGACCTGAAGAACTCAGGTGGTGGTGGTGCTGGTTCCACGACGGCGGC
>CAZRMH010000653.1:0-2824 GCA_964600935.1 uncultured Candidatus Obscuribacterales bacterium
ACCATGGCCGGTGTCTCCCAGTCTTCGAATCTGTCTAACCCAAACATATAAACCAATTTAGTCACCTGGCGAGTTCGCGGATGACATGGGCGCCGCATGCGTGGTGTTCTTCAACTCGCCGGTGACAGGAGGTGAACAATGACCGAAACAACATCGGTTGTAGCCGGTATCGAGCAGATTTTCTTACTTCTCTTTGTGTTGATGGTTCTTGTTGGAATCGCCGGAGGTAACCCGAGCATGGTTTTGAAACCAGTGTTCGACATTGTCGGACAGATCGTAATGGCTCTTCTAAGCCTGCTCAGCACCCTTCTGATATCTCTAATTAGATTACTGGGCAGTCTGTTGACGTCAGGAATAAAACTCACGGCTGAGACGCTCAGAAACAGCTCTGTAACACAGAACAAGAGATAGCAACCCACAAGAAGAGTTGCATCAGCACACGAATTCAAACAAATATCAATGAATAGACAGTAACCATATACGGTGTCGCCGCGAGGTGGCACCGACGCGCAACAAACATTCGAGCGAAGCGAGTCATTACCGGGAGGCTTGACCGTACGGTAATGCAAGATACAAAGGAAAAGGTTAAACATGAAAACAGGCATCCCTACGAGGTTTTTCGACCCCGTCAAAAATCTACGGCAACTTCAACTTCACCGCCGACGCTCGAATGAGCGAACCGGCCAATTCTGAGAGGCACCGTCGCCACTATGCCAACAAAAAAGAAATTCCACTCGCTAACTGTCGGACTTGCAACGGAGGACAGAGCACAGCTTGCTCTGCTCGCCAAGGCAAAGAACAAGACAATGACCGAGATCTCACGAGAAGCAATTCGATCATATCTGAAACATTACGACGAAACAGGAGGAACAGCCAAAGAGAAAGAATTATCGCAAGCAATTAGATATGCGACTGACGGACTAATCAAAGCAATCAACAGCGGCGTAGACAGAATCTGCAAGATGCTCGCTCGACAGGGTCGAGCAATCGGAACACTCTACGAGCTGAGCTGGATGTCACTGCCAGACGAAGAAAATGCACGCAAGGCATTCGAAGCAGCAGCAACTAAAGCGAAGCAGAGAATGGCTCGACACGTCGAAAACGACGAGCGAGAAATTGCTGAAACTATGAAGAAGGTGGTGAACAACTAGTGAACGTTGTCATCCACGGTTATATTTCAGCAAGGGATAAGAAGAGTCGCATACCTGGTCGCTCACCAAAAGTGGTGGCAGTCGGACGAGCCCTCGCCCACGTGAAATACATACAACACCGACCCGGCGATGACAAACCACCAGACGGAAGAACATTCTTCGACGAAGCAGAAGAGAACCTTGATGGCCGCTCTCTCCGAAAGGCCATCAAGGAACTCGAAGATAGCAAAGTCGTAGCGCACAAGTTAACGCTCTCTCCCGAGGTGGAGCCACTCGACAAAAAAGAATACACCAGGGAGGTGATGCAACAACTCTCCGAAGAAAAGGGACTCGATCTCAAATGGATGGCAGTTGAGCATAACAATACCGCCCACCATCACATTCATGTCGTCATCCTCGGAAAGGACAAGAACGGCAAGAGTGTGCGAATCGACAAACAGGACTATCCGAAGCTTAGAGAGTGGGGTGACAGACATCTCGAACGCACAAGACCAGTTGAATTTGCACATGCCCGAGAAGAACGCGAACGCAAAGACAAAGAGCGCATGGAGGCCCGAAAGAAAGAACGGGAAGCGCAACGCCAGGAGCGAATCAAGGAGGGACTCGAACTTCCCTGGCTACACAAGAAAATCATCAGAGAACAATACGAACCATACAATAAATGGAAAACCGAACAGGAGAACAATGAAAAGGATCGAACGCTTGAAAAAACTCCTGCTGAAAAAAGAAATCCTCAAGTTAGCGAAACGATTCAAGCAGCAGGCAAAGAATGGTCCAAACACAATACAACCGCCGAACTAAAAGAGCTAAATGCGTTTCTGTGGGACAACCACGACGAGAGAATACCGGCACAGGAGTACAAGAAACTCATCGCCTGGATAAAAGAAAAGGAACGCTCAAGACAGCCGGAGCAAGCCGATCAGCACAAGCCAAACGACAAGGATCATCCACGAAAGGAAAAAGATTCATTCGAGTATCGAGGTCAGAAGTATGACAAGAACAGCTCCTATGAAAAGCTGGCAAACCTCGATGCAAAATTAAGAGAGTCAAGGTCCGAGCGCTTGCCGATTGAGCAGTACCAGAAGTTCAGAGGTTGGATGCAAAATGCCGACCGAGCACGATGGTCTGGGGTCGCGGAAAAACAGTTGAAACTTTCGAAAAAGCGATTCGAACAAGAGGGAGGCAGAAAGACCTCGCCGAACGCCAACCGCTATGTTAATCCACTGCAACAGCAAATGATGTCTAACCCTGTTGTTGGACTCTTCATGCAAGGCGCATCAATCGCCAATGAGCTTGTCCGGTGGATTGACTTACGCGACAACCGAGACCGCCTGAAGGAGGCGAAAGACAATCTCGAAGATGCAAAACGAAATAAACATCAAGAGTATGTCAAACCTGAAAGAACGCATGAGGATCGAGCGCGCGATCAGGAAATCATTGAAGACATCGACAAGGCAATTGATGACAACAAGGACGAGCGAAAACGCCGTCGAAAAGAGAAAGAAAAAGACCGCGAGAAAAGAGATCGCGGAATCGACTTCATGAGGTAATGCAAGTGAAAGCAAATGACTCAGGCATTGTCGAAACAAATGCCCAGGACTTTCCGGTATTAGCTGTAAACGTGCTCGACAGGCTTGGATACCAGGTCTCACGAGCCAGCAAACAGCTAGACC
>CAZRMH010000654.1:0-2819 GCA_964600935.1 uncultured Candidatus Obscuribacterales bacterium
GACATTAGGGACTAGCCATGTGGAAAGTGTTGCACAGTGAGGATATTGAATACCCAAGCGATCACCGAACCGAGTGCCGCACCGACCAAAACCTCGATAGGAGTATGACCTAGGAATTCTTTAATGCGGGCGCTTGACAAGTGAGGGTGTTCGGAAAAAAGCTCGGACATCATCTCGTTGAGCACCTTTGCTTGAAGTCCGACAGTTCTGCGAACTCCAGCTGCGTCGTACATAACTATTAACGCGAGGCACAAAGCAATCGCAAATGAGACCGAGTTAAACCCTTCGATCAAGCCCACTGAGACTGCCATTCCCATAGTGCAACAACTATGGCTGGAAGGCATGCCTCCGGTCTTCGCCATCATGCGCAAATCGAGGTGACCGGTTCTTATCAGCTTGGTTATTATTTTGAGCGCCTGCGCAATCGTGCTGCTTAAGACGGTTACAGCGATCACTTGCCAACCTCGTTGATCACCCGGAGAGCCAATCTGTACGCCGGTGGTATCAACAATAGTGTCAGCAAAAAGCAGACATTGAGTTCCTAAAAACGATAAATCCATTCTGCTGCCTACCTTACTTATGCCTGTGGATTGCCATCTCAAGTAAGGACTCAAGGATTGGTCCGTCTGAGTTCGATAGACCTTCAGCTTTCAATAAATTCTTGCCTTCGTCTTCCAATATCTGCAATTTTTTGCGCGCTCCATCAACACCGAATACCGCTACCCATGTCGCCTTGTTTGCCGCCTGGTCCTTCCCTGGCGTCTTTCCGAGCGTCGCCACATCACCTGTGACGTCGAGCAGATCGTCGGTAATTTGAAAAGCGAGTCCGACAATATCACCAAATTGTTCCATCGCTTTTAGTTGTGATTGACTGGCTGATGCGAGCCTGGCGCCGGACCAGAGTGAGAATCTGAGCAGCGCTCCAGTTTTGCCGGCATGAATTTTTCTTATCACCGTTTCATTTAGCTCTGAACTTGAGCTCTGTGATTTCAAATTGGATCTTGAAGATTCGATCGATTGGTCCACTTGAGAACCGTCAGTGGCTTCCTCCGATCTGCCCCGATCCTCGGAAAACTCGTCCAGGCTGGGTCCATGACCGGTATAGATCAGGTCGAAAACCTGTCCGCCAACCATTCCACTGGCACCTGTGGCGGTGGCTAATGCCCCTGTGATGTCAAGCAGGATTGATTGACATTCAATATGCTCTTGAATATCCCTACTACATATAAGGATTTCTATCGCTCTCATCAGAAGTGCGTCGCCTGCCAAAAGAGCCATCGCTTCACCATAGGCTTTATGGTTAGTGGGCTTGCCTCTGCGGACGTCGTCGTTGTCGAGGCAGGGAAGATCGTCATGGATCAAGCTCATGGCGTGGACCATTTCGATCGCGCAAGATAGTGGCAGTACTGGTGCAAGACTTTTTGCCAGGTCAGATTGAGAATCAGATCGATCTAATTGTGAGTTCTGATTTATTTTGCCGTTGTTTTTGGTGGTATCGCTATTGATGCGCTGAATAGTTTCGTAGGCTGATATAGCGAGCAGGGCGCGAATTCTTTTTCCGGAGCCCAGAGCGGAGTATCGCATGCTTTCCCAAAGTAGCTTCGGTTCTCGTTCTTCCAACAGCTCATCGAGTTTTTTCTCCACCAGGTCACGCCTGTCGGAGAGATAACTCTTGAAGTCAAATGCTGAATGAGATGTGGTGCTGGAAAGCATTACGTCGTTTCGCTACTGCTGGGGTTTCCTTTGAAAAACACAGAAAGTGCTTTGTAAGCCTTCAATCCGACTTTGCCCCATTTGATCAGATCGGTATCGCGTTTTAAAAGTAGCGAAACGACCGGCCAAACATCGCGCATGATGTCTAAACTCGATGGTAGCTCCGGCGCTTCTTTATGTTTTCTAATTTTTTCGTTGAAGTCCTTCATTTCGCTTCGCACGTATGGCATATAGAAACGCGCCATGTCGTCGCCGAAGTAAGCGAGGTCTTCAAGTTGAGCGAGCAATTCCATTATCTTGTGACGGTAAAGGAAGAAACCCGAAAGGGCTGCGACAGATCCAATAAGAACGTAAACGAGTAGAATTTTGACTACTTCCAATACCGTTCCTGCCATCGGCTCACTACTGGCGAAGCGCATGGCGACATGACCTACGATTGGAAGCGCAAGAAGAATTGCCGCAATCACCGAATACATTTTGAGCTTTCCGAGTAATTCGTACAGTCGTTTTTCCTCGACGAATAAAAACGCCTCAGACAATGCACCAAAACGATCTGGTTGGTTGGAAATAAGCGGGTAGGCAGGCTTGAGGCTAGTTTCCACTACCTCTTTCTTGATGGGCTGCGATTCGATTGAATTGTCTGACTGCATTGTTTTTAAACTTCATTGTTCCGTCGAACGGCTTGTCATCGTTATCTCAGTAAGGTGCGAGCAATCAACATTCGTTGAATCTGATTGGTCCCTTCATAAATTTGACCGGCTTTCGCATCTCTGAAGATGCGCTCCAGGAGCAGTTCTGGTTGAAGACCAAGGCTGGAAATTACCGAAATAGCTTCGGTGGAAACTTTCATCGCCGCATCGGTAGCTGTAATTTTCGCCATCGAGGCCAGCGTGACATCAGTGTCTCCGTTATCGATGGCGCCTGCCGCCTGATATGTGAGAACGCGAGCACTCTCGACCTGACTGGCGAGATCTCCGACGACAGATGCCAATCCGTTGAGACTGTCATCAAACATTCCTTTGCTCTTCTCATCCCGAAGCACTCGCAATAGTCCATCGAGCGCTCCCTGAGACCAGCCCGTGGCTTGGGCCGCGATAGTGACGCGC
>CAZRMH010000655.1:0-2789 GCA_964600935.1 uncultured Candidatus Obscuribacterales bacterium
CACTGGTGTCCGTTAAGTATTGCGTAGGTTCCTGCCGACAGAATTGCGCTGGTAAGAAACGTTGCCAATACAAACACAATTACTGGATTCAGTCTCTTCGGATAATGACTTTTTGCAGTCGATGGTTTTGGTATCTCGCGCCTCTTTGAGGCAATCGGAGGCTGATGCCCGGCAATGATCTGCTCGATGTCATCACGAAGTTGCTTTGCCGATTCGTATCTATTCTCCCGCGACTTCTCAAGAATTTTCATTACTACAGCTTCCACCCAAGCCGGAATTTCTGAGTTGTACATTACTTCCGAAAACGGCGGCGGTTGATCGTTTAACTGGGCTATTGCCACTGAAAAGCCTTTCTTCTTTTCAAAGATCTTTTTTCCTGTGAGGAGTTCGTACATCACACAACCGATGGAATAGATATCTGATCTTTCGTCGAGATTTTCTCCTAGGCATTGTTCTGGACTCATGTAGTGAGGATTGCCGAGCTCTCCTGTAATTTGTGAAAGACATTGAGTGACTTTGCCAGCCGTGGGAATGGCTTTCTCCAGCCCGACATCAATTAATTTAAGCGAACCATTCGCCTGAATCATAATGTTGCTCGGTTTGATACCGCGATGCAAGAGACCGTGCTGATGCGCTTCCTCCAGTGCATCGCAGAGTTGGATAACAATCGATAGGGACTCTCTAACATCAAGAAAACCTTCAGCCTTCAGCTTCTCGTGAAGTGAAACACCCTCGACATATTCGGAAACTGCATATACACGTCCGTCAGGCAAAGTACCATACTCATACACCATGCCTATGTTTCGATGAGTGAGCGTAGCTGCCTTTTCCGCTTCCTGAAGAAAACGCTTTGCTATCCTTCGATTTTGACTCAGGATCGGGTTGAAAATTCGGATTGCAGCCTTGTGGTTATTGGTAGTACTCTCCGCTAGATAAACATTGCCAAGATATCCGCTGCCAATCTGGGCTTTTAGCACCCATGTGCCAATGGCTTGTTCAGTTTGTTTGCTGGAAGGCGCAGCGCCAAGAGACGAAGCATCCTCTGGAGCGGCCTTCTGAGCGCTCTGAGAAGAACAAGTGCATCCCCAACGATCGTAAACGGATTGAAGTTCCGAGCCAACAATCCAACCTGTAATCGAGCCATTGCTGATCGGCTTACCGCACGAATTACAGGTTTCCTTCAACTCTATTGACGATTGTTTGATTTCAAACATTGGCTTTGTTGGATTAAAGGCAGAATAGCAAACAGGTTTTCCATGACGATCGATTTCCCTACGAGTTTAATACCCATTCTCTATACGATTCAGAAACTTCAGAGCTTAAGTTATCTCTGGATGTGGGCGATTATCGGTGCATAGACATACAGAGCTCTGGCGATAAGCTTGTGATTGTTCGCACGCTGCTCGTCCTTGATCTGCCCCAATAGTGGGTAAATCTGAGAAAGTCAAAGTCTTCATCGCTTCTCATGAGTTGAGAAGGTCCGCTCGTAATTCATCTAGCGATTGGTAGCGTTGATCGATGCTCTTTTTCAAGCATTTGTGGATTACACCGGAATACTTGTCCAACTGGCTCGGCGTCATGGGAATGAGCGAATGTTTCAAATCTGGTGGACGCGAAGAAATATTGAGCACGCATTGTTCTTGGCTCGGTCCCTCGAACAAGTTCTCCAACGTCAATGCGTGATAGAGCAGCAACCCCAGCGAGTAGATGTCTGTGACGGTGCTTCGTTGTTTCTGGGGCTCGCCCTCTAACCAGAACTCCGGACCGTCGTAGAGGCGGTGGCTCTGGAATAGGCCGCCAAACTCAACAGTGTCAATTACTTCCAGTTGTAGTTCTCTGGTCCCCAAGTTGTTGGTGCGAAACAAGATACAGCTGAGATCTGCTGTCGGATAGAAGGCATCATTGGAGTGCAAATAAAAAATCGAATCAAGAATTGAATCGAAGGTGTCGACGAATTCCGGAAGACTGAATGTCTTGCTTCGTATCAAGGTTTCCAGCGTACAACCTTTAATCAGTGGGGTCACCACATACAGTGCACCATCGCCCAGCTCTCCTTTGTCAATCGGCAGAAGGAGGTTCGGGTGACTGAGCAAACAAATCCTATCTATTCTTTGTTTAAGGCGTTCTAAGACGTATGAGTTTTTCGTATTCTCATACAAGACGCGCACTCGCATTCCCGTTGACTTTTTCGTGCCCCGAAACCATGACACTCCCCAGCCCTCACAGTAGTTGAGATAATCGATTTGATAGTCTGGAAATGCACTGACAAGCCAGTCGACCTCTGCGCGGTCAGTAATCGATAGATCTTGTCGAGTTGGAAGTTCATCGATCAGGTATGACATAAGCGCTCACAATTTGAATCCATGCCAGTTCGGCTTTCTGCCATGTCATTTTATGGGTGCCAATGGCTTAGTGTCCACTACAGATGTTATAACGAAGGTCGAGCGATCAGTGCCGGTCGAAAAAATAAACTGTAGCTGTCATCATTTGGAATGAACGCGGTTACTCAGAATGAACTCATGCGTAAAATTCTGAATCGAATAACGGTCTGAAGGATCTGACGATCAGCGTTTCTTTGCTTGCGGTGACAGAATTTTTCCGTTAACTTCGTTGCGAAATTAACGTTTTACAAATAAGATTCTGGCGACCGCAAACGTCCAGTCAGTAAGCGATTGCGACTTTCGGCTACCACTTCACCTACGAACCATGAGGTCGTACGTTCGAGTCGTACCGGGCAGGTCCATTAAAAACCAGATTGACAGCTACTCTTGAAGGATGGCTGTCATTTT
>CAZRMH010000656.1:0-2773 GCA_964600935.1 uncultured Candidatus Obscuribacterales bacterium
TTGAGTTCGGCTCCATCCAATACGAGAAGGATGTGACCAATTACAATGGCCGTCCAGGCGAGTCCAGAGGCTGAAACTCGGTCTTCGCCGTAATTTCAAGGTGCCCCCCGGCGGGCATTGCCTGCATTGCATTCATCACCAAATTGAGCAGTAGTTGCTTGATTTGCGCTTCATCCGCCAAAATGAAAAGTTCCTGTGACGGAGCTTCCCAGAGAACTTCCGTTGCCTGTTGCTGTGCCTGCGTTCGCACCAGCAACAGCAATTGCTCAACCAACTTCACAAGAGAGAGCCTGGTTGGCATGAATTCCGTACGGCGTGTCAGACTTAACAGTCCATCAACGGTGCGATCAATGCGATCCACTTCTGCGATCACACCTTCGACCAATTCCCGTTTCGGGTGAGACGGATCGAATTCTCCAAGCAAATATTGGGCGGTGGAGCGGATTGCCGTCAATGGATTACGAACTTCATGGGCTACTGATGCGGCCAACTGCCCCGCAGTAGCCAGTCTTTCTGCACGGTAGAGCCTGCGCATACGGTCGTGATGAAGCTGAGATAAATAGGCACTTTCATAAGCGAGACTTCCGTGAGCCATCAGTTCTTGCAAAATTTTAAGATCTTCTTCACTCAGCCACCATTCTGTTCGAGTCGAAGAAAGCAACATCACGCCAGTCAGGCGATTCAATGCCAATAAAGGCACACATACGCGTACCTCTAACCCTTTCAGCATTTTACGCTCTTCGGCACTGAGATAGCCCATCACGGCCCGATCTCGATCCGGAACCAAAACAGTTTCATTGGTCAGCAACCATTTGGCTAGGCGGTCTCGTTCGGTCAAGTGCAGACCTTTCAAAGCAGTAGGATCATAGCCCATGCTGAAAGTTACTGAAAATAGACCACTTTCAGGATAAGTGTGCAGCAGAATAGCCCGATCAGTGCCAAACAACTCTCGCATCCGCTCAACGATGGAAGTTACCAGCGCGTCGGTATCTTCAATCAGGCTGATGGAACGGTTGAAATCTTGAAGAAGTTTTTCAGTTGGCAATACAGGGCTAGACTTTCGCCTCTGAACGCGATGACGATTCATTCCCCTGAAAAAGTTCCATACAGACATAGCTCATTATGCAGCCCAATCCTGATCTGCATCAATGATATAAAAATAGAAATGCTTGAATATTGCCAAGAAATTATACATTTCGCTCGCTTAACAAGGACAACGATCAGGTAGGACCCATGTATGGACACTTTTTGTAAATGAAGAAATAGCACGACATATGTCATTTTTCTGAGCCGGTTCTAAAACCGATTCAAATTAGCTGGTCGGCAACTTCGTCGCTTGATCAGTAAAAATCTTCGGAAACTGGCCAAACGTTACAGTAAGGTTGTGACTCCCATTTTCAAAGACTTGAGAAAGTCCGTCTAAAACCGCCACTAAATTACGTGGCATCAAGCTGTTATGAAAAATGCCCATACATGAGCAGGTATGACAGATTTTCTGACACAGGCTCTGGCAATGAAACGGGAACGGTTGGCTCATTTGCCTGCCCGCTCTCTGGAACAGTTGCGTGTCGAAGCGCTGGAGATCCGCAAGCATGGGCCCCGCCATCAATTTCGAGCAGCGATCTCTCGGCCAAATCGCCTCAACCTGATCGCGGAAATCAAACCTCTGCAAAACGTCTCCGCGAAACAGATCCCTCTTGCAGAACAGGCAATGACTTACAACAGAGGCGGCGCCGCCGCCCTTTCTGTTTGGACAGAAGAAGATTTTTTTCATGGCTCGCTTGATGATTTGCGGGCTGTGCGAGCCGCTACATCACTTCCAATACTGTGTAGAGATTTCATTCTCGAACCTTGCCAAGTTTACCAGACAGCCATCGCTGGGGCAGACGCGCTGCAACTAACAACAGCGGCATTGGACGAGAAGAACTTCGCATTTCTGCGGTGTCTTGTGGAAGAAGAACTGGGCTTGGATGCGCTTGCAGAGGTACATAGCGTTAAACAGTTACTCTCGGCACATGCCCTGGGGGCGACAATCTTTAAAATCAATGATCGTAATCTCCACACGCCAGAAGCTTCGTTTGAGGTTCTGGTCAACTTGGCTCGACAAGCCCCGGCAAACGTTCTGCTCATCAGCGAAGACAAAGTGCGGACTGGTAGGCAACTCCGCGCTCTGCAGACGCTCGGCTATAAAGGTTTTCTGATCAGAGATACGCTGACACGCACAGACCACCCCGAAGAGGTCCTACGGCAATTGTTACAGAGTGTTGAGCCCTAAACCAATATACTGCCACAGGCATCGCTCAAATTCAGCATTCCCATAATCCGGGTATGGCAACGATTCGGTCCCAAATTCTCCACATCCCTAATCCTGGTGTTGGCGGATTTCGGGCGAATCGTTGCATGAACCCTACAAAAGGAGAGAGGCTCGAAGGTGCCTCTCTCACCTTCGTGCGCTGGACATCAACATGGGTTACACCAGTGGGGAATTTCAAATGAGCGCCAGACCACAATCTATTGTGTATCTTCCTGCTGTCTAGCCTTCTAATCAATCGGTTCCCCTGATAAGCCCCACTGCAACGTTATTTTGACTCCGGTTTGGTGAAATGGCCGCATATATTAGTCGGCCAACATTTCACTATTTCCGGAGGTCTGCTGATGCCCACGCAACTTGCCCTCGCTTTGACGCGGTGCCAATTACCTGTGAGGTTCAACAGCGCTATCACTCCATCGCTCCCTGCTTGATCGGCATTAGTACGCCAGCGGAACAAGCGCG
>CAZRMH010000657.1:0-2764 GCA_964600935.1 uncultured Candidatus Obscuribacterales bacterium
CCATGCGCCCATGTCGGTGTAAAGTGCGTCTTGGACGCCCATAGCAACGAGGTCGGCATTGAATTGCTTGAAGTCGATTGCATCTACGCTCTCGACGACTGCTTCGCGATTGTCTTTGAATTTTGCGATGGCGCGCATTTGGAAAATTTTCTTGTCTCGAAATTTAGCGGCGACTCCGTTCTCGACAAGCTGAAACTGTTGAAACATTGATGAGCGGTCCTTCTTCACTGACGAGATAAAGTCCTTAGTAAAGCGAGTTCCCTTTGTGCCTGGAAAAATTGTGAAGTCGCCATTTTTGATTCGAATCACTCCACCGATTGATTTCGAAATTTGATTCTCATTACCAAGTTTTCCTTTATACGCATAGATACCAACTATGGTGCCCGTAGTTGAAGTAAACGCAGCGGGAATGCATAATTTGATTTTTGTATTTTGTTTGTCTGGACGTTTTATTTCCCAGCCGATGTTTAAATCGTTTTTCTCATAAACATGATACGGAGTACCGCTCGCTCCTTTCAGTGAGACAACCGATAGCCCTTTTGCTAAGGCGGCATCAGAAACAAGCGGGATGAAAGTCAGTACCAAGATGGGAAGAACCAATGAATTCATATAGAAACGACATCCACAACAAAACACATCAACAGTATAGCGTTGTGGCTGGTGTTTGGCAGTATCGCAATTTTTATGACGTTCAGATCTAAACCATTCGAATCAGCGGGGGCGCGAACGGCCGGTCGTTCTGGTGCCCACATTCGAACAACTTCTGACTTTTAACTACTACTCCAGGCGCTCACTTTAACTCCGCCGTTCACCATGGATTGCATTCCTTCAGTGAAGAAGATGTAAGGGTGAATAGAAGGATCGGGATTGCTAACTGCATCTAGTTTTGCCCGAGCATCTTCAGGAAGGTCGAATTCGATTGCCTGGAGGTTTTGTTCCAATTGTTTTATTTTGGTGGCGCCGATGATTGTCGAAGTCACTCCAGGGCTGTTGACCACCCAGTTGATCGCGACTTGGGCTGCGGATTTGTCGACTTGTTTGGCAACGTCCATAACGACGTCGACGATATCAAAGTTTCTATCCTGGAACAACTTTTCGAAACCAGGATGTCCACTGCCTTTCATAGTTGAAAGTCGGCCTGCGTCACCGTCGAACTGACGTGAATATTTGCCGGTGAGCAGTCCGCTGGCTAATGGACTCCACGGGCACAATCCCAGTCCGAATTCTTGTGCGGCTGGAATGTGCTCGCGTTCAATGTTTCGTTCGATCAACGAATATTCTAATTGCAAGGCTGATAGTTTGTGCATTCCTTTTAAATCGGCTGTCGTTTGCATCTTTGCCAGATACCAGGCTGGTACATCTGACAGTCCAAAATATCTGATTTTGCCCTGACTGACTAGATCGTTCAATGTGAGCAACACTTCTTCGACCGGAGTTACCTTATCCCAGGCGTGCATCCAGTAGAAGTCGACATAGTCGGTTCCCAATCTTTTGAGTGAACCTTCCAGGGCTCGATAGATGTTTTTACGACCATTTCCGCCGGCATTAGGATTGCCGGGCTGTCCGCTGAATGTGAACTTGGTGGCGATAACGGCACTGTCTCTGAGTTTTCGCTCCTTGACGAATTTACCGAGCAACTCTTCGCTAGTTCCATTTGTGTAACCATCGGCGGTATCAAGAAAATTTCCACCTAGTTCGATGTATGTGTTGAAAACCTGACGAGCTGTGTCTTCGCTGCTTCCCCATCCCCAATCGTCGCCGAACGTCATAGTGCCGAGGCAGAGCGGACTAACTCTCAGTCCTGAGCGACCTAGAGTGACATAATGATCAAGTTTCATGCCAAATTCCTCAAACAAATCACAGGGAGTGTTCGGATAAGTGCTCCGGATGCCTGAGCATTTTAAACGATAAAGTCGTTTCTTTTCCAATCACTGGAATTTGATTGATAAATGGAATTGCACCGAGTTCAAGAAGGGGTTGGTGCGAATAGCAGGCTGTCACTTCATATTGGAGAACGCCGCTGCCGTCTTCAGACATCAACAAGCGCTTGATGTCATTGAGATTGTTTGCGACTACCTGATTGTTGCCTTTGCTGTCGGATTTGACCAGCTCTAGTTTATATTTCGCCGGGCCGGCGCTAATTTTGAAAAGATGCGCTAGTGAATCAGTCTTCAGATTCTCGACCGAGTCGTCCAGAATTTGATAGGCACGTTTGGGGCTAATTGCTTGCGCTACGTGGTCTGCAAGCCCATTTGCGCATAGAAAGCTGTAGGAATAGGCTAAAGCGAAACTGAGAAAGTTGATCAGCGGAAGCATGATAACTATGCAGAATGCGTAAAATGCCGCGCCGAATTCAGCGATTGCTGCGCCGTTTTTCGCTCGGCGTTTTCTGTTTCTCGAGTAAAAACGATTAGAAATCATAATCTATTATCTGCTGCTGATAGTACTATGGGACTTGAAATTTCGACTTCGGTTGCCAGTCTCGATCTGTCATATCTGCTGCCGGCTTTTTCGAGTAATCGTTTATTTTCATCTTGAGTCAGATCTACAGCCTGAACGGACGGCATCGGTTGACCGGCATGTTTGCCGCCCTCTCGATTGCCGAGTCGGTGAACTTGATCTCGAATGCGCACTGTCCACGACATTCCGCTGTCTACGATGGCGTTGAATGCAACCGTGTAAAGTTGATTTTCATACGTAGTTTGTGATGGAAACGGATAATTCTGCGGCGCGTCGACGTTTACTGCGCCATGGTTGTTGATAG
>CAZRMH010000658.1:0-2711 GCA_964600935.1 uncultured Candidatus Obscuribacterales bacterium
GTTAAGCTAGCATCAGCTCGCCTCAAAGAGCTCGGGATGCAGACTGATGGCTGAGACGGCTGGATTGGTCTGAAATCGCTCAGCACCGCCAGCGGTGCTGAGTTGTTGAGCAACTTGCATTGTGATCGCTTCCATTGCTTCCACAAAATACTAAAAAGGGAAATCCATGCCTGGAACTCTTATCGTCATCAGCGCTGTCTTCGTCCTGGTTCTCGCGTTGGGCTGTTGGCGCGCTGTAGTCGGAGGATCGAATCGAGGTTCCTGTCGCAAACATCAAGAGGCCACTCGTCTCATCGGTGAAGCTGAAGTGAAGATGATGAATCGTCAGACTGACTCTGCAGCCGATCTCTACAATCGTGCTGCGAAGCTTGCCGTCGGCGCCCCCATCTTGATGTCTGAGGCACACTACGGGCTCTTCCGTGTCTGCAAGCACCGCCGCGACAGGGTGGGTGCAGTTCGGCAAATCAACCTGGCTATTTCTTTCTCGCCAAAATGGCGTGAATCGAAGCCGGACTTCGCAAGTCTGCTTCAGCGCGAGAAAGCACTCGTTTCGAAAAGCAAATCCTAAGATCACAGGAGCATAGTCATGGCTAGGGACTCTCGTTCGAAAAAAACAAATTCAAACTCAACGACGACTATGGTCGCCGGTGCAGCCCGACGCTACTCGGATGCACCGATCATCACCGATGAGAACCTCGTTAACTTCTCACGCAGCCTCGAGGAGCTGCAGTTATTCTGGCTTTACTGCGGCTTCTCGGTCATGCGCAGCCGGAAGCCTGCACAAACGGCACTAACGCGACTGCTCGACGATGGCATCGGCGACCTGCCTTTCGACCGTCTCCGTCAGCTCGCGGACACAGGGAAACTTCGCGAATCACTCGAGTCCACCCGCATCGGAGGCTGGGATAGGCTCGAAGGGTTTTTACGACAGACGGCTGAAGGTCGGCTTGATCTCAAGCATGGGAAAGTCGAAGACTTCGAGGCTGTTCATGGTATCGGTTTAGCGAAGGCTCGTTTTTTCCTGTTGTGCACGCGCGAGAACGCACGGGTAGCCGTTCTCGACCGGCATATCTTGCAATTTCTTCGCGACCAGGATTACCCCGAGGTTCCGGAGAGCACGCCCAAGAGCCGCAAGGTGTATACTAGGCTTGAAGGCTACTTCTTGCGGGAAGCAGACAAAAGCGGCATTCACCCGGCGCCGTTCAACCTCGAACAGTGGCGGCAACGGGCGCAGAGCGATGGCGTCTGAACATCGATTTTTTATCTAGGACGATCCGACAGTTTTTGCAAACTTGTTATCCAGCGGGGCACGTCTTAAGGTGCTCTGCTGGCTCGTCTTACAATCCAATCTCAGCTCTGATACAGGTAAATCTGTCCGCACACAAACCAGCATGGACTCCAATACAAGATTCGAAGAACCGCCACTCATAAGGAGATCTTCGAGTCTTGCTGAACTAAAATTTTCTACTATACCTTTACGCATTATGCGCCATAGTAAAAACCTCTGCTGGCAGAAATCCTGAATTCGCGGAAGTTTGATAGACCACAATGTCCACTTTGTGAGCGCCAACGGCGCTCATTGGAGAAAGGCGTCCAGGGCACCTACGCCCCAGACCGTTGTCTACTTCCGACGAAACAATTTGCGGCTAATCGCAACGACACTCTTCAGGTAGTCGAAGCTTGAAAGTGGCACGGGCATCTGCTCTATAGAAATTTCTCCAGTCTTGCTTAAGTCTGTAAGACTCCAGAATAGCCCGACATGGATTTCGCCATGCTGACCTTTTCACACTTGCTAGCCGCATACCAACCTGGCCCAAACATGAGATGCACTCCTCATCATCCGCTCGAATAAGGAAGCGCAAAACAGCTATTCGTTGTTCTGACACGAAAAGCTCCAGAGAGATTGACACTAGAACCCACATGCCCATGAAAATCGAGATAAGACACAAGCAATTTAGGAACGTTATGACGTAAAACATTAGTTTGAGTCCCCTTCTATAGGCTGACTTTATTTTGTTACGACGCGCAAAAATGCATCCGCAACGGACGCGCGCGAACCAACGGATTCGGCCAGAAACCGGAGTTTCCGTCCTCAGAAAGACCTTTCCACGGAACATAGTTCCGCGGTGTACGAGAGCGCCGAGTAAAAATTCGTAGCCCCCGGGACAGCAATTTCTTGCCCTCTGAAAGGCGGTCCGGCACTGTCGTGTCGGACCGCCCTTTGCCTGAAACCCAATCGAGTGTGTTAATCGGACCCACTTATACAACTGCGGGACTATTCTTGGCTATTCGCCCTCCTCTGAATAGATCGGCATTTGCTCGTCGGGATTTCCTTCCGGAAGCGACTGGTAATCAAAGCCTTTGCGTTTTGCGTAAGCCAAACCAAACAGTCTCCATGACAGCGGCGCATCCTTGAGTGCGTATTCCGTGATCTCGCCATCTCGTCGCACTCGAATTCCATTCATTCCAATCATCTCAAAGAGTTCATCCGCTTCGATCAAGACCGGTATACCCCTGTCCCAGGGACACCCATAAAAGTGGGCAAAAGTGCCAGCATACACAGTCCAATCTTGCATGTTTAAGAAATAGATTCCATGGTCCAAATGCGCCTTGGTAAGGTTCGTCATAATTCGCTCCAATCAAAGTGGAAAGGTGGGAGTAACTAACTAAACGGCGCATCGTGATAGCACCACAAGCGGTACCATCACGAG
>CAZRMH010000659.1:0-2671 GCA_964600935.1 uncultured Candidatus Obscuribacterales bacterium
GCAGTCTTGACATTTGATAAAAACCGCGCAAGCGCACGTCGACTGAGTGCCGATTGGATATCAATCGGTACAGTTCAACTCAAACCATTCACCGCCGTTAATGCAAACCGAGCGTGTGCAGAATGGAACGCGTTATTGTTCGTGCCTGGCGACCGGTTGCCTTGTCATCTGCAGATATATTCGTCGCGAATATATACGGTTTACCATCCTCTATCACGTAGCCGACGAACCAGCCAAGAGTTGTTTTCTTGTCAGTCATACTCGTTCCGGTTTTGCCGCGCATCACGCTTGAGCCGTCGTCAGAGACAACTATCATTTTCTTTACCGCCTCCATAGATTCTCTGGAGAACGGCAAATCGTTATTGTAGAGGCGTTTAAGGAACGTCACTTGCTCATCTGCGGAAATCGTCAACGAATCGCCAAGCCAGAACTTCGTGATACCGCCGCTGATGTCTTCATTTCCGTAACCCACAGAATGAATATACTTTTTCATTCTTGCCTCACCAATGTCTTTAGCGAGTTCTTGGAAGTACCAGACAGCGGATTCCTGAATTGCTGATTGCAAAGTATGATCGCGGTTCCATGAATCGAGCATCCGTTTTTTTCCATCCCACTTCTTCTTATCGTCGGGTCCGGAGACAACTTTACAGTCGAGACCCGCAAGGGAATTGAAAATCTTGAATGTCGAACAGGGAGAAAATCGTTTCGCGCATCGCTCTTTGTTGTAGCGAATGTATTTGTTCGTGTTTAAATCAAGCAAAACAAATGCGCCATCATATCCTTCAAAGAAAGGCTTTAAATCTGCATCTCTATTTAGAGTGGCAGCATGCACTGCAGTGCAAGAGAAGAGCAGTCCAACGACAAGCAAAGAGATTTTCAGACCAAAAGGCTTTGCTGTAAATGAAAAATTCATGGATTCCCTCAAGACAAAATCTAGCGGACAGCCGCAGCTACGCGATGCCATTCCACGACTGACCGCTCTTCAATTTAGTTAACTGCGACGAATTGCTTAAGTCGAACTCGGTTTTCCAGAGTCCCGATGCCTTCAACTTCCATACTTACGACGTCGCCGTCCTTGAGCCATCCGAATTTGGCGGGTTCCAATTCTTTATTGGTTTCCGGATCGACTTTCGCAGAGAACTCAGCTATACAGCCATTACCGACGGTGCCGGACCCCAACAAGTAACCTGGCTCGACCGCGATGTTTTGTTTACCGAGGAATGCCATTAAGCGTGGAAAACTCCATGCTGACTTGGTTTGTGTTTCAGGGTGAGTATGATAAAGCGTATTGTAGTTTGTTTTTGTTCTTTCTTCGCCGTTAATTCGCAAAATCATTTCCATGTCGAGAACGCCGTTCTCATCCATTTTGAAAGCGTTGGCAGCGACGAGTTTCGGTCCGATACTGTTACCGATGATAAATTTGCTGTTGGCTGGTCCCAGACCAAGCATGTCGATTTTTTGAACATCACGTGCCGACCAATCGTTCAAAATCGTGAGGTAGCAATGGTCTTTGAAGAATGCCAGTGCTTCTTCCTGGGTCTTTAACAATGCCTTTTTAGTGACATAGCAACCGATTTCAAATTCGTAATCTGGTGCTTTGACAAACTCTGGAATGCTTACTTCTTCACCGTTTCCGAAAAGTTTTTCGGCGCTGATATCGACGATGTAGTAGGCAGCATGGTTGTACCAACCGGGCCAGACACTGGAGAGCCGCTTGTCGCGGATCTGCTTGACGTGCGTTTCGAAGCCAAGAAAATCAATTAGGACTCGCGGCTCCGGCACCTTAGTTCCGAAAAGTTCGACCATATTGGGGTTCGATGTGTACAACATTTGCTCGCCTCCGCTCGCGTCCTGGGTGTCAAGAGTCGCTCGAAGCGAACTCAACGCGACTGTTTGCTACAGCCAAGGTGATTATCGCAGTTAAGGCTGTGAATCTAGAATTTCTCAACATTGACGTTATAAATTCAATGAGAAAGCAGACCAGATTAGATTAGGTTGAGATAACTTATCAAGCCAACGCGCGGTGCAGTACCGGTGAGCTCCGAAGACATTGTCAGCGGATGATGGTTCGCATCGCCGAAGCACATCAGTGAAACGGCATTCTATGGCGCCTTCGCGCCGCGCAATAGAGACTGTCGCAGGCAGAGTGGTTGGAAACCTTGCCATACAGGACAGTTTACTAGCTGATATACTGCCAACATTGCGTATCGGCGCGGAGTTAAAGCGATGAAACACTCAGAAGCATTCGTAAAACTTGTCGATGAGGTCAGACCCCACATCAAGGAGACCATCCCGGAAGACGTGTTGCAGCGGCTTAAGACCGGTGAGAAGTTTCATTTCGTAGATGTCCGTGAAGACAACGAGTGGGAAGCAGGACATGCTGATGGTGCAATACATATTGGTCGCGGCGTTCTTGAACGCGACATCGAGACAATTATTCCGAATAAATCCGACAGAGTGATTTTATATTGTGGTGGTGGTTTTCGCTCTGCGCTTGCCGCTTACAACATGCAGAAGATGGGCTACACCGACGTGATCTCCATGGATGGTGGCATTCGACGCTGGCGTGAGTTGGCATATCCAGAGGTAAAACCAGAACATGCAAAAGTTTGACACTGTGCGCAGTACTATCATCGCGACCGCATTTAGTATCATATGCGGTGCAACGATG
>CAZRMH010000660.1:0-2666 GCA_964600935.1 uncultured Candidatus Obscuribacterales bacterium
TGACCTTTAGACTCATAACCCAAAGGTCGTAAGTTCAAATCTTACCCCCGCAACCAATTAGAACATTGATTAATCGGCGGTCTCCAGTGAGAAGCCGATTTTTTATTGGGGTAGGCATTTCGAAGCGCCGTACCCTTTGCCTTACCCTGATGAAGATCAGGAATGATCCACCTACAGAAAGATAGGGAAACCTCATAGTTACCCATTCCGCGAATGTCCCCGCAGATCGCAAATGACACCGCTTTTGGTATCACATCTGCCAGGGCCAGTATTTAAAAGGCTAGCAGAACGGCAGGTTGCAGGGTTTCAGCTAGTCTTCTTCCGCTGGCTGCAGATTTACCCCAGGCGCATCGAATCCATCAAACGCGTCTCTAACTATTTCTTCCAACTCAGCTTGTTCTTCGTCTTTTAACGCTGCGAATTCTCTTTTCCTTCTCTTGTTTGGAAGCGTGCCACCATTTCTGTGCACAAACAGTACAAACTGCTCAGCCAGCAAGTGAGAGATGTCCGAGTCTCAAAGGAAAACGAGTGACTCCGCACGTGTTGAGGCATACGACGGCTATGGAACTCTTGCAGGCTGGTGTCGATCGAGCGATGATCGCTCTCTGGCTTGGGCACGAATCCCTGGATACCACCCAGGTTTACATGCACGCCAATATTGCGCTGAAGCAACAGATACTAGCAAAAAGAACAATGCCAGATGGATTGCCAGGCTTTTACAAGCCAGACGATCAGTTGTTAGCGTTTCTGCGAAGTTTGTGATTGCTTGAACAGCACACCTCGAGCTAGGTTCAGGGTTAGAAATTTAATCTTGTGAATCCCGGTGAAGAAGCGGGAATATCTGAGCCAATGGACCACGACAAACAATTCAAAGAGAAGGAAGTCGAGCGACTGGTTGTCGAGTCGACCAGCGATAGCTCGGATACTGAACACGCGACTGCATTAAGTGTTGCAGACGACGTTGACTCTGATGGCAGTCTCCTCTCCGCAGGAACTCTAATAGCAGGTCATTACGAAGTCCTCTCGATCATCGGCCAGGGAGCGATGGGAACCGTCTACAAGGTAAGGCATTTGCTTGTAGATCAGATCAGAGCAGTGAAACTACTTCGTGTAAGTAAAGAAACCCAAATTCTGCGACGCTTTCAACAAGAAGCGAAAGCTTCCTTGGCTTTGGAACATCCAAATATCGTGCGAGTCTTCGAATTCGGCATTGAGCCCCAGATGCAACAACCATACTTAGTCATGGAATATGTTGAGGGTGATGCGTTAAGCGCAGTGCTGGAAAAGAAACAGAAACTGACATGTGAAGATGCATATGCGATCATCGCGCAGGTATGCGAAGCCCTCGCACACGCGCATGCAAAAGGAATTATTCATCGAGATATCAAACCTGCAAACATTGTTCTGACAAGAGACAGTAATGGCGCGGAACTAGCGAAATTAGTCGACTTTGGAATTGCGAAATTGACAACACCAGAAGATCGGCAAAATCTTACACAAACCGGTGAAATATTTGGCACTCCGCTATATATGAGTCCGGAGCAATGCCTTGGACAAAAAGTCGATGCTCGGTCAGACATATATTCGCTTGGCTGTGTAATCTACGAATGCTTGGCCGGAAAGCCGCCGTTTGAGGGTGGAAGTTCTCTTGAAACAATCACGATGCATGTGAATGCTGACTCAGTTCCAAACTTTTCAGGAACGAAGATATCTGCGAGTTTCGAGTCAGTCATTTGTAAGACCTTAGAAACGAAGATGGTTAACCGTTTTCAGACTGTATCCGATTTACACTCAGCGCTTCAAGATGCTGTACGCAATCAATCATTTGTTGAAAGAAGTCTAGCCGACATTGCTCGACCATCCAGGCTAGCATTGGCTAAACGAAGGCTACGCATTGCTGGCATGTGGTTCATTCTCCTGAGTTATTTTGTCATGCTTTTTATACTGTTGTGGTTAGCAGAACTCATCAAATCACAATGACCGCCAAACCAATTGGTCTGAAACCCGTGGAGTGCCAACGGTTCAGTTGCTGTTCGTTGTAATCTGCAATCGAAATTATGCCGATAATACCGAGGAGCTGAGGAACAGTCAGCGAACATACCGTCACAACTCCTGAATAATTTTCAACTCGGAATAATCGCCGAGACTGCGTTCCAGTATTCATCGATTACCCTTGGTAAAATTGAGTCGCGAACTAGAATGGTGGAATCATAGATGAACTGTATCGTGGCAGACTTGGGAGTTTCGACGGCCGATGGTGAAGACGTCCAGCTCCAATTCACGAGGGGAGACCTATCCTTGCGTTTCTTGGACTGGCAAGAACAACCTCGTGAGCTTGTCTTTCATGATGTACTAGCTTTTCGGTGGCAAGAGTTCGATGAGTCCGGGCTTAATGATGACACGACTTACGAAGTCGTAGATTCAGAGTGGCTCCAGCGGCAAGCCCAACTACAAGCTGTGGCCGTCGATCAGTATGCACACTACATACTATGCTTCAATGCTTGTGGAAATCTCGATGTGCTGGCACGACGAAAGGATCCTGGTGTTTCTTGAACAGCAAGGGCACATAACCGAACAGGGAACAAAATCGGAGTAGAATTTCAACGGTGCGACGAACTGTTCGAGATCATCGGGCGTGCCGATTGGAACCGGCTTTCCGCCGGGCT
>CAZRMH010000661.1:0-2639 GCA_964600935.1 uncultured Candidatus Obscuribacterales bacterium
CGCGGCGCGCAGTACCGGAGCGCGATCTTCTACCACGACGACGAGCAGCAGCGCCTCGCCGAGAAGTCCAGAAAGGACCTCGAGGCCTCTGGCCGCTTCCGGCAGCCGATCGTCACCCAGATCGTCGCCGCGACCGAGTTCTGTCGGTAATCAATGGATTTCGGTGAGAATGAAGGATGGTCAGTTGCAGTTGAGCGCGATCAACTTCTCTGGTCGAACCGAGAAAACGTTTTTGTCGTGCAGAAGATTTGTCGTCCAGCCACATGATAATCGGGGCGTGCGAATTCGGGTCAACAAAAATCTTGATAGAGCTTATCTGGGCAAGCTAATCTTCACTGTAGACGATTCAAAACCTGGTTCGGCAGGACTGAAAATTATCAATGAGATTCCTGTGAGCGACTATGTGGCATCGGTCGTGGGAAGCGAGACTTCGCCTGGTTGTCCGCCCGAGGCTCTGAAGGCCGTAGCGGTTTTGGTCAATGGCATCATTGAGAAAAAACATAACGGCGAAGAAGTCGGAGATTCTACCAAGGAACAAGCTTACAAGGGTTGCGAGTTTGCCAATCCGACGGTTATTCGTTCGGTCAATAGCGTTTTGAATAAACGTTTGCTGTATAAAAATTCGCCGATTCAACCGTTTTTCCATTCCACTTGTGCCGGTGGCACCAGTAGCGGTGAGTCAATTTTTGGCGAGGCTGGGAAACCGCTGGCTTATTTGAAACCGGTCAAATGCATCTATTGCATAAAGTCTCCGTTTTGGAAAAGAAAAACGACAATCTTGCCTGCTAATTCTATTGCAAAAATATTCGATGGTGGCATGCCCATCATCAATACGATGGACGCGGAGAAACGTCCTACGGAAGTAACCTTGGAGTATGCTGATCGAAAAGATCGGCTTAGTGGTTATGAGACTATGCTCAAGATAGGCAGGGCGCGTGGTTGGGGCCTGGTGCCCAGCACGCGTTTCAACCTCCAGTATTTTTCTTTTGCTGACGTCGATTTTGTCAGGATTCAATCGTCCGGCGCCGGCCATGGTCTTGGACTCTGTCAATGGGGAGCCGCAGGCCTTGCCGAACGCGGCAAGACCTGCGACCAGATTCTGCGTTTTTATTTTCCTGGATGTCAGATTGTACCTCCAAATCCGAAGGACTGAGTCACCAATGGATTGGCACCATGGGCGATAGCACTAGCCGATTGACTGAATAGCTGAAAGCGGGCACGTATAGCGCGTGGGTCTCGTTCCACGACGTCGATACAATTGTCAGGGATACCCATGTTTGCACCAATCTTTTTGAAGTTGGTGTTGCCTAATTTCACACCCATGAAAAAGATTCGATGCTTCTCCATATTCAGCATGTCGCTCACGACTTTTGCAACATCATCGGCAGTGGCGCTGCCTTCGTTGTTGTCACCGTCTGTCATTAGCAATGTCACCGAGCGAGTTTGAATTCCATAAGTGTCTTCCCACCACTTGGTTCTGGCAATCACGCTGCCCAGTGTTTCTAAACATCGGTCGTAGAGCGCGGTTCCCGAACCGGCAATGAAACCGGATTTCTCCAGTCGTGGTGCGCCTTTCAGTCCCGACCATTTGAAACAGTCCGCGTCGCCTGTAATTCGTTTCACATAGTTGGGAGTTTGGTTTAAAAGAACAGTCAGTGATTCAATCGAGTTGACGGCTTTCGCGTCCATCAGTGAATTGACTACCAGGTTATGTCCTTCAATCACAGCCATTTGATTGTTGTGGTATTCCATCGACGGTGAATTGTCGATTAGCATGCATAGCTGAGTTTGCTCGGTCACTGTCGGCTTCACTGCCGGAGCCGACATTGTTCTGTTGATTCTTTGTGACAGACCGCCCAAGAGCATCGCCGAGCCCGGTGAAATCTCGCCTGAGTCGAGAGCATCTTGGAATAAATCAGATGCATTCGGTGTGTTGTTCGTCATGATATTTCTCCTTTGAAGATACATTTGCGTTAATTCCAATCGACCTTGCCTCAGGCGATGTCGAAGATGTCCTGATTTATGCCTGGCCATTCCTGCATCGGTGTTTTCGAACTGACCACATTCATTCCGGCTTTTTTGAAGTCGGCGATCGCTTCCTGCCCTTGCTGTTCGAATCCTGGAACCGACGTTGTGCAATCTTCGAGGATGTAAACTCTCTGAGCGAGCGCTGGATCTTGCGCCCGGATTTTACGGAGAATGTCGTAGATAGCTGCGCGAACGCAGTGCGATTCGGCTTCTCCTGCGATGATCAGAGTTTCATATTTGAGCAGGTCTTCGATTGCTCTGTCCGATTCTTCACCGACCGTGACACCATCGTGTGCTTTATTGATCTCAGTTCCGAATGGCGAATAGTATTCGCTGAGAGGCAAGTCGCCTTTTAGTCGATATTGAGTTCTGCTCCAGCGAGCCATGTCGTGAAAATCAACTGCCACTTGCAGCGATGGCACAATCGCGTGACCAGGGCTGCCCAGTCGTCCATGTACCGGCCAGATTACTAGCGGTGCCTTGCCCAGCCGAGCCAGTTCTTCCGTGTAGTGAACCGCATAGTTTTGCAGCCACGATAGATATTTCATATCACCGAAGAGAATGTAAGCCATCTCCGGATTCACGAAAAGCGTCGTGCCGACGTCGCCGGG
>CAZRMH010000662.1:0-2625 GCA_964600935.1 uncultured Candidatus Obscuribacterales bacterium
CTCTACGGCAATCTCTGGGATCTGATCGGGACGTAACGCTTCCTTCTCCCCCGAGAGGGGGGGTATAGTGATGTCTTGCCGAAATAGTCACGGCGGCTGATCGCGTCGTCGTGTCTCTTCGGTTTTTTCCCCGAGAAACGCTGTGTACCGTGACCTGATCCAGGCGCTGGTGATGGTCGACCTCTGATCCTCCGCTCCTAATGCGTACGAATATGTAGCAAGCGGTCGACGAGCCCTCAGCGCGATTACGATAAGGCTGTGGCGATCGCTGACGCCCTATTCGTTCACGGCCGTGTGCGCATGCCGTACGGACTTTGTGCTGATCGGATATTAAGCGACCGTCGAGCGTTGCAAAGAAGCGCACGCTACACGAGCGCTCGCGGTATCCCATTATTGTTGGTTGCGAATACGACATCAATTCTGCCACTCTCATCCTCGGGTGGGATGAGTTCATGACAGACAGCGTCGTTAGAATGTTCGTTTCCTCGCCGGGAGACGCCGTCCTTGAGCGCGACGAGATAACCCGGCTTGTTGTGCGCTCAAACAAGCTCGCAAAATTGCGTGGCCTTAAGCCGATCGAACTCGTCCGCTGGCCAGAGGACCTCCTGCCAGGCGCCGGTTCGGACATGCAAAATGTCATAAATGACCAAGCGGGCGAGTTCGACATCTTCGTTGGAGTGCTTCGCTCGCGCTATGGCACACCAACGCCTCGCTCCGGCTCCGGCACGGAAGAAGAAATTGAACGAGCCCTCGAGCAGCATCAGCGCGGCGAGCGGCCTATCAGAATCATGTTGTACTTTTCAAACATCCTTGTTCGGCCGTTCGACTTAGATGTGGGCCAGCTCTTTCTCATTCACAGTTTCAGGCAGCGACTGGAGGGTCTCGGTGTCCTGCCCTTCAACTACAACGACATGGATCAATTTCGGAGGCTCGCCAGCGTTCACATTAGCCGTGCTCACGTCGAAGCATCAGGGCGCGTTTTTGGAAAGGAGGTGCCTCGTTTGTCCAACGCGGGACCGATCGGCTCTCCTAAGGAAGGCACTGTAACGGACCTTGGAGACATCAATTTCAAAGATCGCGTCACATATCCGCAGTGGGCTGATCCCCGAACAATTCCTCTCGCACCGTATAGAGGTGAGACGGTTGCTGTCACCGGTGTCCTACGCTCTGCCTCGCCGCACTACCGCTTCGGCTTCAAGTTAAAAGAGGTTCGCGAGCCAAACTTCGGTCCAGGAAATGTTCAGACAGCTGGACAGAACCTCCTAGTGCACATTGGAAAAAACACGACTTCCGATGACCTGTTCGTGACGCTCTATAAGGGCGGAATAAGACTGGGCCCCGATGTGGTCTTTGATAACGTCAGTCCAGGCACCCCGATTGAGCTTGAGCTTCAATGGAGCAGCGACGGCCTCGTCACGCTTGCCGCCAATGACCGAGTTTTGGTGCAGACATTTTTTAGTATCATCGGAATACCTCAACTCATCATTCTCTCATGGGGAGACGAGCATCACTACGAGTGTAACTTGTCGCACACGAAACTGGTTGTGGGTCGACGATCGGAGAGCCTTACATGACTCTGGGCATTCGCGCCTTGCGGGTGGCGCATTTGAGCACGTTTCCACCGACACAGTGTGGCATCGCCAACTATGCAAGCGATCTCTTGTCGGGACTGACGGCCGTTGACTCGTCTTTGTTCCAGTTCGTCCACCATCGAGGTGAGGCACCCGAGGGCCGCGTTGAAGTGTTGACCACTGAACTCAGTGAGTACGCCGTGCTCGCCGAGCGTCTGAATCATGGCCGGTTTGACGCCGTCGACCTGCAACACGAATTTGGAATTTGGGGAGGTCACGAAGGCGAGGGTCTGATCCAGTTTTTAGACGTCTGTCGCGTTCCTGTTGTCGCGACACTTCACACTACGTTTTCTGACGGACGCAACCCAACTCAGATCGAGATGCTGGTTCGGCTGTGCACGCAAGCATCAAGAGTGATTGTTCTTACAGACGCAGCAAAGCAGGAAATTCTAAAGATCGTGCCCGAAGCATCGCAGAAGGTCGCGGTCATTCGACATGGGGTGCCGGAGTTCGCTTGGGTTCCAAGAAATCTCGGCGTGGCTCCAGTTCAGTTTATATCTGCAGGCTACTTTCGAGCGGACAAGGGATACGAGATTGCACTTGAGGCTTGTCGAGAACTGCTACGGCGCGGCTTAATCGAGTTTTCCTATCGCATCGTAGGAGCGCCGCAGCCACAGGCACCGGATCAAATGGTCTACCGCAATCGAATTGAGCGCTTGGTGCAGGATCTAGGGTTAGAGAACCACGCAAGCGTAGTTACTCGTTCAATGAACCAGCAGGAAATGTTGCGCGAGATTAGCGAGGCCGATTGCTGCATAACAGCATACACAGATGTGCGCCAAAGCTCCACGGGTGTGGTGCCATGGGTCCTGGGTTGCGGCAGGTTGGTGGTGGCCACACCTTACGAATACGCAGTTGCGACCAAGAAGGTCGTCGACGGCATGTTCGTCGCAGACAGTGTTCACCACAGTGCACTAGCCGACACTATGCAATACGTGGTCCAGAACCGCCTCATGCTTCGCAACGAAACCATGAGACTAAACTATCTCGCGGC
>CAZRMH010000663.1:0-2620 GCA_964600935.1 uncultured Candidatus Obscuribacterales bacterium
CTGGCTGACAGTGACAACCAGAAGCAAGTGAAGAATCGAATTGCCGCCCTCAGGCTGCCCTCCGAAAAGCACCCAGGCGATGCCATAGCCAGCCAGACCGGCAAGCAACTGCATGATTGTTCGATCGTTGCGAAGCACACCGCGAGCATCACAGAGGCCACAAAGCGCGCCCCAGAAAAGCCCGACGACGAGAAAGAAGAGGAAGCTCATAGACTTTTCCTTGGTTTGTTTCTTAGCGAGCGAGCCAAAGCGACGCGCTTCGACTCAAACCGCGTTTACTTACCGCTCTCAGCAAGAACGCGCGCCTTCTCACGGTCAAGCAGATGCTCGAAGTTCGGCTTGTAGTCTCGCCATTCAGGCGCAAACGCAAGAGCCCGGTCGATTTGCTGAATGGCACCCTGCCAATCCCGACGACGCTCACAGACACGAAACAATCCGTAGTGCGCTTCAGACATCAGAAGGGGAGCACCGATAGCAAGCGACACCGCACGGTTGTAGAGTAGTTCTGCAGAGTCGAGCTGACCTGTTTGAACCTGCATTTCGGCCTGCCCGATGAGACGATCGGCCTCTTCCTGATTACGACGCGAACCACGGTTTGATGCGCCGGATGTACCACGCGATGCTCCCAACAGGAAGGGAAGCGCGCAGATCGCCACAGCCAGGGCGATAATGAAGAAAGTTGTTCCGAACATGGAGTTTCCTTTTTCGGTGGAAGTAATCAAACGGCGTAACTTCCGTCGCCGACACTCCTCTTTCCATCAGCATCTCAGTAGTATCCCGACCGCCACAGGAAATTTCTCAGACTTCAAAAGAAGCTCGGAGAAGATTATGTGAATGTTTGGGAGAACTACTAGATTTGCGGACTTTGGAGGAGGGAATTGATGAAAATCGGCCTTTATTTTAGATATTGCGATACGGTCAAAACAACAACCTGACTCCTGAAATCGGCTGAGATTCACATCTTCTCAGCTAGCAGAATTTTCTACTGACTTCACACCCTAAGCCAGACACTAAAGAACGTTCGCACCACTTGCCATCAATATCGCGTTGCACCTATACCTGCTCGCGCAACCACGTCCGAAAGGCCAATTGCAAAAAAGCATCACACCCGACAAGGTACAAATGTCACAAGTTGAAAATAAGGAACTTTTTCGTAAGGGCAGAATTCAAGTGAAAGCCCGGCGAAAACAGGAACTGCAGACAGATCAAGGGAGAAATTTCAACCGCTAGCGGTTGAAATTTCGGTCTCAAATCCCACCCCATCGACTGGAGAACCAACCAGTTAGGCCTCTAGCAGCCCGCGAAAGAAACAACCCATAGCAGAGAATTTCGGCATTTCAATTACTACATCACCCAGTACTATAATCAAAAAACGAATGAAAGCCAGAGCACCAAAAGTGGTGGCTTCCATTCGCAAGCTACAAACAAATTCTCACGATTACCGCCGCGCAGCGAGAGCCCCCAGGAGCAGACCACCGACGAACATTCCGCCCACAGCGAGCAAGGTCCGACCTTGACGGGCGCGTTCATTCATGGCTCGCTGGCGGCGCAATTCATTATCCAAAACGATCTGTCCTGCCATCATCAATTCTTCGGCGTCGTGGTATTCGCCGGCATCATCGAAAACCTGACAAAGAGTGCGCAGCGCATCGTAACAACGAGCTGGCGAAGAGTGACGGTTACCCCAGTCACTCAGAAACGTCTGTACCGAGGCTTGAACAGACGCCTTGCGACATCGTGAAAGTCGATTCTGCATACGGGTGCTGAGAATCATGATCGAACTCCTGGCAAGAGGTAGAGACACGAAACAGTTTCCAAAACCGGGACTGAACAGCATTTTCCAACACCACGTCAAACAACAATGCACATCGTGCAACTTGAGATTTGTTTGAAAGCAGTTAGGTGTTCTTCGGAGAGGCTGTCCAGATGAGGCGGGATGGGATGATACCGACAGTCTATTCAAATAACGTAGGTGCTGACAAGCAAATTGATCGGTCACTTACCAAAGAAGAGTTCCGTTTGAAATGGCTTACAGGACAAGGCTCCACAAGTTCGACACGAGGAAATATCGATAGAGAACAATCGGCGAACGTGATGCGGAAGCAGAATTGATCTGAGCGAAAGCTGCTTACCCATAGCTGAATTCCACTTTTCGATATTGCCAATACGGCGTGCGTTCTAGTTTCGATCATTCAAACGCTTCTCACGAAGAATGGCTCTAAACGGACCAATCCATAGAACCGCAAAGTTATGCTACGCCTTTTAGTAATAAATTTAAAAAAAAACCGTAGAGACGGAGAACAGCCCGCGTCGGTTAACGCGAGCCGTTTCTCTATCTCCACGGCAAATCGAAGTAGACATTTCGATCTCTCTAACGCAGCTCGTCCGGACGTTTGAGGCGACGAATGCGCAGACCCTTGAACGGATGTCCAAGCCAACCACGCAACCAGAGCCAAAACACCAGACCACCCATCATCATCGCCATAAGACCGAGGGCAAAGGGGTATCCCCAATACCAGTCCAATTCAGGCATGTTGAGCGGCGAAGCGGCACCATGGAAGTTCATTCCGTAGATACCGGCGATGAACGTCGGCGGAATGAATATAGTCGAAATAATCGC
>CAZRMH010000664.1:0-2619 GCA_964600935.1 uncultured Candidatus Obscuribacterales bacterium
TAGCGCGGTTGCTTTGGGAGCAATAGGTCGCAGGTTCAAATCCTGTCGTCCCGATTCTCAAAAATTGTCCGGCCGATGTTTTGGTTTCCGGGTCTCTCACCAGGGATAGACTTCGACATCTTCTCGTACTTGTAGATCAGGACCTTCATCAAATTCGATGTCTGCGTAAATCTCGTCCATTGAAATCGTGATTGTGTCCTCGCAAATATCCAGAATAAGTGATTCGCTGCTGCCAATCTCTTGAATCGTCCATTCATCATCGATCTTTCGATAAACCTCGAGTCGTTTTCTCGTTTGGTGAATGATCACGTACTGATTTACTGAAGTCACATGTCGATATGCGACAAGCTTTTCACGTCGATCCGTGGAGGCCGTGGAGCGAGAAAGAACTTCGAAAATTACAGATGGAGTTTTTGTATAAACGCTCTTCTTGTCGAAGGTTTCACAATCAACCAATACATCAGGATAGTAGAAACAATTCAAATTTTCGATCCGAACCTTCATGTCGGCCATAAAGACGGTGCATCCCTTTCCCTTTAGTTTGGTCCTAAGCGACATTGCAATATTTAACGAGATGACATTGTGGGCAACAGAACCTCCGGTCATTGCGAACATTTGTCCATCGACATACTCATGCCGTTGATTCGCGGATTCCTCAAGCGTCAGGTATTGATCAGGACTAAGCTTAGAAAGCTTTTGCGGGTCTATCACGTCGTCACTGTCTCCTGGACCACTGATGATTTCAATATACGATTCCGGTTCTATTGCGAGACCCTGTCAGTTTCTGTCGATTCGCGAATAGACAGAGTTTTCGTTCTTCAGTTCCTCGGTCCAATTTTGGTAAAGCCTTTGAAAATGCAATCTATAACAACGCATGGTCCTCTCCTTGGACCACTCCGCGCCGAGTTCGAGCGAGCGCTGTAATACATCATCGAATCAATTGTTCTTAGTATCGAGATTGTCTTTGAATTCAATCACACAGCATCACTGGATTTTAAGTGCTAGTCTTAATTACGAGACAATGACTTTTTTGAGGATTTGCCGTTGCAGAACTTATTTCCCCTGGTGGAACTCGTAGTCGTCTTTACTATAATTGCCGCCACGGTCATCGCAAGTCTTAAGGCTCTAATTGATTGGGTCGGTCGACGACCTGCGAAAATTGGCCTTTGTATCGCTGTGTTCTGTGCATCGACCGGTGCACTCGTGGTGCTCCTCGGCAACCTCAATGTAGCAATAATCCTGGCATTTTCTTTGCTTTTGACCATTCGTTTGATATCGTCGTTAACTGGCTGGGGTGAACAAAAGGCTCGAAGTAATACCGAGAAGCTGGCTTACTTTGTATTCGCGTTTTGGTCAATCTTCATCAGTCTTATGGCTTTGATATTCAAGGATTTCAATCCAGGTTAGTAGACGCCGAATCAATCAACAAAAGTCTGTTCTGCCTAAGGATCCACACCATCGTGTTCTTCAAGCCGGAGCTTGCGATCGAGAATGAAAGTACCGCACGGATAGAGCGCGGCGACGAAGACTTCGAGGATCTTCTTCCAGCCCCACTTATGCTCTACCAGCGCGCGCACCATGGCAATCAAATAGATGATGAAGAGAAAGCCGTGAATACTGCCGGCTACGGTCACAGCCAGAGGATAGCCAGCCGCATACTTAAGGGGCATCGCGATAAAGACCAACACGATAAAGGATATTCCTTCCGCGATTCCGACTATTCTCAATTGACGAATGGTGCTCATGATTCCTCCAGGCTCCTGTTGAGCCCCTACGATACACTGTTATGGTATCAATGGAAGATGTTAGCTTGTCACTGCGGGACGTTGCAACCTTGCTTACTCACGTCCTACGCGCACTCACTGCTGCGAGCTGACAGTTGCGCCGAATATTCACAATGCACGATCTGCGCCGAACGTTTTTGACGAACTCTAAACCTGCCTGCAGCCGAATTTCAGACAAAGATCGGCAGTTTTTACTCAGGGTTTACCCTAAACTTTGGTTCAAAACTGCGATTACAGCTTTCTTCGGCACGTTTGCCAGCTCGTTGCTCTCTTTCCTGACCGTTGCGCGACTAAACTGCCTAAAGTCGGGATTTTTCGCTTATTCGTCAGTGAGGCGCTCTGGCAATAACTTGCCATCGCCGGCAGTGCGAGGTTTGTTATCCGCACCGGGCGCCGGCACTTTGCTGGGACATCGCCTCCTTTCTTTATTGGAGCGGGACCTTCATTCTTGGGCGTCAACGTCGTCCCTCTCGCTGTGGTTGCCATTGGCACCGCAGATAGTATCGCTTTTACTTGGTGTTGTTTCAATAGAATCGTTAAAATCTAAAAACTGCAATTATCTCTGTCTTTGTCGTTTGCTTTGACAGCGATTTGTGATCGACATCGGCGGAGAACAATGCAGATAACTGGTCACTGTCATTGTTCGGTGCATCGAGTTTGTTAAAGTTATCGTTGACCATAACTGGTTCTGCCAGGATGTGTAGGTATTCTTGAAGTCCTAGGAATTTAGTCATTCTGAAGCTTTATACTCTTTCTGGCAAGATGAAAAACCACCTGCCTTTCTGTCCAGCGTGGCAGCCTGCCAATGCGGGTAAAATGTTTGGAAGAGGTGAAA
>CAZRMH010000665.1:0-2612 GCA_964600935.1 uncultured Candidatus Obscuribacterales bacterium
GGGTGCTCGATTTGAAAGACGGCAAGTTAAAGGCTGCCGAAGATAATTTCCTCAGAGCAAAGCAACTCTTCGAACCACTGCATCATAAGAAAAGTGTTTTCTGGATCGAGTCATTGCACGGGCTTGCCGAATGCGCCTTTGCGAAGAAAGACTACAAGACGGCCGAAGCGCTATACCGCAGAACACTGGCAGTCGCACTCGGAAGAATTCCGCAGTTCACACCATTCGTCGATCAAGCGCTGAAACGACTGGAAGATCTTCTACAGATTAGGGGCGACGTCAGTTACGAAGATTTGAATGCGCTTGAACTAATTCGTAAGCAAATCGATATCTCGGTTCATGGAGCGAACAGCAATGCCCTGAGATATGACTATCTAAAAATGTCTGAGCTGGCTCGGCGATTTAAAAAAATGAAAATCGCTGACGATTACTTGGACCAAGCTTACGCCATCCTCGAGAAAAACAACCAGACGAACACCTGGGAGGGGGCGAAGATTTCGTTTCAGCGGGCATTGCTCGATTTTGACACCAAGCAAGCGGCTAAGGGTTCTGAAGAATTCGAGCGAGTTGTGACCGTAGTCGAGAATCTTAAGCCGACATTGAACACTCACAAACAGTTGCTCAGGGAGATTAAAACCCAACTGAAAATGCGAATGCCGAAAGACACTGAACTTGCCGACCGCATGAAAAAACTCACGGAATAATCTGTGTTGTCTAGGATACAAAATGGCTTTGCGACTCAAGAATTTAGACAGTTAACCGTCTGGAAACCTTCCTGAATGGGTAGGTAAAGCTCAGAGATTGTGTTGAGGCGGAATCGATGAGTAAACAAAACAAGCGCCGAAACAAATTCGGAGCCGGACTAGCTGAGTTTGCGCCTGCACTGTTTGTGTTTTTCTTGTTTATTATTTTTCCGCTGATTAATTTTATAGCTCTGGGAACTGGCGCTGCGACGGTTTACCTAATCGCCAAACAAGCTGCGACCAAAGCAGCTTCATCCACGACCTTCGGAAAAGCCATGATGGCAGCTGAATCGGCAAGCTACGAAATCGAATCAGGGGGACTTGGAGTGTTCTCGAAACTGTATCCCATTGGAGGCTTCAACGGTTCTGGTTTGGATATCTACATAACTGAAACGAACATCAACACCAACGTCAGCACCAGAAATGGTCCGAACACTCCTTTTGTATCTAACCCAATCGATCCGTCAACATACCTGTACTCCTACGATGCCGTCGTGACCTTTAACATCGGACCGTTCACTGACATGCATCAAGTTCCATGGATTGGCGATGTGCCGGGCCTCGGTGTGCCTGCGCAATTGACCTACACGGCAAGCGAGAATGTGGAGCATCCAGAAGGAATCGAAACCGGGTTGGCGCCTGACGAGTTAATTCCAAACCGAATTCACTTCAACAAATCCAATGATCCAACCGCAGCACCCCCCGCAGAAATGTAAACGAAGCTCGAGCCACAAGCAATCAGCGAATGATGTTCGCTAAAAACTGGTCAAGGACGTTAAAATTGGCGATTGCGAAATTCTTCGACGTCTTTCCTGTTTGGAAGTAGGATCATCGCGCCCACAGGAAGAACCTTCACGTGGATTCCCTGTTCCGGATCAAAAACGTTTTGGAACAGCAGTTCGTTGATTTCAAAAACAAGCGTCTCAAGCAGGTGATCGTTGAGCTGAACAACAGCAATCGAACGCGGCGTATCACCTGACTGCACGATGTACATTCTTCTTGCACCGTCATGCGCGTGAGTCGATGCTGGAGGTTTGCCTAAAACAGCCGACGGTCTGCCAGGCGAAAGCTCACTTTTCTCTTTCGATTCGCTCGGCAATTCAGACTCGCCACCATCATCATCATCTCTATCATCGGTCGAGATTGGCGTTGAGAGGCGGCGATTCAGAGAAGGTGTAACAAACTCAGAATTCGCTTTCAGAGCTTTATGTTGCCCGGAGCTGACAAACGCATCCAGCCTTTTCGCGCTTTGCCCGGACTGAGCCACGTAACTACCAGAGTCGGTAATCTCCGGTCTAAATGAGCGTTTCGGAAGTGCCAATTGAAACTTCAAAAACACTTCGCGAATACTGTGAGGCACCATATCCGATGGCAGTTCCTCCGCTTTGGTTGGCTCAAGACGTCTCTTTGGAAATAGATTCTCGACCCTTTCCGTACCGGCAGGCGAAGCAACTGAGCCAGGCAGCGCAACACCGTCAGCTCGTCTTGGCGCTTCAACCTTGCGGCTTACCTTGTCTCCTTGGTCAATTTTTAAAGACCTGGTTTCACTACTTGGCTTGGCAAAAGTCTTTGTTTCAGCGATAGCGTTTGTTTCAGCGATAGCTTTCGTTTTAGCGAGAATAGAATTGTCCTTTAATATCGAATCAGACTTGACTCTGGTCGGTTTAAGATCGATTCGTGGAGCAATTCGAACAGCGTCCAAAACATTCATCAACACTGGTATTTCAGTGATTCCCGGAAGCCGCTTAGCGACTGACAGAATCATAGATTGCTCTGGCGTGTTCGATACACTCGGTTCGACTCTCGGATTAACTCTAAATTTTAGAGTTGGAGCGGCCGTCGTGCGGTCTGACACCGTATCGGCACGCT
>CAZRMH010000666.1:0-2595 GCA_964600935.1 uncultured Candidatus Obscuribacterales bacterium
CATCGCCACCGCTAGACGCCTTTGCAGCAGCCTTTCGGCGAGAAACGGTCGGCTTGGCCGGCAACTCACCTCCCAAACGCTCCTTCTCGGCCTCCTCGCCGCGATACTTCCGCAAGTGTTTACAAGTACGAATTTCGATCGGATGTGATTGAGTCCGCCAGGCAGGACAGCTGCATGAGTAAACGCCGCCAAGGTTCTTCAAAATGTAGGGGTCTTTGGCAGAACCTTGAATTTCGACGGATTCTCCGTCTTCGATGTCAGGCATGGTCTTCCTCAAAATCCGGGCAAGCTAAATTTGCCCGGACGCGACCGCTCCGAATCATATTTGACTGTTAAGTTTATATACCTATGCAATATTGGATGAACGAAAAGGAAGAGCAAATGGCGAAGCTTCCGCAGCCGAACCACCGTCCATCCGGCAAACAAAAGGCAAATCTGAAAGTCACAACAATTAAACGTCTGACGCCCATTTCGCCGGAATGCGCTCCAGCACTCCGCCAGCAAAAACGTCGTAAAGCTCCAGTTCATCCATGTGGACGTAGCCGATATGACAGCCGCAGACCCGGTTTGAACATGGAGATTCTATTAGTGCATCGGCAAAATTGCTGTCGTAAATATTCGAAATTACCTCCGGAATAAAATGGCAACGGCGAATATTGCCGTCGCCGTCGATCGAAACAACCGAAGAACCAGCTCGGCATGCCTTGCCTTCGCTTGGATGGTACTGGTTGTTGACGGGAAACAATGGATCGATTGCAGTAAGCAGCCGAACGTCCTCGTCAGAATAATAGGAAGGTTCGCGTTTATAGGCATTAATCCAAAAGTAAACGCTGTCCGGCAGCTCGTCTCGCAAGGCGCGAATTGCGGAAAAGTGCTGTTTCAACCCCACAGCGCCAACGCTAAATCTCACGCCGCGCGATATCAACTCCATACACTTCGCGAAAAACTTTTGACGAGAGCTCTCGGTCGGATGAAAAGTCGCCCAGAGAGCCAGTTTACTCTTGACACAATTCTCGACCCAATCGAGCCCGGCCGACAAATTTGTTTGTATGGCAACTTTTTCGACGGTATCGCATTTGGTGAGCGTCTCGATTGCCTTCTGGTATCGTGGTCGAACCAGCGCCTCTCCCCACGGAGTGAACAAAACCGAAATCTGATGCTCTTTTCTGGCAACAACCCAATCAACGAAGCGACTTAATTGACGAGCATCATTTGCATGTTCTTCGTCGGTTTCGTGGTGTTTTGCAAACGGACAATATTCGCAGCCATAGTTACAACTACTGAGTGATCCGCGATAGAGGATAGAGAACCTCATCGCGCCTCGTACTCGGACATTCGCTGTAAAACGACAGGAGAATACAACTCACAGCCAATTCGGTCAGACCATTCCAAGCCAAACGCCGTCAACTTCAATCGCTGCTCCGAACGTTCCAACAGTCCTAGTTCGATAAACTCAGAGAGTTCCGCCTCAAAGTCTATTAACGCGGAGCAATTGAAGCGCCGCTCGTAGTCGCTAAAAGAAAGTCCTTGCATTTGCAAAAGAGATTGAATTAAGTATCGTCGTTTTTGATCATCGACCGTTAATTCAATTCCGTAATCAGCGACGGCAAATGACTCTGCTGGCGCTTGAACAAACGCGTTGAGGATGGACTGAACGGGTTTCTGCCCAACGGCATAAGGCATGGAATAATGCGTCGACGAAGTGTACGACCTTGCTCCACAACCAAGTCCGACCATTCCATCGTCCTGACAGCTGTATGCTGGTCGCCCGCTTGAAACTTTATTCTTGTCTGAAAACGCAGCGCTGCTCTGAAACTCATCAAAACTAGAACCAAGCTTCGAAGCCTGTTTCTGAAGCTCAAACATTCTCATGGACACCTGTGTGTATCCCGAATCGACTAATTTCTCAACAGCTTGCCTGTATAGAGGCAGACGCAAGTCACCACCCACGGTGCTGATTTTATCAAGCCCGGTCAATGGTCTAACGTATAACGGATAAAGATATATTTGCTCGGGACTGAAACTCAGTGCCCGGTTCAGCGAGTAGTCCCAGGTCTCAGGAGTCTGGCTCGGCAAACCGTACATCAAGTCGATGTTCAAAATTTCAAAGTCGAAATCATTAATCAAATCAAGCGCTTTCTCGACCACCAGAGTTTTTTGCGATCTCCCGACAGCCATCACTTCCGATTCAATAAAGCTCTGAACACCGATGCTTACGCGCTCTACTCCGCGCTCCCGCAGAATCGAAAGCTTCGTTCGCTCGGAAGTCAAAGGAGAAGTTTCAACCGAAGTTGGAACTTCAAGCGGGTCGATCTTGAATACTCGTTTGACCATATCAAAGAGTCGATCGAGATCTTCTGCATCAAGATAAGTCGGTGTGCCTCCACCAAGCGCCATCCGCGCGAACTTAAAATCACCAAGAGCCACACTGACCTGATCGGCTTGCCGTTCCAACGCATCCAGGTATTCTCGCTCAAAAGTTCCATCCGGGTTTGACGTCGTGAACAAATTGCAAAATCCGCACCTCATTTCGCAAAAGGGAATGTGCACATAGAGAAAGAGCGCATCCCGTTTTTCGTTAGACCAGGCGGTTTT
>CAZRMH010000667.1:0-2588 GCA_964600935.1 uncultured Candidatus Obscuribacterales bacterium
GGGTAGCCGCCCATAGCGCCAATCTGGACACCCTTCAGCCCGCCCAGTCCGCGCATCTCTTCCATGGCAGCCATGTACCGCGTGCCCATGGGCAGCAGTGGGTAGATGACGACGGCATCGAGCATTGCGCTGTGGTTCGGGCAGTAGATCAAGTGTCCACCAGCCAGTAAGTTCTCCCTACCGACTACGCGCACTTGACCGACTTGCACCCAGCCCCAGAGACGGGCGAACAGTTTGCCGAAGCGCTGCAGAACCGGACTTTCAGTCGGAATGAAACCACTGGTCGTACAAAGAGCCGCGTATTCGCGATAGCGCTTCCACCAGGATTTCCTGGGCTCAGTGCCGTTTGGTCTGAATAATTTCATATCGATAACTCCCCGGCGTCCATGCGCGGTAGTTGCGGTTGGCAAATGCCTGTCCACGTGAGGTTCTCTTGCGCGTGGGCAGCGGCGTGTCAACGTCGAATCCCGTTGTGAGCGAGATTCGGAGCTAAAAGAAAGTGTTTTGCAGTGATGGAGTGCGGAGTTTTGAGTTTTTGAATTGAAGACGAGTTGCGACAAACGCTATCAAAGACTGGTAAAGGGTTTAAACACCTAGTGCGAGCTCGCTATTTATGTTTTCTTTAGTTTTGAGGGGGCATGCACGAGCTAATTAACCCAAAAGTGAGTCAGCTCCAGTACCCCAGAATTCCGGAACGAACCCTTGAAAAGTGTTGTCAGTAGGGTGCTTGTGATATTTCACACTTAGCGCGATTCGGACCAATCCGCTGGGTTGGATGACAAGCGCTGGAGGCGGTGCCAGATATGGTGAAAGTCGGACGGTTCGATTATTGTGATATTAGCTCTTCGCTTCCAAACCGCTGTAAAAAAAACACCCGGAAACCACACTCGCTGCGCTCACAACGAATATAATCCTGACGCTGCATAGCGACGGGCGAACAGACTCTTACGGAAGGCACAGACTATGGGTGTACTGATCAAACTTTTTCAGTGGCTTATGTGGCCGTGGCTGAATCGGAAGTTCAAGAAACTTGCTGCCGCAGTCAATGTCAAAAACAATCGTCCCCATTTCGAAGTGGAACGAAAATATCAGTTGTCGCGAGAAGAGTTTGATGGCATGCCTGGTCGCCTCCGAGCGCTCGGGTTTTCGAAGTCTTCCGATGCGACCATACTCGACACGTTTCTTCCTGCTGAAAACGACGGTGACATGATTCGTGTTCGCGATGAAACGTCGGATGGCGTAACTGTCACAGTGATTACACTCAAAGAGTGGATAGATGTTGGCGGCAGTCGTGAACGGAAGGAACGCGAAAGCGAGCCGATCGATGCAATTTCGAAAGAAGCTTTTCTCGCTCTAGGGCGCAGATTGGCAGACTCCGATTTGATGTCATTCAGCAAGGAGCGTGCCACTTTTTGTGGTAATCGTGACAAGTATCGAGTGACAGTGGCGCTGGATCAGGTCTCAGGACTTGGTCGTTATTCGGGCACCTATCTGGAAATCGAGCTAATCGTCGAGCGCCAGGAAGGAGTCGCTGAAGCACGCAGCTTCGTCGAGAAATTCGCAGTCGAGTTAATCGGCGCGGAACGCGAATTCGCGATCTCCTACATGGAGATGCTTAAACGTTCTCGGCAGTAGTAGAAGCAATCCTAGAGGTCGTTTTCAACATCCGGTAATTCTGGGTTTTGAATACGGCTTCTAAGTAATTTCAACTGCGGTTGAAATCACAACTTGAAAAACTGGCAGAGTGTCGGCGTCAATCAGCTCTGCTGGCTGATGTTAGCGCTCTGCTGCCAAACTCGAGCACCACGACTCGATACGTTCAGGACGCCTCGCAAGGGGCACTGAGCGTTGCCTGCCGCCGGATGTCTAGCGGTAGTGGGATTGCGGCTTGCCGCTTTCTAACCCTGGGTTTGCAGCGGGACGAATAAGCGCAGCGTCGCTTGTTCGGGCTCTGTTGTGACCCGTTTTCATGAACCAGGCGACGGCTTCACTGCCCGAGCCTCAACAAAATCGGACCGCGCTTTGCCCGGTCCATAAAGGAAATTCATTATGAATACGAGAATCACATCATCACCTGAGGCTGGAATAGCGTTCGTGGTCGTCGACCTGGAGCGGCAAACGCCGGCAGAAGAACAGTTCGCCAACCGCTTCGACTCGCGTCTAATCGGTCAGCCCGAGGCCCGTCAAATCGCCCTCGACGTGCGAGCCAAACTCCGCAACCCGCTTCGCAGCAAGGACTATCCGCTCGGCGTGTACTACTGCGTCGGCAAGTCCCGTCGTGGTAAGTCGCTGCTGGCCCAGGTCCTGGCGACGCTGTTTCACGGCGACAAGGATGCGCTCACCCGCATCACCGCCGAAGACTACCTGGACGACAGCCAGATGACCGACTTGACTGGTGCGACGCCGAAGTACATCGGCTACCGCGCTCCGGTCGATCTCGCCAAGATGCCGCGCGAACAGCTGCTCCAGACGGACGGCTACAGCAAGGTGTCCGAGTGGAACCGTCTTCGCGTTCGTGTCAACTCGAAAGAGGGGTCGGCGCGGTCTTGATCGGCGGCGGCGGGGCAATTGTGGTGACAATCCTGTGG
>CAZRMH010000668.1:0-2562 GCA_964600935.1 uncultured Candidatus Obscuribacterales bacterium
AAATTTTACTTCCGGCTACAAATCGCCTACATGGAGACAATTTTGTCCCGACCAACGTGCCGGTCATATCAGGATCTTCAATCATCATAAAGAATGTAGGCATACAAATCGCCTACGTGCCCCTGTAAAAGCACAGGGCGTAGGCATTGTGTGAGTTCGGCTATGAAGAGTTTCCCTGACGTCAAACAGACATGGAACTCGGCCGATTGGGTTGACGGCAAAATTGTATTCGACATTAAGGGAAACGATTTTCGTTTAGTAGCTATCGCCAACTTTGAAAATGAGAAACTCTACATCAGGGAAGTTCTAACGCACGACGAATACAACAAAGGCAACTGGAAGAAGTAGGTAGGAGGCAGCAATGTCAGCAGTCGCAGATGACGACAGCAAAAAGTATCTAAAGCTAGTTAAGCTATTTCCGCTTCGTCCAATTCGCAACGATGAGGAAAACATGCAGGCTGCAGAAATCTGTGACGCTCTCACGGATCGGCTGTATTCGCTCAGCACAGCTGAGCGCGACTATCTCGAAGTGTTGACGGATCTTGTTGCAAAATACGAGTCGAGATGGAGCGATGAAAAGGCTGAAATGTCGTCACGCGAACTCGTGCATTATTTGATTGAGCAAAATGGACTTGCGCAAAAAGATCTCATTTCTGAATTCGGCTCTGCAAGCCGTGTTTCAGAATTTTTGAATGGCGAGCGCAGGCTTAGCATGGAACAGGCAAAGAAAGTTGCACAACGTTTTCGCCTAAATATTGCATCGTTGATCGATTGAACGACTGAGGTGTGCACCCGTCTTGTAGTTTTTTTACTCGCTTCGCCCACTCATTCGCCACCACTCGCACTCCACGGTTTGCTCTGTCCTAGAAGTGTAGCAAGACTGGTGCCACCGTAATTGAGGCAACCTTGTAGACGTTTGTAGATCCACTAGCACCGTAGTATCTGGTGACGCCGTCACAAGACATCTAAGCAGAGCGTGCACATCTTCGACTAGATTGTAGAAAACTTGTATGCTCCATTGAGAGCATTAAAGACGGAGCCGCGGCCGAGGGCCAGCGAAATATGGCTTACCGTGACCAAGCACGACAGGGTGCAGGTAGATTCCATACTCATTCGATCAGCCTAAAGCGGTGAGGCATTTCGCCAAGTGGCGCAAAATCACTGATGAAGGCATCACACTTATTGAATTTGTTTGTACAGTTTGTTCATTCCGAGTAACGTTACTTTATCCGATAGAGCGGAAGCAATCTGGTCGCGCTTGATTATCGATACAGACTTTCCATCAGAAAGTGTAATCACTAGCAGATCGCTAAATCTATCCGGTCTGGTTTCAATCGCCGCGACTTGCTCCCAGGGGATTTGCATTTGTGGTGCAAAAGGGAACACACCCCGCCAAAGTTTTAAGGACAAACCATCATTACCCAGTCCAATCGAAACGCAGTTCCCGAAACGTGATCCAGTCCGCAGTTTCATAGACTGAAAAGTTATCCATTTACCATTAACCGATGCCGGTGCTACGCTTGTACAACAGGATGAATTTGGCAAATTGCATCGAGTTCCCATGGCTGCTGGTGAACCGCTTGTAATGGTTCAAGTCGTCGACGCGACAAGTATCAAAGGAGAGGCTCTGAAGGAATACTTCTTGCGAGTACCTCCGACCACCCAAACGGCTAAGGACGGCGTGGCTTGGACATTCGGCATGCCTGAGAACGAGTACGATCCAATTATCGAAACCTAATTGCTAAGTCACCGTATTCGAATCGGAGATGTTGCCGCCGAATACGGTATCACCTACTTACTCGATGCGTGCCAGAGCGTTGGTCAACGTGCAAATGATTGGCGGGAGCTCTTGAAGCGTTTCTCTGAGAAGATTTTTTCCGTTTAGAAGAATGATCGCCTGCTTTCTGTTGTATCCAGTCGCCGCGACGAATCCATCTCACGGGCTACTGTGGCAGCTTACCCGCTTGAAAGTCTGATACTTGCCTATGAGATTGACGATCTGTCCTTCTGTCAATCCGTCGATCGCTCCTTTTTTGCGATCTAGCTTGGCGACAGTGATGTAGCCAATGGAATTCTTGGGATCGTTCCACTCGAATCCCTGTGTTCGAAGTTTATTTTCATTGCGCTTCCACCAAGCCGCGAATCTGAGCCTGTCAAGGCAATTGACGAGGCGGTGGCTTACTTGATCTAGCTGGTCGAATTGTAGCAACGAATCTGCACTGTAATAGCGCAAGGGACGAATATTGTCCATTCCGCAAATCTCGTCTTTATCCCGGTAGACACCAAGAATGGGTTTGCCGACCTCGCAGTAATTGATAAGCATACTACCGAACGAGTAGTCGAAACTGAAATGAGTGAAGTCCTCTTCGGACAGCGGGTAGCGAGGACGAGGTGGAGCGAACGTAAGGAAGGCGCGAGGTCGCTTCCACATCCACTTACTCCAGATCCGCTTGTTCCATGAAAGATCCTCATAGCGATGAATCAAAAGGTTGAAATCTTCAAGGGATTCCCACACATTCTCCGGCGCATTGGAAACGAATTCCGCCGGAGTGAGTACTCCAC
>CAZRMH010000669.1:0-2538 GCA_964600935.1 uncultured Candidatus Obscuribacterales bacterium
TGAGTTTTTGCACGAACGCTATGGCATTTTGAATGCCTACCTCGTTCCTGACGACATTCGCAGTCAACTAAATGACGAAACTGAGCCAGTCAATACGTTTCGAATCGTACTTCGCACGTTATTCGATCTGGATCTGCCGAACCTGGAAGCGAGGCAAACCTATGCCACTTATAATCGATTTTTTGACTTCAGGGACGTTACAGCCCAAGTTCGAGATCAAGCCAGAAAGACTGAGATTGTTCAGCGTAATGATTGACCGACCGCACACAACTTTTGGAAATAGGGTTTTGCAGGGGCGGCTCGCTAGCCGCCCCTGCACTGGATTCTCGTAAATCGGCCGCGTCCGGCAGTTGGTATACCATTAACAGCGGTCCATTGAGGACCTGTTGGCGGAAATAGTACTCTGCGATATAGTTGTTCTGTCTCAAAAAAAGAAAGGGCTAAACGTCTGGCTGACCAGAACAGATAGCCCTTGCGGTGCGCCCAAAATGACATTGGCAGCCGAGTGAACGGACTGTCTTTGCCATTTTTGGCAGTGCGCAGTCGGAGCAACGTGATAGTTGCTCCGACTGTGGGTTGTTAGTAAAACGAGTGGCAGTGCCATTTTACTCGCGTTGTTACTTCGTCAGCTTCTCTACCAGCTTCTTCGCCTCGTTGCTGATGCTGCCGATCGGGTCCGGTGGTACTGGCTTCTTAGGGCCTTCCGGATGCGGGACGACGCGCATCTGTTGCTCGAGCACTTGAATGAGCGCCATCTGGTACTGACCCTCGGACACGCCAATGTCGGGTTGGAGACCCGTTTTCTCGATTGAGGCACCGTCCGGTTGCAGGAAGACGGCGGTCGAGAAGCGCACCACGTGGTCGGGAGAAACCTGGAAGTAGGTCAGCGTTTTGCCCTTGCCGAAGGTGACGTCCGTGGCAATCAGCCGGGCGTGCAGGTTCTTATGGATAGCTGCGGCGAGCACCTCCGCCGAGCCCTGCGTGTTGCCGTTGACGCCGACCACAACGACGCCGTTGAACAGTCCCGACTTCCAATCCAGGGTTTCGACCTTGGGCTTGAGGTTCGGGTCGATCTTGGGCTTGCCGTTCGCGTCCTTGCGGAACGGTCCGCGGGTCTCCTTCACAACCTTGCCGTCTTTGGCGCTGAACAGCACCATCTCGATAGCATCGTTTTCGATGTTGTTCATCCGGATTGTGATCGTGCCGGACTTGATGAACAGCGCTGCTGCCTTGATGGCGTTGTCGGCGTCACCGCCCTGAACGTCGGACAGGTCGAGGATGATGCCTTTCACGCCGTCTTCGACCAGCTTGGAGATGGTGGCGTCGAACTCTCTGAAGAAACCTTCGGCCTCCATGAAGTTGACCTTGACGATCTGGGCATCTGCGCGCAGGCTCGGGAAGCCGCCGCCCAGCTCTGCTCGCATCATCGCTTCTTCGCTCGAGTCGGAGCCGGTTTTCGGCACGGTGATTGCCGGATGCGTTTTCGTGACGGTGCGTTCCACCTCGAAGTCGAAAACATCGGTACCGCGGCGCAGTGTCAGTTTTGCTTTGGAACCGATGACGCCTCCCTGAGCAAAGAGGAGCTGAACCAATTCTCCCGGGTTGCCGATCTTCTTCAGTTCTTCGATGTGATAGTTCTCGACGGAGATCAGCACATCGCCGAACTGAACACCGGCTTTGGCTGCAGGTCCGCCTACCGGCATGCCCTGGACGACCCAGTTACCTGAGTTGCTGTCCTGGGTGAAGTTGAGTTCGATGCTGACTTCCTGACCGGACATGCCCACCATCAGGTCGGTGTACTGCTGGGTGGAGAGCACAGCAGCGTACCGGTCGCCCAGGGTGGAGATGAAGTCGATCAGAGCCTGGTCGAGCTGGGCTTTGGAGTGGATGGTGCCGTCTTTGTACTCCTTGCGCATGTGGGCGAGTTTGGCGATCACTCGGTCACGCTCGACGAAGCGCGTCTCGGCATTGAGAGCCACATCTTTCCAGACCCGCGAGAGGTCCTGTGGCGAAGCGTTGCTGGCGAACTGGGGTACCATCGCGAGGTTGACGCGTTGTGGAAGTGGCGCGGGTTGCGGTCGTCCGAGGTAGAGCGCGACCGTCGCGAACCCGGCAGCCAGCACGATGCCGAGCGCGATGGCGCGCATGGACAGCGTGATCTGGTAGCCGCGAACGCGCTTACTCGTTCGGTGAGAAATTCTGCGATTCATGGTTATCCTTTCGAATAAGAGAAAGGGAAGCCGCCTTGTGAGCGGCTTCCCCTGGGTTCGAGAAACGAGATCGGGTTCAGTTACCTGAACCGTTGTTCCCACCGGGTTTGTTGTCCGGTTTCGGGTCAATCAACGGATTGGGCCCGGGGGTTACTGGGGTGACCGTCGGGTCGGTCGGGTTCGTCGGAACCGGACGTGGAGCCGGAGCCGGCGAAGGCGTTGGCGACGTCTCCGGGCGAGTCGGTGGCACCGGCGCAGGAGTCGCCGGTGATTGACCGCCACCAGGAGTGGTGGCGGGTGCGAAGACGTCCACACCATTCGGCATGGT
>CAZRMH010000670.1:0-2532 GCA_964600935.1 uncultured Candidatus Obscuribacterales bacterium
CTTCTCGGCAGGCAGAGGTCTCGAGTCCTTCCCTGGCAGAAAAACATCGACACCCGCATTCAAGTCTGGAGCCGAGTAACCTTTCGAAATCTCACCATTCAGTTTCTGACTCGAACTGTTATCACTCAACTGTGATGCCGAGTGACCCTCCAAATTCTTGTCTCCAGATTGTCCACTTCTCATGCCACAACCTCTGGTCTAATTAATACTGCCCGTTAAAGGCAGAGAACTCACTTCATGCTCTCAGCAATAGCTAAATCCGCTTTACAGGCCGCTGTATTTCCTAGATGCTTGTAGACCTGTGAACGAGTCAAGAACGTGGACCGGTCAGATGAATCTAACTCGATTGACTTCGAGAGCGATAAAATACTTTCATTAGGACGGTCCAGCCAAAACTCAGCGGCTCCCTTAACGTAGTAGGCGTTTGCATCCTGCGCATTCATACTTATCGCCGTGCTAGCATCTCTCAGTGCCCCTATGTAATCTTTGAGTCCAAGCCTAGCAGCGCCTCGAAGCGAAACCAGATCACTACTCTTATCTCCCAGAGCCGTCGCCTTATTGCAATCTTGCAAAGCTTCGGCAAACTTGCCCATAGCTCTGTAGCACAGCGCCCGAAGCCCATAAGCACTTGCCGTCGGTTTCAGTTCAATTGCTCTGGTAATCGCATCAGAACCGGCTTTCCAATCTTTAAGCCAACAATAAATTTTTCCCTTCGTATAGTACTGCTCCGCGGTTGGCGACTTTATAGAGTTCAAGTAATCCGCTGCAGCTCTGAGGTCCTCCGGGCTCGACGATTTATCCAAATGGCGAGCTGAAGCAACACTACAAGCTAGAAACGAAATCACGATAGCTGAAACAATTGGAGTGACCTTCATTTCAATTGTTCTCCGAACCAGAACTCAGTTTTATTACATTGTAGATCCTTTCCACACTGTTGAATTCGACAGTTGAAATCGGAGAGATGCCAATTGTTTATAGCTCTCTCGATCCGCTCGTCCAGAAACGCCCGCGACCGTTGTCGATGCGCCAGGCTCCGCCTTCGGGTACCATGCGATAGATCACAGAACTGGCTTGATTCTGCGATGCGCTCTTCGCAATTCGCAGTCAAACGACTACCTTCAACCTGGGGAGGAGTCGACTGACGCATCAAGTCTTGCACTGGCTTTGCCTGCGCATTGGTGACACCATATTCAGTGCTATCCAAACCTTTTCCAGTTCCCAAGCGTGTTTCCACCGATTCACCAGGACGTGACGGTCCCTGTTGTGCCTGGGAAACTGGCGACTCTTTGCTGGCATCCCTCGGGGGGGTTACAGAAGGTACGTCAGGACTTAATCCGGTTTTTGCAGTGGAACCTCCACTATCGAAAGCCGCCTTCGGTTCGTTAGCATTGCTTCGAGAACTACCGGGCGGGGCTCCTTCACCTCCTCGGTCTACACTCGTGGTAGCGGCTTTTGGACCTTCTTCCAGACCTCTATCTAACTGCGCAGCATTCGATCTAACATCTGAGCGGACCTGTGGGCTCGCTTGCGCCACTGCACCAGGGATGGTATCAGCAACTGACTTCGATTCTTCGCCGGGGGTCTGTGACCTATCACGGCCAGGCGCTGCGGTTGGCTCAGCAGCAGCAGGATTTTCTCTCTTTGACGAATTAGGTGGCGCTACGTCTGCATTCTTAAGGACGATGGGAACGGAGCCATTTTGCTCAGGGATAGTTTCGACCTTGTGAGGACTGGGCTCCCTATTGATTGCTGGTCTGTCGCGGAGTGCTCGCTCAGTATTCTCCTGGGCCTTCTCGGCAGGCAGAGGTCTGCTGGAATCACCTGGTAATGGAATATCGATGCCACTATCAAGACCCTTGACGACGGCATCCCATGAACTTTCAGCCTTGGATTGACGGGTTGAATCGGTCTCGTTCGACGGTCGCGCCGAGCGATCTGTACTTATCTTACCTCCAGATTGCCCGCTTTCCATGCCTCAACCTCTGGTCTATGGTTAACATGCCCAAGTAAAAACCGCATATCTCACTCCATCTTGTTTGCGACCGCAAAATCAGCGTTTGATGCCGCCGAATTTCCGAGCTTCTTATATGCGAGTGCGCGAGTAACATAAGCCGAGCGTCTTGAAGGCTCCAATTCGATGCACCTTGTGAGTGATTGAATACTGTCATGCAATCTATCCAACCAAAATTCTGCCGAACCTTTTACGTAATACCCGGTCGCGTCTTCAGAATTTATCTCGATCGCACGACAACCGTCTCTTAGCGCACCAGCGTATTCCTTCAGTCCTAGCCGCACCAGTCCACGAAGCGATAACAAACTACTGCTCTTATCGCCAAGCTCCTCTGCCTTGTTGCAATCTTGCAAAGCTTCAGTGAATTTACCCATATGTCTATAACAAAACGCTCGGAGACCATACGCCAGCGCTGTTGGTTTCATCTCGATTGCTTTAGTCAAAGCCTCAGTCGCAGTCTTCCATTCCTTGAGCCACGAGTAAACCTGACCCTTCGTATAGTACTGCTCCGCGGTTGGCGA
>CAZRMH010000671.1:0-2508 GCA_964600935.1 uncultured Candidatus Obscuribacterales bacterium
GTTCAGAATGGTCAAGTCCTTGTGGCTACAACTGATTATGCCGCTCGTCGAGCCCTGATCGATCAGCGCATTCAATCCGAATATGATTTCGGAAGATTGACCAACGATCAAGTTAAAGAACTTCGCGCAGACCTTTCGAAAATAGCCAATCTCGAACTTCGCAAGAAAAAGGACGGCAAGCTTTCTGCATCGAATCAACGCTCGATTGAGAAGAAGTTCAACGAACTCAGCGCTGATTTACAGGAAGACATTTCAGACACAAACAAACGTCGCGCTCGAATCGGTCTCAAGGTTGAATAGCGAGTTACCTGATCCTAAAGAACCACGATTTCGACATGCGCTTCGTCTGCGGAGCGCATGTTCTTTTATTGGGAAACTCTGCCCGCACGAGTTCTCAACGAAAAGGAAAAGGAGGTTTCACCCGCTTGCTCAAACAGATCTGCATATCGATTCAATTCTTCGGCCAACTTAGGATTGTTGAACCCAAGGGTTTTCTCCTTGAATTTCAAATGGTCTTGAGCCTTTTCTTTAGCCATGTCCAGCTTACCCTGAGCTAGTAGGTTGAAGATCAAGAAATCTGCAACGTCGTACTGATTCAACGGCGTTAACGCGGTGCCGTTCAATTTCATAGTCTCCTCGCAGGCTCTGTTAAAGAGCGTTTCCGCTTTCGAGAGGTTCTTCAAGTTAGTGTACGCTATTCCGACTTCAGCCAGAGCATCGGGAAGCTCGCCTTCAGGGACGCTCTTGCCCTTACTCTCGAAGATACCTATCCAGTATTCATATTCCTTTATGGCGCTTGGATAGCGTTTCAAACTAAACTCAAGACGAGCATATTTGAGCACCAAAGGGGCATCAGAGTCTAAAATACCAGAAGCCATTTTACGAGTCTGAAGAGCTTGACCGACAAGATCATCAGCGAATATTCGATCGGCTTCAGTGTTTTTCTCAGACATAATTGTTGAAGCTATTCGGTTTAATTTTACGATCGCATCATCAGCAGTGGCACGTCCGGCGACCTTCGAGCCTTGATAAGCAATCAGCTGAAGGGGGCCAGCCACCTGCGAATTCCCGCTTGCCAGTTTTGAATCCGCAATCACACCAAGCTGCTCTACCTCATCACGCTTGAACTTCACGCCCTGCGCCAGGCTCTTCGCAGCTTCAGTAGCGGATGAGTAATTCTTATTGCGCCATTCTTGTAAAACCTTTTCCGCAAGTTCGCGATACTTCGGTTTCGACCACACACGTTTGGGCAAATCTTCTTCAGAGAAACCCTTTGATACTTCCGAATCCGCGAGCAGAATCGGGTCACTCTTGCGTGACTCAGCAGCACATCGGGTCGACATTTTAGCCAGTCCCGCTCCCGAGAAACAAAGGCTCATAGCCAAAACTAGAGTTAGAACCTTCGTCGCCTCAGAGCCACGGCTGCCAGATAATGCCCGAACCACGAGTCTCTGAAAATCTATAATCAAGTGTTCGCTATTTTTGAGGAAACGACCACGCTCTGGAAGTCCGGCAAGTAAGCCTCGTTGAACCGAGTCGGTCAAATCATCATCCTCTCGGCCGACTTGAGTGTTGAATTGGACCAGTTCCTCTGCCCAACTCTTGTCGACTCCCGGAGCAAAAAACTGGGTAGAAAAACCTTGGGCTCCGTTAGGTCCGTTTGAATTCCAAACATCGACCGAAAGGTTTGGAAATCCGGGATTGATGTTAATAGTAAAGTTCGGCCACAAGAGGTGATACTGAGATTCTTGGATTTCGCCGGCAGTATCATAGACCTTCAATCGAGCCCTGGCGCTGGAAGCACCGTTGCGGGCCCTGCCGACTTGACTGAAAAAAAAAGGATGGGAAGTCAGTTTGTAATTGTCGGGATCCACATCAATCGCAGCGCTAAATCCGGGATGCGCAACCGGGCAATGGTAGCACTCAAGATAGTTTTCCAGCATAGTTTTCCAATTGGAATTAGACTCCCAGGTCGTACGCTCCCACAGATAGAGATTACTCAAATCAATGCCACTACCAGCGATGACGTTTAAGACGTCACCAAAGTAGTGGTCGACCGGCTTATCGGAATTATCAAAATTGACGAATACAAACGGCCCCAACAATTCGGCTCGCACCGAAATCAACGGATAATCCTCAACCTTAAAATCATGCTCTCGATCAGCTCTGGGCACAGCCTTTAGACAGCCCTTCAAATCATAAGTCCAGGCATGATATCGACATTGCATCGCAGACGAATGACCGCAGCCTCTCATCACCTCATGCCGGCGATGGCGGCAAACGTTAACAAACGCTTCAATACCATCATGGTTTCGCACCGCCACGACAGGAACATTCCCAACATAAGCGGTTACGAAATCCCCGACGTTTCGCAGCTCGAAAATCGAGCCGACATACTGCCAACTCTTGCGGAAGATCAGCTCCAATTCAAGTTCGGCAATTGAACTATCCGTGTACCAGCTGGAGGGCAGTGAAAAACCCTGGTCTAACAAATTCAAAAGTTCATCA
>CAZRMH010000672.1:0-2449 GCA_964600935.1 uncultured Candidatus Obscuribacterales bacterium
GGAGAAGTCATCTCGATTTTCTGCCCCTTCTTCTGTACAACCGGACTCGTCATTTCCACTTTTTGTTCGGACACATTTTTGCCGAAAATGTAGTTGGCTAGAATCCAAAAGCCTTGGTTGGCGGCTTGCTTTGGATCTCCGTCGACGGTAACCTGAGCAACAATCATCGGGCTGTATTCTCGAATCTCGATAGGTCCGTTTTTTTCAGTTATTTTGTATTTTGGTGTTTCAGTGTTTTTGTAAATACTTTTCTCTTCGTTAGTGTGCGCAAATGGCGTTGTAACCGCGTTAAATGCAGTTGTAGTTATCTTCTCAAAGTTGTCCATCTCCACTCCTCAATTATTTATGACATGCGTGATAGGATATAGGCCATATTGTGTCACACTTGTGATAGAATAGGAACATGGTCGGAAAACCAAAAGGCAGCCGAAGCAGAGACTATGATGATAAGCGAGAAAAATTGCTTAACAAAGCCGGACGCCTATTTTTGACAGAGCCGACAGAGAAGCTCAGCCTGCGCCAGATCGCTGACGGAGTCGGAGTAACAATACCAACGCTCAACCACTATTTTGGCGGGCGTGACGGCATTATTACGGCGTATCTTGAGTACACCTGGGAGTCAGCGCAACACCACCTGATAGACGCTGCGGAGCCTAAGGGCTCGCTTGCTGAATGCGTCCGTAGCAAGCTTGATAATCTAACTGAGGCGATGCTGGATTACGGATTGGAACGGCTGCATATTTTCGGCATGACTGAAGGTTTAGGGCACACAATCTTGGGCCCTGCTTATCTGAATTACTTTCTTGAACCTACACTCCAAGCTTGCGAAAAATGGCTTTCTTACTATCAGGTCAAGGGTGAGATTGACCCTGATATAGACCTGCGGTTTGCTTCAATAGCACTCTATTCGCCCCTGCTTATCTTGCTCATGCACCAACATCAACTTGGTGGCGCGAAGGTTCGCGCGGCGAAGATCGCTGAGTTCGTTGCGCAGCACAGCAGAAAGTTCTTAAAGTATTTGCGGCAATGAGTGTCGAATTGAATCCGAATCGTGATTCGACGCTCGAATGTGATCCTCGGCACTCTTTATTGGAGGCGTAATCGCAACTGCATTGAGACAAATTGGCTTACCGATGCGGCTGAAAGTCTTAGAAAATTTTGATCGCTCGAACAATAAAATGGTTAATCGGAAGGAATTGAGTGACACCATTCTTGGTGGCATCGATTTATGGCCTAATGCAAGACGTCTATTTGCACAAAATGTCGCGGTCGCTAAAAACCAGCAAGCATAAGGATAAGCGGAACCGCAGCTAAGGCAAAGGTTTCTAATCGCCGAGATGCGAAAGCTGTTATTTCGATGCTCTTGTTGTGAAAAACAAGGCGTATGAATTCGAGTATGGCAATACCAATTCGATTTCAAAATTAGTTCCATGCAGCGCGATTTAACGAAGGCTTCCTATATGACTTGCGCCGCCCGAGTTGAATTACTGTAAGAGTGTTTGGTCGATTAAATCAATTGTCTGCGTGAGAAACGAACGGGGGACATCAAATTCCAGAAATGAGAGTTTCGGCCATGGATCGTCCCCGCTTGGCGCTGCTGTTATGGTAACTGCCAGGCTCCCGTCGATTCCGCCAAGCTGCTCTTCAAAAACGAATACTATTTCTGCGCTTCTTCCGCCTCCCAGTTTTGCTATTCCGCGTGATCCGATTTGATTCAAACTGGTTCGAAATTCTTCTAAGTCTGCATCAAAAAAGCTTGATTGGAATTGCCCGCAAAAAACACTTGTTTCAATTTGAATGTGAGCATCGAAATAGCGTTGACTTGAGGTTGATAAGTCTGGTGACATCAAGCTATGCACTGCCCCAGATATGTCATCTAGAGTGATAGAAATACTAGCAAGTGAAACAAGTTTCAAGTTATCGTCCTTACTGAAGTTGGCCCCATACGGCCAGACAAACTCCCTTCGGCCTAGATTGCGCGTTCCGCTTCGACCTCTTTTGGCAATAAATACTGAATAAAAAACTTGCAAGCATAGCACATGGTGCTTAGCTTCCAAGCCAATTGGAGCAGTGGCAACTGAAAAAGAGAAACTTGGAACCAACTTGTAGAAGTTGGGACTATTGCAATTATTTTGCGGCGATTTGGGAGGTTAGATGAATTCGGTCAGTATGGGAAAGGAAACTCGAGCTGCACGCAAGAAATTATTTGATGCTCTCGACCATGAGAGTTTGATGCGACTGGCGATACAGCAGGCGATGCGAGTTCCCGAACTTCCCTTTGGTTCTGTTGTAGTAAACATCAAAACTAAAGAAGTGGAGGCCGAGGGCTGGGTGCGAGTCGACAAGAATCCTATCTGGCATGGAGAGATGACGGCTCTCTACAATTGCCCTGATGCTTGGGACGTGAACTGCCCGCAGCACATTCACAAGCGGTTCTCGCAAGAGCAGG
>CAZRMH010000673.1:0-2438 GCA_964600935.1 uncultured Candidatus Obscuribacterales bacterium
GTCTGACCAGCCTACCAACGCTTGCGATATCGTTGACCGACCTGCAGGTCAACAACTGCCCTGGTCTGATGAGCCTGCCAAATCTGCCGAGCACGTTAATCCATTTGAGGCTCGACAACTGCGTTGTAACTAGTCTGCCTGAGCTCCCCGACACGTTAACCGACCTTATCATCAACAATTGCCCTGGTCTGAAGACCCTGGGAGCGCTGCCCAGCGCGTTGACCAATCTGCGGGTCTATGACTGCAGCGGTCTGACGATAAGCGTAGGAGAACTTACCATCGAGATCCGCCACTCTGATCGCTTTCTACATCAACTCGCATCCACTCGCCTTCAAGAGTTTAGGATGCAGGCTGCTGAACAAGCCGGCTCGCTCGCCCGACCGACCGACACCACCTGTGGTGCCAAATAGTGACACGTGAGTCAGTTGTGACTAAACTACAAAACGATGTTGAGGGTTCCAAGCTCTTCGCACTCGTTCGTCTTGACTCGGTTCGACCGCTGAAGTCGAGTCGTTGCTGCTCCGGTGAAATGAAGATACGCGTCCGCGATTAGACGGACCGATTCATAGCCCGCAAGCGAATAACGCAGCCCGTTTTAGTTTTTTACACCCTTCCACTTTGATTGGAGCGAATTATGACGAACCTGACTAAGGCTCACTTTGACCACGGAATTTATTTTCTGAACCAGCTTGATTGGACTGTTTATGCTGGTACTTTTGCGCACTTCTACGGGTGCCCATACTTCCGAGGAATACCATCCTTGATCGAAGCGGATCAGCTCGTCGAGATGATTGGAATGAATCACATTCGAGTGCGACGGGATGGTAAAACCATTGTATATCCAGTCAAGGACGCGCCGTCGTCATGGAGAACCTTCGGCTTGGCTCACGCAAAACGCGAAGGAAACGATTACGACTCACTTCCGGAAGGGAATCCTGACGAGCAAACGCCGATCTATCCTGAGGATGAATAGACAGGAAGTCTAGTTAAACACGCGCGATCACCGCGAGGGCGATCGGCTTGAACACAATAAAATGCCGCGCTTCCTTGCGAACGCGGCGTTGTGAAAGCGACGAGTTTTGATACCACTCTTAGTGCCCTGGCGCCGGGGATATTCATCACGAGAACCGGGCGCCACCGGTTCTTTCAGCATCGAAGCACGAGGTCAATCATGAAAGTTTTAATCGTCCAAGATTTCCCAGCGATTGGTCGCTTCGAAGCTCAAGCTCTGCGCGACCTGGGACACCAAGTAACCTGGGTCACCGGATTCAAGGATCTCGAGAACTTGGAAGGATACAATCCAGACAAATCGACCCTCATGGTCGGTTCCGACTTCGACCTGGCAATCGTGGATGGTCAGATCCACGGTCCGACCGGCAAGGTCGAAGAGCTCGGTGCCAAGGTGGTTACGCAATTGGTGAAGTCTGGTGTCAAATGCGTCGTAGCGAACAGCTCGCAGGACGACTTAAACGCCGAGATGGTCAAAGCCGGCGCCCACAGTGCAATCAACCAGCTCGTACTGTTCATCTGCATGTGCGTTGCCAAGCTCATCACAGCGGAAGACATCCTGAAGCCATCAGCCGAAGCGGCAAGGCTGTTCGCGATGAGCCTCATGACCTTCAGTTGCGGACCGGGACAGCGCTACCTGAATGCCGCAGACGCCTTGCTGGTGGCGGGTTAACGGAGCTTCCGCTGCTCCGGAGATGACTTCGTCCTGGTATACCCAGTGTCGAGTGGAGAGATGCAAAAAATTAGCCATCGCACTCTATGGCCATTTTTATTCTTGTAAAAAACAAAATTTAGGAGACGGCTTATGTTGCTAAAGATGATTCAATTGCTCAAAGACGATCAAATACTGGATTGTGTCGTCATCCGAGAGACGGCAAACGATTGGACTGTTCGGGAATTGGACGGCAGCTTCGATCCTCAGGCATGTGCGGGACCAAAAGCGTTTCATCGCAGTTGGCTGCGAATTTCGAAGACTAAAGTTTTGACAGAGCCCCTTGAGACGACCTTCGATACCGCCACATTGCACGCTATTCCAAGCGAAATTGCCGAAGCTGTAATTCTGCGCAGTGAAAGCCCAAGCGGCAAGCTGTTCCACAAGGTCCGAGAGGCCCTGGAGCTGCTTGCGACGATCACCACCGACGATACCAACTCGGCAGTCTCATCGCTTCTGGAATACCGTCGTAACATTGGTGATGTTGATGGACTCGACATTCTCGCTGCACGAATAATCGAATCTGCAACCGGTTTCGCTGGCTATGAGCTGCGACTCAACGGAGCTGGGTTGAAACTCTTCACCGACATTTGGGTTGAAGACGAGGTCCTCCAGGTCAACATGAGAATTGGAGGGGATCAGAACGGCAGCTATCCAGAATTCGTTAAGCTAGCATCAGCTCGCCTCAAAGAGCTCGGGATGCAGACTGATGGCTGAG
>CAZRMH010000674.1:0-2416 GCA_964600935.1 uncultured Candidatus Obscuribacterales bacterium
CAGTGATCGGAGGCATCGGTCTGGCCGCCTTGCTCGTTCTAGCCAACCTGATACTATGCACGGTGCTGAACAGCCTTAAGCCTATGCGCTTCGGCAACTGGCAGACGGCTTCTCTGTTCAGCACCAATAAACCAAGACTGGCAATTGAAGCTGTTCTGGCCGTGATGCTTCTGGTTGCGATTCCAATAAACGGCTTGCTCGCGCTGGAGAATGAACAGAATTGCAGCGGACGTCAAAACCTGTCTCGTGTAACCGCTGGACAGTTGCGCCTTTCGGAGAAGAAACTCCAGAAGGTTTCACCCGCGGAGGTCGAAGAAAGATTTTTGAAACTCAGCTACATGAGCGGGCCCGGCTTATTGATTTTCCCCGAGTGGATGTTCGCTACCAATCTCAAGGAGGGAGGGCTATTTACGAAGCTTGGCGCTACCGCGCTCAGAAACAAACAAAGCTGGGTAGCGGGTGTTTTAGATGCCAAAACCAATGCCGAAACCTATCACGCGATCGTCGGCGTCCGGGAAGACGGCAAGCAGTTTTCGGATGTTTACCATAAAAACTACCTGGTGCCATTTTGCGAATACATTCCCGGATGGACTCGAGATTCGGTTATCGGGCAATTACTCTTTTTCAGCGAGTCGATTAACCCGACGCCTCCTGGAGAAACCACGGTGGTCATGGACCTGGGCAAGCACAAGGTGGGAGCGGTGATGAGTTTTGAAAATCTGTTGCCGGAACTTTCAGCAAAGAACACCCGCAACGGCGCGAACATTCTGGCGAATTGCACAAATACTACCTGGTTTGAAAACTCGATGCTGAGTAATCAGATGGTATCGTTCAGCGTCATGCGCGCAGTGGAAAACCATCGGTCGGTAGTGCTATCAACTACCCTGGGCAAATCCACCATAATCGATCCAAGCGGAAGGATTGTGGCGCAGGCGGAGCGAAAGGAACAGACTACCGTAAGTGCTGAGGTTCCGCTCGAGACTGCGGTGACCATATTCAGTCGATGGTGTTTTTAGCTAAAAGATTGACCGACAACTCGATGCGTCCCGAAAGGTGACTGTTCTCGCCAATCCATCTCCAATTCTTTCACCACCAGGAATCGACATCAAGATGGTTTCCACTGTGAAAGCCACTACGACAAAACAGCTAGAGCCAAATCCGATGCAATTAACTACGAACGAGCGTTGAAACAACTCTGACTCCGGAATTGTGATTGTAGCTATCTGGTAGACCAAACATGTACCGAAAAGAATTGAATTTCGAATCAACGATTGGCGCAGGCTGGGCGGCTTGTGAGTATCCTCATCAACAGTTCGCAGATTCAGCAACTGTTTGGCGACGCCGCGTCCGCCAAACATTGAATCGCGCAACAGCAATAAAGGAATAACAAACAATTCGGTTGAAACCGCGGCGAAAAAATCGATCGCAGATGGAAATGCGAGACTAAGAAAAGACTTGATACCGATTACCAGCCAGTTGAAAAAAAAGAAATCGAGCACCAGAGCAAGGATTCGCCTTCCTGGATGCGCCGGTTCCAAGTCAAAATTATTGACGTAGTCGTTTTCGCCGGCTTGATGCTCGCCGCCCGGTAGATCCGCTGCGGACGGCGTCGCCTGATTCTGGTCGACCAGAGAATGCACAGAGAAACTTACGCTCCGATTTCAACTTGATATATCGAGCCTAGCACGGATAAGCTCCGCGAGCCTGTAACGGCGTCTAATAATGGATACAAAATTTGCTGCGTTCGGCCTGAAGCAAACACCTGCTGTTTATCTCTTTCGATTTCCCTGCACCGATCCACGACCAGATCGTCGCGCCTCGATTTTTTTAACAGCATCGGCAACTGTTCTTTCATGCTATAGCGAACCCATCAGGGGACCACGGAGCAGGGCTGTCCAGCAGCCTATATTACACCATGCAAAAAATACTAAACAGACCACTCAAGTACCTAAACAGCGCTTTAGTTTCAACAATTCTTTTGGCGAGCACTTGCAGCGCCGCGACTATCACAGAGATCCGAATGCCGGCAGGGTTCAGTCAGCAGCAACAGAAGAAGGAAGCAGCTGAGTTGATGAATAAGTATGATGTGGTGCTGCTGGTAGATAGCTCCAAGTCGATGGGTTACAGCTGTTCCGCCGCACAAAACGCTTTCACGGAAGTGGTCGGAGGCGAACAGAAAGGTGACATCGCTTCGTCGGTAACTGACTTTCTTGGAAATATCGGGTTTGAAACCGAAGATCTGAGCACACGCTGGGAATGGTGTAAGGCTAGAGCACATGAGCTTGCAGATGCCGGCAAAGACAATTCGAACGGATTGCGCCTCGTCACTTTCGGAGAAAAGACATACGTTCACGATAATGTCGATCAAGCCACCATCGAGAAGATTTTCGATGAAGAGCAACCTAAGGGTGGCACA
>CAZRMH010000675.1:0-2410 GCA_964600935.1 uncultured Candidatus Obscuribacterales bacterium
AATCACTAGACGGTTTGATGAAGGAAATCAGGCATAGATGCTACGACTATAAAGTAATAGCATTCGTTCCGTTGCCTATCGCACACAATTCTCATTCGGAACGTAATCGACAGACAGGCTCCTAAAAACCTTCTGAACAGCGAAGAAAAGTCCAAAAGACAGACCGCCTAAAATCGCCTTTTCTGCGATGCTGTTGCTATCTTCTCATTTATTCTGGTAATAATCGAGCGATATGTTTCAAACGAAATTCGATGTTTATTGTCCTTGGTGACGGCCGCATGGTCGAACGAGACCTTAGCCTTCTTCCAGTACTCCAGGGCTGAGACTGAGTTTTTCTCGTCAGCAAAGCAGTCGCCGATACCCTCGAAAACATCACCAAGAACCGGGTGGCTTTCTCCAAGCTGATCGCGACGAATAACCAAAACCTCATTATATTCGTTTTTAGCGGCGGCGGCTTGACCCTGTCGGCGGTGGCACGATGCCAACAGTAATAAATCAGAGGCGTACTCTTCAGTCTGAGGATCTGCAGGTTTCTTCGAATTAGTAACTAGCGCCCTTGCGACTTTCTCCGCGGTGGCAAAATTGCCCTTTGCAAAATAATAGGAGTATGTATCACGCACCGCCTTTAGTGCCTCGGGAGCAGCAGGTCCGGGAAGTGCGTCCACGATTTTCATATAAACGCGCTCTTCATCACTGTCATCTTCCCGACCGGAATATGCCTGCGCCAGCTGCCCCAGACCGCTGAAATATTTGGCATCGCCTTTAGCGACATCGGGCGATTCTTTAAAAGCCAGCGAATACAAATTCTCGCTCTCGTGAAAGTCCTCTTTGCGAAGGGCATTCTCTGCCGCCTGACAATATTTCGAAAACCGAATTTCAACACTATCGTTGTTCCTAATCGTGATCACACCGATACCGGCAAGCAGAGCATCCGATCCGAGAATACCGGCATCTGCTCCAACAATATCGCGGTTGCTGACTACAACGTCGTGATAGGTGTACGGTTCGGAATCGATATAAAACCGAGTCACGATACTATTGATGCCACCAGGATCAGCGTGCAAGATTGTCCGCGCGATTAGAAGCGCATCAATCTTCTGAGTTTTCTCATCAAGCGTCGGATAATGAGATACCTCAACTCGCAGATTGTCGCCATCGTTTCGAATCAGGCGATGCACCACACCTTTGGGAAACACTTTAGCGGCGTTTAGCTTGCTTGAGAGTGTCGAATCGGGAACTGAGGCAGCCGTCGGAGAAGTGCAAGAAAGCGCCAGCAGCAAGGCTGCCAGGGCTAATCCGTTTAGCCTATGACTTTTTTCCATAAGCACTATTCTAGGTGATTCACTCCACGATTTGTTCAGCAGCTGCGGTTCCGTTATGGTTCGTTTGCCCTTTTGACCGAAGCGTCAAACCCGTTTTAGAACATGCGAAAATGTATGTCTCACAACATCGGCGGATATTTGCAGAAATGGACATCCACTCTTTACTGGCGACTCTGCTAGTCATGACTGTGTCGACAGCCTTATCTCTAGTCGGTCTATACATCGTTCGTAAACGAGTAGGGCTCGACGATCTAATTAAATGTCACGAGGTGGCAGGCTATCTGCTCTCGATAATCGGCACTCTTTATGCCGTTCTTCTAGGCTTCGTGGTAGTCGATTCGTTGTCGAAATTCGACCGCGCCCGAGTTCTTATCGAAGAAGAAGCCAGCGGCGTCGCCAACGTTTTCTTCCTCGCAGACAATTTTCCTGCAAAGGAGCGCCACCAAATCCACGTTGGCTGCCTGAGATACGTCAATGCCGTTCTCGACGATGAATGGGAGACGATGAAGGAGGGCAAGCCAAGCCAAAAGGCGATTGCTGAAATTAGACAACTCTGGGTTGTGATTTCCAGGTTTGAGCCCAAAACCCAGAATAATACTTCGCTCTGGGAGTCGATGCTCGCGTCTATGGGCGAACTCGGCACCAGCCGCCGCTTGCGAATAATTACCGCCAAGTACGGCTTATCGAGTGTCATGGCGACGGTGCTCATGATCGGCGCCGTGATCACTATCGTCTTTACCTACTTCTTTGGTCTTGAAAAATTCAAAGCGCAGGCAATGATGACTGCCCTTGTTGCAATAACGCTGTCGCTCAACGTATGCCTGGTCTTACTATACGGTTACCCGTTTCAAAAGGGGATGCATGTCGAGCCGACCGCTCTGATGTTCGACAAAAAAATCATGACCCTGGAACTTCAGAACCGCGGTGAGCCACTTGAATAAGGCGCAATCTTCTGCGAAGTCTAGAATTTAAACCGTTATCGGTTTAGTTCGGACCTCGTTAGGGTTCAAACTCGCCCGAACGTCAACCCTTATTCCGGTCAGACTTGCCCATCAAAACTGGTCGAGTTTTAAACACCAGACGAATCT
>CAZRMH010000676.1:0-2400 GCA_964600935.1 uncultured Candidatus Obscuribacterales bacterium
GGGATCGGGCGTTGAGACCCGGTCCGAGCTGTGTGTACCATGGTCGCCTTGCAGTATGATTAGCGGCTTTCGACCGGTCATACGGGACGATTTTAAAATCGAATCAATAGTGGCAATTGCTTTTCGCTGAGCAAATTTTGCTTGTCCGGCGTAAGCTGCCACCGTGTCGTCAGCCCAACGAGAATTGCGGTTCGTCCATGCGAGAACCGGCGCACCGTCGGCGTCGAACAGAAATGGGAAATGAGGGCAGATGATGTGTGAAAAGACAAAAACATTTTGGCGGTCGGTCGTTTCCAAAGCAACTTTGCCAGGTGCAGCAAACTGATTTAAGATCGTCTCACGCGCTTGTTGGTCGAGCCAGGCCCTCGCCTGTGGTGACAACGCTACGAGCGTAGAGCTTATCAGCTTGTCGTTGAACTGATCGATAAAGCCGCAGTGTATCACGCGATCGGCAAGGTATGAATTATTGGTGGGCGGAAATGCCGAATCTACATGTATGTATTTATAACCATGTTTTTGCAGCAGTCTGCCCACGGCGCTATTTCGCATAAGCACAGCTGTGAGCGTCAAATCAGAGCTATCCTTGCCGGATACTTCGACAAATTTATCCAGGTACGTCATGTTTAAAGACGACGAGATTGAAAGGCGCGTCATCGGATAATTACTCAGACTGTTCCTGGTTACAAAAAAACCTCTTTCTTCTAAAGCCTTGCGAAACCAGGCATCATCATAATTCACATAATGCGCCAGCACGCTCGAACTGGCCATCTCGTCGAGGATGATATAGTATATGTCCGGTTTCGATCCGGACGATCCGGCTTCCGTTCGGTTTTGCGCGCTTTTACCGGAGTTCTTGAGCGCAACGTTCAAGATTTCTGTTCGTTGAATTGATTCGACGGCCGGTTTTATCATGAATTCACTGTTAACAAAATACCAAGTCGTCGCCGCTATCTGCACGATCAGTAGCATCGCGAACGTCTGGTGCATGGCAGACGAAATCCGGGGAAGCCAGCGACGTTTAAACATCGGAATCACGGCCAAAACAATTACGAGAAGAAACAGAAATGGCAGAATAGTCGCAATAGCAGAGAATGAGAAACAGTTCTGCAAATTAAACGCACTGCATACTCCGTATAGTTCTATACAATAACTCAGCGAGAAAAACATGGTCCAGGCAATGGCCGTCCAGAGCGCCCAGATCTGGATCACTTCAAATTTTGCATCGGTTTGTTGATGGGCTCGTCCGAGTTCCTCACCGCATTCAGTCGCACGAACCGAGCGAATGCAACGGTTTGAGAGTTCAAAAACAACACAGGGGACGAGGTACAAAACCACAGTCATCGCAATAACCGCGACACATGGTAAAAGCAGCGCATCGACTGGAACTTCCATAACCGCCTGCGTGTTGTAGAAAAGCAAGACCGGCACTAGTGCTGCCATGAATGGATACATCGGCAGATTGAGACTTCTGGTAAATTTCATTCCGGCAACCTCGACATGCGGTACAAAACTCGCTCACAGCCTGTTATCTGATGCCGTTCCTCAATTTTGAAGTATCTGGAAAAACTGGATTCGAATTTTTGCTGATTATAGTCAACGAAGATGTCCTCACGATTGGCGAGCAGTCGCTGGACCTGAACGTCGTTTTTGGGAACGAATTCAATAATCAAATTCTTGCCAAAGGTAGCCATGCAAACAGCAATTTCTTGAAGAGGAATGTTCTGGGCAATCGCCAGATGGTGTACTAGCGCTAAAGCCAAAGTGACATCAGCTGGTCCTCTCGATGGCAGATCCATTCGTTCTTTGTTCGACCAGCCCGACGGTGGTGGAGGAACAGTCATGTCCACAACCAGAGGCAAAAGGTTTCTGAAGCCAGACTTCTTGTTGTTCTGATAGTTGTCTTCAACACAGCGCACATCAGCATCCATAGCAATTGTCTGGGTACCGCGTTCGGCACACAAGCGACTGAAATAACCATTGTTGGCACCAATATCCCAGAGCACAGAAGGTTTCAATGCATCCAAAAAACGTACGACCGTAGAGCGTTTATCTAGAGCCGATTCTTCCGAATAAGAGTTGTCCTGATAGTAATTGTTCCACTCTGTTTGCCTGCTTTTGATTTTCAAATTCTCGATTGTCGAGGTCAGATCATCCAACAAAGCCAATAGATGTGAACGCGGCATGCGAATATTCGAAGCTGAGGCAGAATTAGTTTTGTGGCTCTCTGCTTTTCGAAATTGAGCGCGGCGAGCAAGATTGCTGCCCATCAGGTGAGTAACCAGCGAAGGATTGAGCCAGGCTTTCCACGGCAAGAGGTCGGTCACTAACTCTAATGGCAGTCCGTCTGGGTAACACAATAACAGTTTGTTCATCTCGACACTGCAGAGAGACATCACCGCC
>CAZRMH010000677.1:0-2380 GCA_964600935.1 uncultured Candidatus Obscuribacterales bacterium
TGTGAAGCACACCGCCAGCGTTCGTCCTGAGCCAGGATCAAACTCTCCGTTGTCACTGTTACATCAGGAGTACTGATGTTGTTCAAACAGAGTTTTATTTGTCCTACTCAATTCTTGACAGGCGCCTAAATTGCTTATTCAGTTATCAGGGTTCAGTCACGCGATGGGAATTCGCGCCTCACGAGAAGTTCGTGCTGCATCGCCACCGCATGAAGACAAATATACCAACCCGAACAAGAGGTGTCAACTTTTGGAATGCCCAAAAACTGGTCATTCCGCCGATCTCTTAGCATTTCGATATATATATGTTCCCTTAAGAATTTCGCAAACGGGCATATCTAGTGCGTTTTGGTGCTTTTTTGACCATAAATGAGTTTCCGGCAATGTGTACAAAAGAACGACTCGCCGCCGTATGCCTTGTCAGGGCCAATGTCTACAAAACCCTATTCCTTATATGGTGCTTTTCGGAAGGATAGGCTGACGAGCAAGATACCAGCGAAAAGCAGCCATTGATGCCGTTTTTCAAGAAAAGGTGCCACTTAAATAGGCCAGATCAATTTGCTGACAAACGGGAACTCCTGATGAAAACCCCCTGTCTCGTACTCGTTCACACAGTCTTCACAGGAGGTGAAAGATGCAGATCAGTAAACTAACTAACGCCGCAGCACTGGGCGTGACCCTCACAACGCTCTTGGGAACCGCAGCCACAGCCGATTCTATATATGTAAGTTCGCCAGCAGTAATCGAACAGCAAGTAATGACTCCAAGAACTACAGTGGTCGAAGAACGCACCATTTCAATTCCCCAGCCGGCTTCGACGATTATGGAGCAACGATCTGTTTTCGTTCCCAGCACTCCAGTTGTCATACCTTCAAGACAGACGTTCGTTGTTGGGCAGCCCGTTCTGCTACAGTCCGAGCCCGAAACAATAATGAAGAGAACAATGACCATCGGTACACGCAAGCCAGTAAATTCCACAAAATCAGTTGACATATCGCTGCAATCGGGACCAGCACCTACTTTCGGCAGACGAATCGAACTGATGAAAGAGCAAGTTGATCTTGGACTTTCCAAGGGGTTGATGCAAGCATCGGCAGCTTACTCATTCAAAACCCGCTTGAATAGCCTGACTAATGAAGCCAATGCGGTCTCAGCTGTCGGTACGCCCAAAACGCTTTCAGACTCACTTGAACAAAAACTGACAGGGTTGAATATCGAGATTTCCGATGCCATGAACGTTGAGAAGCAGCTTGGCAATCAATCCCAATTTCAATAGAAAGAAATCGCGACCAGGTTCAACTCGGTCGTGATTTAGTTTCCATATATAAGATTGCTGAACAATCGAGATAGATTTGGTTGAGCACAGAATTTTAGCGCTCGACAACTTGCCCAGCTAGAAGAATCGCGGATTTGTTTTTCTTCGCGCCCGTGATTAAGAGCAGCTTGCCCGAAGGTCGCGCCTGACAATACATATACGCCTTATTCATACGAAAAAGAACGCGTCCGTCTTGCGGATAGCCTTTCTCGGGTGCCAGCAATTGTTCGAGCCGGGAAATAAAGGTATCGAAAGCCAACTTTGCAGATTGAGCGTTGCCGTAGTCTATATATAGAAGTCTCATCCGTTCCCTAGCCGGGATGAAAACTTGATAGTCGGCAACCGCTGCAGTACGGACATTTTGGCTAAAAAGCGCACCAACTTCGGGTGCGGAAATGGCGCGCGCGGCCGAAACTGGACCCATCACTATCTTTTCGCTTCCGCGCACACGGTCGACAATCGGCATTTTCGATAGTATCGCTGGCGGTTGCGCGTGAGTGACGATACTTTTCGCAATATTCGTCGCGAATAGACCGACGACCTCTTTACTTTCATCGTCATCAAGAGATGTCCCCGAAACGATAAACAGAAAATTGTCTTGCCAAAAAGACACACTGTCGCCATCATCCGATGAACCATCACCACGCTTGATCACTGTGGTGGAGCCCTTTCTGAGCATGTCGTAACCGGCGACAGCGCCTTCCGAGTTGTCAAACTCAAACGCTTTTATCGTGATGTAGCGACTGCCGCGTTTCACTGTTTTCTGAACAATCAGTTTGCAGCGAAACTCTGAAAGCGGCAAAAGATAGCTGCTCGACAGAGGCAAAGAAAGATTTACACCTTCAACAGCTTCAACTTTCGCAACGCCAGGAGGAAGTTCCATTGCTTGAAGACGCGTTCCGTCGATACGAAAAGGCGTAAATTCGACGGGGTCCCAACCGGTTTGATTCGTACGCGACAAGATCGCGAATAGCACTGATGCGGGAGCCTGCACTGCTACTGCAGTTTTGACAGGTGGAGCAAGCGGAGGAACTGTTGAAGAAACCGCTGGCTGAGCACTCGAAT
>CAZRMH010000678.1:0-2369 GCA_964600935.1 uncultured Candidatus Obscuribacterales bacterium
GCGACGCGATCCGGTCGAAGGAAAACGTAGGAACTGCCGCGCGTCGGGAAGCTCTCGCCCTCGTTGTAGTGGTCGAGGTGCGCGCTTAGAATCTTCTCGGCGAGCGTCAGGGGACGCCCGGCGCGCTCGCGTGCCACGCGATACTTCTCGGGCAGCGAATCGTACAGTGGCGTTACTTCCGCCAGAGTAGTTTGTCGTTTTGTCATATGTGTCACCAACTCCAGTGAGGATGCTGTTTCAGAGAGAAAACAGCCACAGCCGTTTCGCCGAACATTCTCCGCGCGCCCTGTCAGCGCATCTTTGGAGAAGGAGTTCGGTGGGAAACAACTCTGGTGAGTTAGGGAGTCAAGGTTTGGAATAAACGTTTGTGCAGAATGTTTCTAGCCTATAAACAGATCTGTTTTGAGCTTTAATCATGAACACAAGATGAAGAGTTGGATAAAGGTTTACTGACCCTTGAAAAGCGGCAGCGCGTGCGACTCTTGTCTGCTGTACGATTCGAGGTTGCCAATCGGAAAGTAGGGAGAAGTTAGCGCGGCGAGCGAAGGTATCGGTCGGGCAGTGTTCCGGATATGGAAGAGCAGCTCAAACCTTTTGGCCCATGTTTTGTCTGTCACAAACCGCTGATATCGGTTTGGTTTGATATTCACACGCAGCACAAACCGAACGAGATGTCACCGAGTGGATCTGCCAGAGGCAGTATTCGTGCGGTGAAACCAGAGGCGACCGCTCATGGGCTCGATTTCAGAGGAGGTCATTTATATGACAGCACGAATGGAACAGTTGGAACCGACTCAAGCTACAACGGCTCCGGCTCAGCAATTTGAATCATCACCTCCCTCATTGTCCGAGATAAAAACGGCGACAACGAGTGCAACTGACAAAGCGCAAAGCACTGTCGATCAAGCGTTCGGCGCGCCTGAGATTCAAAACGGCAGCGATGTTTCCGGTCCCGGTTCCCAGGCTCACTCGGAAGCGACGATGCTCGACCCCGATCAACTCATGGGCGCCTCGGAAGTTGGCCGTCTTGGTGATGCTCTGACCGGGCAGGGTGTCGATATCAACGATCAGAAAGCCGTTCAGGGCTACATGGAAAAATCTTATGACCAGTATGTCGAGAAAGGGCTCAGGCTCTCTGGTGTGGATTTACCTCAGAATCCGACGGCTGCTGATCTCGGAAAAGCTTTGATCGGCAAGATCCAGGGTGGGCAAAACCAGGAGCTGAAGAAGTCTCTGGAAGAAAATCCGGCAGAGGGCTATAAGTCTATGCGCAAGGTTTACATCGACGCGATGACCCAGTCTTTGAGCGATGAGAAACAGCGCCGCGGGCACTAGAGAGAACAGTTTTTACAGCGAGTGAGTGAGCTGGATGTGTGATGAGCACATCCAGTTTTTCCATTGGTCTACTATAAGCTAGCATATGTTTCGCTGAGCTGCCCCGCCCTGACGGTTCCCCTGCCTCACCGCTGATGGTTTCGGGGGCAGGAACCTGCGGTTGGTTTGATAATTTGTTTTTGTCTATCGTGTGATGCCGCTTTTTCTGAATTCCGTCGTCCCACGGTAGACAAAAGTTGAGGATAGTGTTGGTGCATGGCTCGATGTGCCTATCTGCTCTTCTTTGCCGGGTTTTGTGGATACTGAATCATATAGTAGCAAAGTTGGAGGGCACAAGGCACCAGGAGAGAGCCAGGGGGTGGGACCCTGGGCTCGTCTTCGAGGTGCGATGTGGTTTCGTCAGTTGGCGACCGGCATGTTTAGCCGTTCGCCGCACTGACGAGGGCGGCTTACTTCAGCCCCTTGCGAGAGAGCGAGACGCGGCCGCGTTCGCGGTCGATGCTGTTGATTCGGACCTCGATGGTCTGACCGGCGGTCAGGTTCTCGCGGCGTCCGTTATCGGAGCCGTAGTCGGCAATGTGCAGCAGACCGTCGATGCAGTTGCCGATGCTGACGAAGGCGCCGTAGTTCTCGAAGCGAGCCACCACGCCCGTGATCACGTCACCCTCGTTGAGCTTGCTCAGGAATTCACCCTGGCGAGCGGCGCGGATGCTGAGCGAGACCTGGCTCTTCGCCAGGTTGATCGACACAACTTTCACGTTCACTTCGTCACCGGAGCGGAACAGTTTCGCGGGCTCGGCGTTGCGGTCGCCACTGACTTCGGTGCGATAGACCAGACCGGTGAGACCACCGCCCACGTCCACCAGCACACCAGCGTCGATGACTTTGACCACGGTACCGGGCAGAACATCATCCTTTTTGAGCTCGGCCAGGCGTTCGTCGCGTTGCTTGGCGAGAGCGCGAGTCTGGCTGAGGATGACTTCACCACCGCGACCCTTGTTGGAGTCGGCGCTGATAATCACAACGGAGATTTC
>CAZRMH010000679.1:0-2369 GCA_964600935.1 uncultured Candidatus Obscuribacterales bacterium
GCAACTCTGGTGCGCGCCTGGCGCAAGTTTTTGGGTGGTTGGCACGACAGAACAAAACCGGAAGAGTGATAGTTCCCTCTGGAATAATCGGCAAAAAATCATGCCTCTCAGTAATTTGCACTACCTAAGCGGAAAAGGCGACACTAAGTGAGCGCAAAGAGCAATTGCTTGGCGCTGGCGGCTGGCGGCTGACTTGTGACGGGTGGTGACTGACGGGCGGTAGTTGGTATTGACGGGCGACGGTTGGTGTCGGCGGGCGACGGTTGGTGTTGGCAGGCCGTGGTTGGTGTTGGCAGGCCGTGGTTGGTGTTGGCGGGCCGCGGTTGGCGCTGGAGCGGAAGATTCTCTTTACTATACTTTATAGTTTTATCAACAAAAGAAAAATGTCGGACCGCCCGAGTGGTGAAGAGCCCCGCGAGGGACAATTCACGCACCCGGCCGGCCCCAACATTTGGACAGTTTACGTGGCGCTGGCGCAGAATGGCAGACGCGACGAACCTGGAAATCGCTGCTCCTTAGTTGCTGGCGTCTTCGGCCGGCGCGTCGCCGGGCAGGTTGGCATGCACCAGCGCGAGCATCTTGTAGATCTCGGTTTCTTCGAGACCGAGTTCGTTGAGCGACTCGAGCGCGATGTCGACGTAGCCGACAGCCGCGCCAATGTCACCAGCCTTCATGGCGGCAAGCGCGAGGTTGCCGAGAATGGACGCCTTGGCCAGCTCGACCTTGATGAGCGCGTCCGTGAGCTGACCGCTGGCCGTCGCCACGTCGCCGCGCTCGATCAGAGGCAGCGCACGATTGACGAGGAGCGGCACATTCGACAGCTGATGGATTAGACCATCGAAGCCGCCCATACCCACGGTGATCGACTTGCGTGGGGCACCACCGGACTTCATCGACGAGTCGCCCTTCCCGGTCGAGTCAACCTTCCCGGTCGAGGCACCACCTGCGGTAGCGCCGTTGCGAATGGCAGTCTGCAGATGCGGTGGCACAATGCCGCCGTTGCGACCTGCCTGCCTGCGTTGTTTTCTGTTCATCGAATTTCTCCTGAGAATCAATGGCGCTCGCAGAACTTACGCGCACCATTGGAAACGCGCTCCTTATAAGGGAAGCGCGATCCTGGTTTAAAAGATGACGCCCGAAAGCTCGAGCTGTCTACACTTTCTCCGCGACGATCACCGCCGTGGTATCCGGGTAGGGAAGCTGTTCTCCAGGCTTGTCATTGTCGTCCGCGTGCAACCAGACATGGTTACAGTAGCGATTGTCGTGGATCCACGGGTTGAGATAACTGCGGCATTCACGGACGCGATAACCGAGTTTGGCGAATTCCACCTTCCACTCCTCAAGTGTCCAAACGCCGAACTCCTCGTTGACCTCCATCGCCCAGTTGGCGAGGTAGTCCTTCTTCGAGAGGAATTCGTTGGCGCTGTGAATGTCGAGGTAGAACCATCTCACGCCATCAAATTCGCGCTCGACGAACTCGACGCCCGGATTCGGAGACTTGCCCTTGAACTCGCGAGCGAAGCGGCGGAAGCGTTCTTCAGTCTCGGTATCGCAGCGCATCCAGACATTGCCGGTCAGGCTGGGTTTGATACCATCTCGGATGACCACGCGACCGCCAACAGCCAGCTCGATTCGCGCATTGGTGAGAGCGATGCGCACCTGATCGCGGTCGTAGCCCGTGTACGAATAGATCTCGTGCACCACCGAGCTCAGAATGACGGTCGACAGCGATCCCGGCGCAAAGCGCTGGTGAATGATGTTACCGCGAACGACCGAGACATTTTGATTGGCATAGTACTGCCCGTCCGACGTCCGCAGCAGTTCGCTGGAGAGGTCCATGCCGACGATTTCCGACTCCGGGAAGAGGTTCCCCAGGTGGACGAGAAGCGTGCCCGTTCCGCAGCCCTTGTCGACGATCTTGCCCGGTTTCACATGCGGGCAAATATCCTCGATCTTGACGCTGAGACTGGCATCCATACCGGCGCTGTAGACCTTGAAGTCTCGGCCGTGCGAGAGCTCACCGTCGTCGTTGAGAAGCACGTCTTCGAACAGCTCGTGGATAAGCTGTCCGAGCTCCTGCCGCTCGAACACGCTGATGGTCGACTCGCTAGCGATTGCACGCCAGTCGCCGCCAGTGCGTATCGTGCTGTGAATGTCGGTCGGAATCCTGCCGGCCGAGTTCGGCACGATACTGCGATAGCCCCGTTCCGAAAACAGCTTAAGCACGTCCTGGTTGGACGAAACCAAAACCGCATTCGCCGGATCGATATCGGTGGCACCGCCGCTATTGTCCCTGACGACAGCCTTGAGGTGCTCGACCCAGAGCTCGGAATCCGCGATGTCCGCGACTCCGTGAATCTCGAAAGAGC
>CAZRMH010000680.1:0-2344 GCA_964600935.1 uncultured Candidatus Obscuribacterales bacterium
GCGTAATCGAGCCGGAAACAGCCACTCGTCCGCGGTGCGGAGGATAGATTCCGCTCACCGTTTTTAACAAGGTAGATTTGCCTGCACCGTTGAGACCAACGATGCCTACGACCTCGCCGCCAGTTATATTCAAGTTTACGTTCTTGATCGCGTCGAACGTAAGTTCGCTTTGTCGATTTCGATTACGGCTGACTAACTGAAGAAACCACTCCTTTAGACTGGCAGAACTATTGCCATACATAGAGAATGTCAAAGTAGTATCGGTGAGTTCAATCTTTGGTTTCATGAGGATTAGAGGCGATAGACGATATCGCGTTCCCTCCACAGATAAACGATTACGCCCGATACCAATGCCACTACTGACAGTGACACTGGAATAAACCATTCTTGCAGCGAAGGCATACGACCGTCGCAAACTAAAGCACGCAACAGATTCAATTCCTGATAAAACGGGTTGAACTGATACCACTCTCGAAATTGCGACGGCACGGCAGAAAGAGGATAAAGAATTGGAGTCAAGTAGAAAACTCCACCAAGCGCAACCCCAACAATGTGAGCAATATCCCTGAAGTAAACCGTGGTCACGGAAAGAAATAGAGTGACTCCAAAGGTGAACGCCACGATCGGTAAAACGGCAAATGGAAGCGCCAGGGCGGTAAGCTGAAAAGGCAGACCAAAAGCCAATCCAAGTACAGCCAATGCAACTAAACTGAGAATGAAGTTGGTTGATTCGGTAGCAACATGAACGAGCGGAAAAATCGCTTTAGGTACAGGCAATCGTTTCAAAAACGATTCATTCTCGACAATCGAACCACAGCCAGACGTTATGGTGGCAGTCATAAATGACCATGGAAGCAGACCGCTAAACACATAAAGAGCAAAGTCTCGCGGGTCCTTATTAAAGAAGACGGAAAAGACAACGGTCATTATCGTCATCATTAGCAGCGGATTCAACAAACTCCAGAAGAAACCAAGAATCGAGCGTTGATATCGTCGGCGCAAATTATTGACAACAAAAGTTGGAACGCAATCTCTGTATCGCCATACCGACGCGAGTTCTCTCGAGGCGCGCACAGAAAGCGGATCTCGAAAGCCATGCGTTAGATATACGGTAGAAAGCGTTCGCTCTGCCATGAACGACATTGTAGCTGCCACCACTGCGTGATGCCTGCTAATGAACGCAATTCAATGTTCTGGCTAGTCTTGCTTGCACTGAAAAGATCAATCAGATATCGACAAGACTATCAACAGACAGACATCAAATACAGACGCAACAGGCTTTAACACACGGTTGAAATCAGTTTAGTCGCAGAGGGCGACACTTACGTGAAAGTGCCTTGCTTTCCGAAGCCACCACTGTCGCCGCAGGAGATCACGAATCCGGCATGTCACTGCAAGAACGGAATGCAGTTATTCCGGCTTAAGGAACTCGAACTCGAATTGTGACGCCGCTGGCTGTTCTTCTTTTGCTGGTTTACGTGCATCCATCATGTACATCAGATAGCTCGCCAACGCAAGAACCCGACCAACCGATTTTGGATCAAGCACTGCATTCGGTGATATGCCTTTGTAGCGACCGAAGAAACCAGCAAGTAGATCGGCGACGCCTTGATTCTCGATAGCGCTGTACTCAGGATCGAAAAGCGGTCCTGGTTCAGATAGAGTAGTGACCGGAAGAGCTCCTTCTTCCGCATCGAAATTTTTGATCGCTATCGGTGCGCCTCCTGGATCGAATGCTTTGCGAACTAAAGCAACGCCGGTTTCTTGAATACTGCCGGCAGTGGCAAGTTTGAGCACATCTTCGACTTCTTGGACCGCCAACATAATTGCCTGTCCATACTGCGCGCGTTCATATGCTTTCCAGGTGGCGTGATAGATGGTGGGGTGAAATTGCGATGCGATGAAGTCGCCGCAAGGTGGCTCCGGAATTACCGGAATTACCTTATGCAGACCGAGCAGCCGATCAATGCGACCCCGGACGACGTGCGGAAACTCATCAAGGTCACGTTGAAAATCATCCATCTTTAAACTTGGTTCAAAATAAACATTGGCATTGAAATGAGCAGCGACGAGGTCAGAAACGAACCATTCCTTCAACAAGTTACTGGTTTGGAGCGTCCATTCCCAATTTGCCTTTTTCAACTGAGCCATAGTTTCAGGATTCGTGGCGGGCGCCGCGAGCAGCTTAGTGCCTTTATGAATCTGCGCTTCCAATCCTTGCTGCACCCGTTCCTTTGGAATCGAAACCGTGAGCCCGAGAGCAGGGACGGTGGGGAGCTGATTCATAATCCATACCTCGATGTCAAAATAGTAGTGCGGGATTCCAATTGCGAATTGTAAGAGC
>CAZRMH010000681.1:0-2311 GCA_964600935.1 uncultured Candidatus Obscuribacterales bacterium
AATGGCAGCACTCGAACATATTATGGAAACATCAGATAACGTCGGCGTCTTCAACGGATCTTGCGGTGCCGAATCCGGCTGGGTTCCGCAATCGAATTGTGCTCCTTCGATTTTGATTGAGGGTTTGGAAATCGAACGAACTCATCCAGGAAAAAATGTGAAACCGATTTTGCCACCGCCGGATTTCGAATCGTGACGCCGCTTCAAGTTGTACGAAGGAAATGTCAATGCGTTTAATTCCACTTACCAGCGTAGTCATCACAGCTCTCTTAATCGGGCTACCTGCGATTGCCGCGGAGAAGATTACGACATCATCGGGCGCTGACGATTCAATAGATTCTGCCACCGCGGCCAGTGCGGATGGCGATGTGGTAATCAAGGCGATGCGTGATGAATTGAATCGCTCGATGAAAAATTTGAAACTGCCCAATAAGCCGTCTCCCTACTTTATTAGCTATCGCTCCAGTGACGAAACGAAGTACAGTCTTGCGTTTAGTAATGGCTCACCGATCTACGATTGGCGAGACGATCAACGCACCATCTCTGCCGATGTCAGAGTCGGAGACTACAGTTTCGACAACACCGCCGATGTGAGTGGAGATTCGGGTAGCACGTATGTTTGGAGAGGGACGACTCTCGATGACGACTATAGTGTGCTGCGTAGATCGCTTTGGGACGCGACGGACGAATGCTATAAAACTGCGACCGAGCAATATGATACTAATGTCTCCTATAAGCAGCAGCACAGTATTCCGAAGCTCTGTGATAGCTTTACGAAAGAGCCTGCCATCACCATAATTAAGCCGATTTCCGCACCGGCTGTGATACCAGAGAAGTGGCGTGAAAATATCAATGAGTTGTCTCGAATAATCAACAAACCTAAGGGCGTCAGAGAATCTTGGGTGTCGCTGCAAATTTCGGATGCAACTCGGCGCTTCGTAAACAGCGAAGGTTCCGTCGTTCGCGATAGTTTTCGTTCGATTAAAATCGGCATGGTGGCTTTCGCTCGGTGCCCGGACGGGGAGGAACTTTGGGATTCTGATTCATTTTCAGTGAGCGAGTTTGAGCAACTTCCGGAGATGAAAGTTTTGGAGGAGCGCGCGAAGCGCCTTTCCGAGCGAGTGGTGGAACATGCGAATGCGCCAATTCAGGAGTACTACCTCGGACCGGTGTTATTGGAACCGCAGGCTTCCGCCGAATTCACAATTAGAAATGTGGCACCTTTGCTCTGCGCCGTTAGAGGCGATAATCTGCGTCCGCAAGGCACTTTTCTGCGTTCGTTGGGCGCGAAAGTAATGCCCGGGTTCATCAGTATCACTGATGATCCATCTCTCGATCAGTTCGATAAAACGCCAACGAGCGGCTCTTATATCGTCGATGCTGAGGGCGTTCCCTGTCAGAAAGTTCAGGTTATCGTTCACGGTTTTCTCAAAGAATTTTTGACTTGTCGCAGTCCGGTTTTGCCTGGCAAGGCCAGTAATGGTCACGAATTTAGTGGCACTGCGCCTACCACATTAGTTGTCGATGCCGACAACCCGAAGCCGGCAAAAGTACTGCGTGATAAATTGCGAGAACTCGCTAAAGACTGTGGACTGAAGGAATTTCTCGTCATACGCCGAATTAGACCGAGTACTCCATCATTCCTTTTGGGATCCACTTGTTCGGCCCGCGAGTCCAGCCTCGAGGCTGAAGAACCAGTTGAAGCAATAATGGTATCGACTGCGACAGGTGTCGAACGCCGCGTGCGCGGTTTAAAATTTAAGGCGCTCTATAAGCCGAGTTTGCAAGACATCATATCTGGAGGTTCAGACCCAACCTCGATCACGACCACATTGTGGAATGGCAATTTGCGAACCGTGATCAGTCCGTCGTTATTGCTCTCCAAAATTGAGATGGAATCGGAAAATCGTCCAACCGATTCACCGTATCCGGTGGCAAAGCCCAGCGATAGCGATTGAGCGTTCTCGAAGGCGAGACTTCTGTTTGATTATCATAACAACGGCTGGAGATACTCTTGGTCTCGCGGGACTAACCGCAGGGCGCTCCTGATGGTTTTAGAAGGCTGGAATAGGTATCTTTAATCAGCCGAAAAGTAATGGTGTGAAGCCCATGAACAGCGAGGCAATGGCCTCCGATTACGGGACAGCGCAAGTGAAGGGCATTTAAAACCGTCTATATAAGAAAGATCTCAAGCTGATGTTCCTCATCGGCCGTAGACTTTCCATCATGAGAGTTTGTTTGATTTCTCGCGAATATCCGCCCGAGACAGGTTGGGGTGGAATTGGAACATTTACGCACCATCTTGCGCATG
>CAZRMH010000682.1:0-2311 GCA_964600935.1 uncultured Candidatus Obscuribacterales bacterium
GGCGCCGCCTATCCCCACTGGCGGCCGGTGCAAGGCAGACCAGACCAGCCTAAACGACCTGCCTCAGCGCTTGGTCATACGCACGGGCAGCCAGGTGCGACCCTTCCAGGGCACCTCACCGACCAGCGTGGCGACTCCGAACGCGAGTGCAAACGTCAACAGAGCCGCGGCTGCGCCGCTCGAAACGACGAGCGAGCCAATCAGCAGCGAAGCCAGACCGACGCCAAGCCACGAACCCAGGAAGAAGCTCAGATACTGAACGACGCGGCCGGTCTGCATGAGACCGAAGACAGCGCGAAGCGCGATCGTGGCGCCCAGTCCGAAAAACATCCCCGTGACGCCGATGACGGCGGCGGCGATGGCGCCGGACAGCAAGCCGCCTGCCGACACGCCGAAGCCGAGCAGCAGCGTGATTGCAGCAGCGGCGATGAAGTAGCCGTTCATCATCAGGAAGTGACGGCTCTTGAATGCATGACCCATTGGGTTTCCCTTGTGTTGAGGTTGCTCAGGCTGGCGGAACCGTGAGATTGACTCCGGCCAACGACACAGCCTTAGCAACAAATTCACTGATTCGCTGACGAATGGTATCGTCTGCGATGGCACCGCTCTGAAAAGCGGTCCTGTCTGCATAAACAAAACGCGGGATGACGAGGCAGCGAAAGTCCAACATCAGACTGTTTGCCAGTCCCATCACCGACATATAACTGGAACGACCGCCGGCCGCACAGAGAAAACCGACTGTCTTTTCCGTCCAGCCTTCGCCGGTGAGTTCGACAAGGTTCTTCGCTGCTGCACCAACGTCGTAGTTATAAATCGGCACGGCAATCAGAATGCACGAGGCTTTCCTGATCTGGTCCGTGACTCGTTTGACGCTCGACCGGCTGTACGCGGAAGCGCCGTCGCAAATCGGGAGCTTGACCTTTCGCAAGTCGATAAACTCCACTTTCTGTCCGGCGGCTGCCAACTGCGCTTCGGTCTCGCGAGCAAGCAGATAGCTCTTGCTATCAGGATTGAGGCTCGTGCTAATTACCAGGTAAGACATTCGCATTTTCCTTTCCGCTCTCACTCTGTGTCTCGAACGCGTCGGGGGCGGTCCACACCTCAGATTACCCGAAGGCAATCAAAGATTGGCTAAACAAGATGAGCGGAGGTTATTGGTCTTGAGACACAAAAAAAATGAGAGCGTAAGAACTGTGCGACTCTAGAACAGAAACTGTTTCTCTTTCCCACTTGAAAAGCATTCCGGTAAAAAACATTTCGAGCTGGCGCCAGCGCCCGAAACATAGCTATTCTGTTCGTTTCCGACAAAGCTACGCGAATTAGCGCTAGGAATATTATGTGCGATTAACTCCGAAGGAGCTAGCCAGGCTAGCGGACCATGCGAAAAGGGACATTAACCTGCGCTAACCCCGCCAACCGTCTCCGATTGAATTAATATGCCAGCACCTCGGGCAGCCTAAACGGCAAAGCTCCTCTAATCATCGAAACCCAATCAGGCTCTCATTCAGTATGTCTTTCGGGCGCCTGGTTCTTTCATTAAGCGCATTTGATTTTGTAGACCTGATGCAGTTAGGTTGCAAAGTATCATCACAGTTCAATTTCATTCAGGAATTAGCAAAGCAACCCGCACACGTAACTATAAGCCTGGTTTCGAGCTCTCGAATTGCGCATCTGCGTAAACCAGCATGTATCTCCGTGAGTAGCCTGGCTGTTCCTGCGTGAATCGATGTTCGTTCGGCGGGATGGGTCCTGTCGCACGTCGCCTCTCGAAGTCGTTTCGATTGGCGATTCTTACCCATGCGCGTAAATCCGGTTGCTCCAGCTTCCGGGATGTTTGCGCGCGTTTTTAACCCGTGGACGCAATCGCGCCACACAAACACAAAGGTGAATATTATGGCTATGACTCGCACTCTCGACGGTTTCGTTCCGGCGTTCCTGCTCCAGCAGGCCGCTGCGCTCAACCCCAGCAACACTTCGCTGATCGACTCGATCGGCATCACCCAGCGTCTGTCCATCGCCGGTCGCGCTCCTCTCCACCCGGCTCTGCGCTTCGCCGTTCTGGCTCCCGGCCAGGGCGACCGCCGCATCTTCGACTGCAAGGGTCTGGAGCGCCTCCCGGGCGACAAGGCTCGCCACGAGGGCGACGGCGAATACGCCGCTTTCCCGCTCGTCAACGACGCCTACCAGTTCCACGGTGACGTTCGCCGCTTCCTGCTCGAGGTCCTGAAGCGCAACTCGCTCGACGGCAAGGGTCTCGACCTGATCGGCAGCTGCAACTACGGCAAGGGCTACAACAACGCGTTCTTCAACC
>CAZRMH010000683.1:0-2284 GCA_964600935.1 uncultured Candidatus Obscuribacterales bacterium
GCGAAACCCCTCATTCGCACCCGGATTCTATTCAATGTTCACTCAACAAAAACCACTCCATCTAACTCTTCTTGCACTGACAATCACCCTGACGTGCGCACCGTCGGCAAATGCGACCAAGATGAACGCGAAACCCCTGCCGCGTCAGGTCGAAATTAACGCCTTGCCACCTAAAGATTTCGAGAACGACGGAGTCTCATCTGCTCCTGTCCCGAGCCGTTTTAAAAGACGTCCTGATTACAGAGACGTTGAGAAACAACAGAAAGAAGAGGATGAGCGTAAAGCAAAAGAGGCTGTTGAAGCCAAGAAACAGGCAGATTTTCTCAAGAGTTTAGGTGAGAAAAAACGTCTCGAGTCTTATCAAAAATTCAAAACCGATGCGATTGAATTCAACAACCAGGCCGTAGCGCTGGGATCGCAAGGCAAATGGATCGAAGCGATCAACATGCACGAGAAGGCTGTTCAGTACGACCCTTCGCACAAACAGTATAAGGTCAATCTATCCGCCGCACGCACTGCGTATGGTGACAAGAAAATGAAGGACGGTGATTGGCAGGCTGCTTCGATGCTCTATCGAAAGGCGTTAGCCGCTGCTGGCGATAATGCTCAGGCTGCCAAAGGTCTTTCCAGTGCACTCGAAAAATGTGGCTATGATCCGGTCAATGTCGATGTTCGCCTAAACCTTGGGGATCAACTCGTCAATTCCGGCGACCTGGAAGCGGCGTATATCGAGTACAAACAAGCGATGGAAATCGATCCATCGGCGAAAGTTTACGTGAAACTCGGAGATCTCCAGTACAGATGCGGTCAGGTGAACGGAGCATTGAGTTGCTATCAACAGGCTGCCATTAAAGATCCGACCTATGGACCGGCACAACGCCAACTCGGCATAATCAAGCTTTTGCAAAAGGATGAAACGGGCGCCGCCGCACTTCTTCGAAAAGCAGTCATCCTGGACGATTCCGATGCACTTGCCGGTCAGCAGTTGGTCGACATCTGGCGTCGGCAGGTTGCGAAAAATCCGCTCAATCCTGATTTCCATCTTGGTTTTGCAGGTGCACTGCAGCTCACTGGCGATTATGCCGGTGCCGAAGGAGAGTATAAAAAACTGGAGATGCTCAACGCCAATCATCCTGGATTGGCTGATGGACGAGCATCGCTGCAAAAGTCATATCATCATGGTCGCGCTGAGAAACACAAGAAAGCGGCCGAGACTCTGTTTTCACAAGGTCTGAAAAAGGAAGCGCTCGCCGAAATTTCGCAGGCTGTGATGATTGAGCCGCGAAACGCACGTTATCAGTTTCTTCTCGGTGAATGTTTAGAATCTGCCGGCGATTACAAAGGCGCGCATCAGGCTTATCTCACTTGCGTTCTAATCGATCCTGAAAAGAACAAAGAAGCGGCTGCGCGAATGAAAGAAATGCAGTCATCTTCCGGAACTTCACCTACTGGTGGTGGAAATTTCGGTCATCAGATGCCACCGCAGCAAATGCCGATGCGTCCAAGTGGAAACCAAATTTCATTCCCCGCTAACGGTGGCGGAATGCCTCAGGGTATGGGGATGCCGCAACGGATGCCTATGCAACAGATGCCTATGCAACAGGGAATGGTGCCACAAGGGATGCCGCAGGCGATGCCACCGGTTCAGACCATGGGCATGGCTCCAATTGGAGTGCCGCCACAAAACATGGGAATGGCGCCTCAGGGCATGTACAACCAGCCCAACGGTTTCCCTAACAACAATTGGCCTCAGCAACCTAAAGGCGTCTACGAAGGCGCTCCTGTGGGCATGAGCGTGCCACCGACGGCAGGGGGTTTTAGGCAAGCCGCCGTTTCTCCTCAAAATCAAATGGTCGCACAAAGTTTTCAACAGCAGAATGTACCAGGGGTGGGTGCTCCAGACGGAACACGTAATTCCCCCCAGGGAAATGCGGTAAATCCCATTTACGGCGGGGCTGCATCTCCTGATAATGGTTCTATTCCAACCAACACGGCTGGAATCCCGGAGACCTCTCAAGACCCGAAGCTCATAGAAGTAACCCAAGCCGAATCTCGAAAGGATTACATGGCGGCGGTGGCAATTTTAAGAGAGATAGTTGCAACGGATTTAGAGAACGCTTCAATTCACCACAGATTAGCCGTCAACCTGATGGCATCAGGAAGAATAAGCGAAGCAGTCACCGAATTCAGAATAGCAAGTGCGTTGAAGCCAGGTACAAAACCTTATGCCGAAGATTTGGCGAGGGCTCTGGCTATCCACAAAAGATCAGTTATGTCGAACAAC
>CAZRMH010000684.1:0-2282 GCA_964600935.1 uncultured Candidatus Obscuribacterales bacterium
GTACGACTCGAACGTACGACCTCATGGTTCGTAGCTGAAATGGCTACTGAAAACTCGCAATTGCTTGCAGAGCGCGCGTTTACGGACGTCTCTTCTACTAAATTTTCAACTAAATTTCAATCGATCGATTCAACAAGATGATCGAGCACGGTTTATCCTTCGTTTTTGCGCTTTCGTTCTTTGTGGACAGTGAAAATTCGTAGACTCGTCCTTGGCTTCGGCTCTCTCAAGCCAAATCATGCTATGGCTGTGCTTGTGTATTTGCCGCGTATTCGAATTGCCTTGCCTGATGAAAATTAGCGATTACCTGTTTTATGCAATCGGCGTTAGTGATTTTTGAAAAGTGATTGTCACTAACGAGCGTTGGCGAGTTTTGATCTTTCATGGAGAAAACGAATTCGACATCCTCATTGTTACTCTGAACGACCACGATGTATAAATCTTCATTTCCCTGCGCTACCGACAATGATTTCAATACTTGCGTGCTGGTATTGTTTCGCTCGGATTCGTCAAACAAATCGATTGCCTTTAAAAGCAACTTTGTTGCTGGATCATCGTGAGTATCAAAAAAGAATTCACGTTGATCGCAATTCAATACGCCGATTGCTCCGGTCCATTCGACAGAGAATGTATAGTCCAAATGGGCGTCTGCTTTTTGAAAGCGAACGGAGTAATGATTTGGGCTGACAAGGATTATTGATTGCGGTTGTATTCTAAGCATTCTGATTACCTCGCCGTTGTGGTAAAAACGGCTCGCTCATTCCAATAGTGCAGGAATTCTTGCCGCGTCATTTCGTACTTGGTCGCATGAAACGGATCTCTGACACAGATATTTCCTGCATCGTCGACACCATCTACGATGACGGCATGTGCCATCGGCCCTCCTTCATGAAGTTCCGCGCAAAAGGGAAGCCGAAGATCGATTAAACAACCAAGTTTTTGGTCTTTGGATGCTCCTTCGATCTTAACGAAGCCGCCTCTCCACTCAGGCCCCAGTTCTTTAGCTAACCACTGGAGATCCGCTGTCATTTCGGTTTTGCGTAAGGATTCCGGCCAATACTCCAAGAGTCTCTCAACAAGACCTTCTTGCTTAATTGCACCATTGGTAAGCATCTCGCCGCAAGCAGAGGCACATGCCTTTGGATGTATCTGTTGTACAACATCAGGTGATGGCCGCTCGTTCAAGACATTCCATTCGCCGCCCTTCCCTACCAAATTGTCAAAGTATCCTTTTGGAATATCTCCGGACTTTTCGAGCTCAGAGGCAGTCAATCCCTTCCTCTCTAGGTAATCAGCGAGCATTTGTTTGGTTTGTTGTGCAATCTCAGGTGATGTTCTAGCAGCCTCCTCAGCGGCTTTCATAGTCTGCTGAATCGTTTTCATTACAACGTCATCAAGTTTGGTGGCAACGCCATCAGCAATTGTTACCGCTAGTTTGCCACCTTCCGTACTTCCTTCCGGGTTTACCAGTGCGAACATGGTTTCTCCGATTACATGTCCCTTCTCCTTAATTGGTAAAGTCGAGTAACGCTCGCTTGCTTGCATTATCGTGTTGCCGACTCGCTCCATTGCATGGTTAACAGCATTGGGATCTTCTGCCATTGCCGTGAGCGCACCGCCAACTGCATGGAATAATGGGTCATTTAGCGCATTAGGCTTAGATAGAAAATTCGCTACGGTGCCATCTGTAAGGGCCTTCCAACCGATCGCTATGGCACCCTTCGTCTGTTCCTTGGCAATGTTCAGACCTTCACCAACACCGACCATTTTGTCTAATTCACCCTGGATGTAGGCTGTCCAACCTTCAGGATCGGTGGCTCTTTTTCCTGCAGCTTGAGTGAAGTCTGCTAATTTTTGATACGCGGTTCTGGTGTCTCGACCTTCCTCGTAGTCCATTCCGAGAACAAAAGTCTTCTTGTCGGCAAGTTTCTCTTGTTTGTAATCGATGACGGTGCCAGTATCTTCGGCGGAGCCATTGCCAGCCAAGCCTACAATTTCAAACTTCTGGCCCTGTCCGTTACGCTGTAATTCCGCTAACTTCTCTTCGCTAATAATTTCATGGGTCGCGGATGGCTTCGTGCTAGTGCGGTAATTTTCGCTTGCTTTTGTCCAATCGTCTTGTTTCCCCTGGTCTGTAAAACTTCCTTCGCGCTTGCTGACCTCAGACGCTCTCAGCGCCTTTCCAGCTTCCGGTTTTTGTTCCGTGTCGTCGACCATTAGACTCGCCATTTTCGTGCCCGCTTTATTATGCCCAGTACCGACCTTCAATTCCAACGGCTGAC
>CAZRMH010000685.1:0-2279 GCA_964600935.1 uncultured Candidatus Obscuribacterales bacterium
CTTTGGAATGCCGCAGCCCGAGGGCTATCGCAAAGCATTGCGCGCTTTTAAACATGCCGACAAATTCGACCTGCCAATCGTGACCCTGATCGATACACCTGGTGCATATCCCGGACTGACTGCTGAGGAGCACAACCAGGCAGAAGCGATTGCTGTAAACCTGCTTGAACTGTCAGGTTTACGTGTGCCAGTTGTTTCCATCGTCACCGGCGAAGGTGGCTCCGGCGGTGCCCTGGCAATTGGCGTTGCCAATCGCATTTTGATGTTAGAGCATTCGGTGTACTCGGTAATCTCCCCTGAGGGTTGCGCATCCATCCTCTGGAAAACCAAAGACAGAGCCATGGAAGCTGCACAGGCAATGAGAATTACCGCAAGAGAGATTCTCGAGCTTGGTGTCATCGACGGTGTCGTAGAGGAACCGCTGGGTGGCGCTCACTCTAACCCAGATGTCACAGCCGCGACCGCGAAACAAGTAATCATCGAGCAACTGCGAGAGTTGAAGAAACTCTCCGGCGATGACGTTCGCAAAGATCGCCAATCGAAATTCAGAGCGATCGGCGCCTTTAAAGAATAGGTTCGCGCGAAACTCTAATCCATGAAACGGTTCGTTCGCCTGCGAAGCAACTCGCAGCGCAAAAATGCCGCCAAACTCCACGAGAGTCGCATGACGCGCGCATCCGAATTCGTTCAAGTTTTGCTTAACGACGCTTGCGACCGCGAGGTCCCTTTTTCTCTTTGGGCTTGTCTTTCGGATCCGGTTCATCACCGGCGGTGGCAGCTTTTTCCCATTGAGCAATCAATATTTGCGCTTGTTTGGTTTGCTTCGCATCCGATGGAACTTTCTTCACCGTCTGAATCGCTTGCGGGAAGTCTTTCTTCTCGGCAAATACTTTTCCGGCTTGGATGTAGAGATCACCAACCTTGTCTTTGTTGGAATCATTTTTCAATCCGTCCAACATGGCAACAGCCTCGCTGACTTCAGTCGTGTTGCCTGACTGAACCAGCTCTTGGGCGTGCTCGATGGTCTGATCTTTTCCGCCGCCACCACTGAGCATCTCCATGACGCCCGTGTTGGTCAAGGTGAAATAGAGCACTACGATTGCGACCAGGCCTGCGATTGCGAAAACCGCCTTTGGCATAGATCCGGAGTCGCCATTCCGCCCGCGGGAGAAGTCGCCGGCTTTCAGGGCGTGATTTTGTCGCGATTCGCTCTGCTCATGTCGCATTTGCTGACGCATTTGACTGATTTGTTCTTGAACCGCGTTAGAAGGTGGTTCATTCGGTCCACGAGATTGAAGTTCTTCCAGCGCGCGGCTGGCCAGATCACGCGATGATGGTCCCCGCGGGGCAGGCATCTCCTGGCTCTGACTGCGCAAATGCAAACTGTCGTCTTGAGCTAACGGACCAGGTTCCAAGGACTTTGCTCTGGCAGCTCCACCTTTTGTGGTAACCGGCTCAACCACTTTCTGTTTCAACGACTCTTCCAGAGCGGTCGCGAACTCTTCCATCGATTGATAACGTTGATCCGGGTTTTTCGCCAATGATTTATAGACTACTTCTTCGAGCATCTCCGGGAAGACCAAACCAGGTTTCACCTGATTGAGTGGTGTCGGAGGATCGGAGAGGTGCATTGCCATTACGCGCACTAATTCGTCGGAGTGAAACGGCACTTCGCCGGTAAGGCATTCATAGATGACAACGCCAAGTGAGTAGATGTCGCTGCGATGATCTACTTTAGATGACGTGCACTGCTCTGGGCTCATATATGTCGGGCTACCACATACGGTGCCTGTTCGAGTAATTTTTGCAGCGTCCGACTCTTCCATCAGGCGCGCGATACCAAAATCGACGACGATTGGGAAAAGTTTTTGACCACTTCTTTCCACCAGAACGATATTTTCTGGTTTCACATCTCTATGGACGACGCCCTGTCTATGAGCTTCTCCGAGTGCCGAGCAAACTTGCGAGAACAATGGAATTGCTTCATCCAGTGAAAGCCGTTCGACCGAGGAAAGCAGATCTGACATCGGCGTTCCGATCAACAAGTCCATCGCTATATAAGGACGTTGACCTTCGGGAATCAAACCGAAATCGTAAATCGTGATGATGTTTGGATGCGAAAGCCTACTGCTGGCTTTGGCTTCTTGTCTAAACCGTTTGATGAACTCGTCATCGGAAACTAGATAGTCGTGTAGGACTTTGATTGCGACTTCGCGTCCGATCAATTCCTGGACAGCTTTGTATACCGTACCGGCAGAACCTTGACCGATTACGGACTG
>CAZRMH010000686.1:0-2258 GCA_964600935.1 uncultured Candidatus Obscuribacterales bacterium
CATCACAACTGGAGCCGCAGCAAGAAAAATCGGCATCCCGGCGGAGCATCGAATGATGGGACATGGCGTCTCTGTTTGCGCGACTTGCGATGGTTTCTTCTTTCGTGGAAAGGACATCGCTGTCGTCGGCGGAGGTGACGCAGCCATGGAGGAGGCGCTCTTTCTGACTCGCTTCGCTAATAGCGTCACTCTCATTCACCGGCGCGACAAGTTCCGCGCTTCGCCTATCATGGTAAAACGTGCTCAGGAGAACGCCAAGATCAAATTCGTTCTCGACTCGGTCGTGGACGATATTCTTGATGGTGGCACAGGCAGTGTCACGAGTCTACGATTGAAGAACTTGAAGACCGAGGAAACCAGCGAACTTCCTGTCAGCGGCGTCTTCGTAGCGATCGGCCATGAGCCCACCACCAGTCTGTTCCGCGGCATTCTTGAGTTGACCGAACACGGTTACATCAAGACGACCGAAACCAGGACCAGCATCCCTGGCGTGTTCGCAGCGGGCGATGTGCAAGATGCCAAATACCGTCAGGCCATCACGGCTGCGGGCGCCGGCTGCATGGCCGCGCTCAATGCTCAATGGTACCTCGATGAACTCGAGAGCAACTCAAAAGCGGTTGCTGCAAAAGAACCGGATGGAGTCGAGGAGCCAGGCACGTTCGAAACCGCAGCGAAGCTTGACGACACGGCTGCGACTCAAGACCAGTAATGCTGGTGCGAGGAAAGTCGTTCAGCGCATAAGTTTTGACTTTCCGCAAATGCAAAATTCCGGAGGGTCTCACCTTCCCAAGTTTGCAAGTAGAAATTGTATGTTTTAACAAACGATTCTTCTGAAAGGGGTGGGATATGAAAGTTCTACCGAGCTAACATTCCCACTTCTTTCTTATCTTTAAGCGATCTCAGACGCACCAGATATGGTGCAGATACCAATAAAAGGCTTCAAAAAATCCGCAGAGGTTTCGGTTTAAAGTGCGGTCAACGTTGTCGAAATTGCCCGAAATTGCAGGGGATTGGTCGAAATTAAGTCACCCAAAACGATTGGCACAACACAACAGGCGAAAGGTTAGCGCGAGGACCGCTAGCGCGGAGGCACCTACCGCCACTATCGCAAACCGTGACAAGCTCTGCGTTTCAGCCGAAGACAAAAAAATCCAAACCAACCAGTGCGCCACTTTACAACAAACTTATTTGATTAGCCCCTCTGAAGCTATTAGGGTCAAAGCCTCATATAAGCTCATGAACTTCAAATAGGACTGTTTCCAGTAACTAATCAAAAACAAAGCACGCGTTAAACGATTTTTCTCAGTTTCCTACTGACGAAGAACACGACGTGACCCGTCGCCGATTAAGAAGCTGAAAATCCTCCGGCGCCAATCGGCAACTCGTTTTCCGATTTCGCGAAGCTTGTTCGAGGGCCGGCTTCAATCGTCGAGCGCCTCAATCAACAATCGCCACAAAGGTTGAAACAAGTCAAAGGCGCAACCGGCAATTACCAACTTTTCCCGTCAAATTTTTCTGGAGAATCGAACTATGATTGACAGCAAAAGCGACCTGCTCGCCATCAACGAACAGGCTCTGATTCTGGTAGTGCGCAGTCGTGCTACACCACTGGGTCTCGTGGAAATCGAGAAACCAGTTTACATCTCTGGTGCCGATGGCAAGACGATCAGCACCGGCACAACCCAGCGAGTGCAGGTCGAGCGCTTCGACCCCGCCTGGCTCGAAACCATCGACCGCGTCGAACTGCGCCAGGAAGTCGAAGCGGCAACGCTCGGCGTCATGAGCCGGCTCGATAAGCTAATGCCCGACGACGTCGCTAAACCGCTCCGTCAACTCGTCTACATGGAGGACGACCATAAACGCGTCACCCCGATCGTGTTCCACACCGACTGCCCATGGCCGGTCGAAGAGCTCGGACAGCTCAGTTATCGCTTCTCTGACACCGGCCGACTCAGCACCAAATTCGGTGCCTTCCAATGGCTGATGCTTCACGAAGGCTTTCGCTGCAAACAAGTCGAGCGATTTAAAGAACGCGCACCGGCACCAGCCGGATACGAAATCGTCGTTGGTGCGGTCGGCAACCAGTAACCTTACTGACTGACCGTGTATCGACGGGAGAATGTCCTCGCTTCGGCGGTGGCGTTCTCTCGTTTGATACCAGAAGCGGTGCTTACTACACCTTATAATATAATCATGAAACGGCAGTAAGACCTCAGTGAACCATGGCTGGTTCCCTGCTCGACTTTGAACTTTTTCTT
>CAZRMH010000687.1:0-2236 GCA_964600935.1 uncultured Candidatus Obscuribacterales bacterium
TCTTCAATTTGGCATCAAACAGCGTTATTGGTCGAAGTGCCATCAAGTTGACAGAGGGCCAGGATATGACGTGTGCCATCGCACCGACCGCCAGCTTGACCACACCAGTGCTATTCCTGACCAGTAATTCTGGCAAAAACATTGGCGCTGTTGGCACTCCATTACAGATCGGAAACGGGGTACAGGAAGTAAGATTGAACAGTGCGGGAGTCGCAGTTGCGCAGAGCAGCGCCACCACAACCGTCAAACTGGGTCAATCGAGTAGCGCCGGTCAGCTGAACTTCAGCAGCGGCGGTCCATTAACTGTGAGTGGCGACATTACCACTACTGACGGCGAAATTCGAATCACCGGAACAAGCGGAACCTTGCTTATCGATGACGGTGTGAAAATCAGTGCTAACAGTCCAACCATCAACGGAAATCTCTTTATCGGCAACGCGATAAATGGTGGGAACAAGAAAACCGATAAACTGATCATCGGTGACAACGTTCAACTGTTAGCTACGTCCGGCACCAAACCCGGTGGCACGGTAAACTTGCAATTAGGAGCACTGGCGACTAAGTTCACAACTCTCACCAAAGCGCCCGCCAATGTGGCGCTAAATCCAATCAACCTGGGTATCATCCAAGTTGGTTCAAGCACGAAGCCCTTCACTGCCGGCAAAAAGGGTAGTCAACCTTTGAGCACGATTACTGCAGATAACGCCATCGTGCGCTTCAGTAACACTCTCAGTTCGAAAAATATGGTGCTTGGTGGCGGTGTGGTGATAATTGGCGATCCGCCTCCTTCACCAGCACCCGACCTCGCAGAAGAATCGGTTCAGAGGAATACAGCCAGATCATTTGTGACAACGGCGGTGGGTGGCTCAGAGGCAGGTTCCGGACTCGCGCCTTTGACTGTGCCACCATCGAAGCTGAGCCGGATCGATGGAGCCGATCTTGTGTTAGTCACAGATCGATCGATACAGTTTTCGCCGACCTTCAGTGCACTAGTCACGTCAAAACGACGAAACTTGTCTCACCTCGACAGCCGTCCAGGAGCCGCTGCTGACCTTGATTGATCCGCATGCCACGCATGTACAACACGCTGCTTGTCGATTTAAAACCCCCCTTTTGTGTTTAATTTTTACAAAGCATGCTAATTGTTCAAGCGTGAAGTAACTGGAAAAACCTTGAGAAAAAGGAACGACCGGATGTTTCTTTAGTGGATTGGCATGAGTTTACGATGATCAGTCGACCACCAAAGTTTGTGCCGTCAAGGCTTAGCGCTTTCTGAGCTTCGAGACGGCTGCTCATTTCTACAAAGGCGAATCCCTTTCTTTTGCCTGTATGCGGATCTATCACGAGTTCTACAGATTCAACTATGCCAACTTGTGAAAATAATTCTTTGAGAGCCAATTCCTCTGCTTCTAACGAGAGGTTTCCTATGAGAAGTCTGCTACCCATTGTCAAATACCCTGTAGTTAATGTGATTTCGCAGCCGCAGACCGCAGCAACAAACGACTGGTCCTGGCGTCGATAAACTTGAGCAATTGCGTAATTGCGTAATTGCTTAATTATCATTCTCTCACAATCAATGTCAGCGGTCAACAAGAGGACCGCTTTTCGGCGCGACAAATCCCAGCGCAGTCACTTGGCTGTGTCGACGCGTTTTTGAGGACTTCAGCAGCCTTAAAGCGCTTCCAGCATGTCCTTAATATCGACGAGGTGATTGTTGAAAATTTCCTTCGCGGCGTCCAATAGATTGAAAATAGCGGGGTCGCGACAAGAATAGTAAATGTTGCTCCCTACTTTCCTCCCTACTATAAGGTTGTTTGATCGAAGGACAGCCAGCTGTTGGGAGAGGTTCGTTGGTTCAACGCTCAGCCTTGTCCTCAGCTCAGTCACTGTCAATTCACCATCCCGAAGCTCATCCAGAATTCGGATACGAAGAGGGCTGGCGAGTGCTTTGAAGAACTCAGCCTTAAACTTAACGATTTGCTCTGTCTGGTTTTTCATATGAGGACTTCTGTAAGTACGAAGTTGCGTACATCCGCAACTGTCATCCCAATATAAGCATAAGTCAAGCAATAAAGGCAAAGGAACAGGTGATTTTCAGTCTTTTCAGTTAAAAGTACACATCGAATGAAGACTTACTTTGCCGACGAGAACAAGCCGCGATTGATTGCGGAGTTCTCGAAAGTCACCTCTTCTGCTTGCCCATCGAGATACAGATGAGCGTGTCGTGTGCATCGTG
>CAZRMH010000688.1:0-2230 GCA_964600935.1 uncultured Candidatus Obscuribacterales bacterium
GATTAATCCGGCGTGCAAACTCTTGTCGATTGAATCTTGTCCGAGAGTAGCGCCGACCGTTCTTTCTTCCAGGATGGTGATCGGCACAGGCAGTGCACCGGCGTTCAACTTGACTGACAGATCGACGGCTTGGTCCTTGGTGAAACTTCCGGAAATTTCTCCGTGTCCACCTAGAATCTTTTCGCGAACAGTAACGCCGCGATATTCTTGAATCGGTAGAGGACGACCATCTGCACCACGTTCGGTAGGCTCTCCGTCAAGGAAAATACCGATCTGTTGACCGACCAATCGAGTGGTCAGGTCGCCGAATTTCTTCGCGCCTTCGTCTTTGAATTCGAAATTGACGTGCCAGGTGGTGCCGCCCGCTATTGGAACGGCTTGTGCTCGTTTAAAATCAGCACCGGTCAGATTCACACCTTTCCAAACCGGCTTGCCATCTTCGAAAGCCAACTCTTTAAATTCGAGAAGTGCTGTGGTTCCTATCCGGTCTTTCGCTTGTTGAGGATCTTTGATACCAGGAAGTTCGACGATTAATCGATCTTTGCCCGCTCTCTGAACCATCGTTTCCGCGACACCAAGGCTGTTGATGCGGTTGTTGATAACAGTTTCAACGCCGTTCATAACAGAAGGCGTGATCTCGGGCACCTGGGGTGGTGCAGGGTTGGCACGCAAGAGCAACTGTGAGCCACCACGAAGATCGAGACCCAGCTTCAGGTTGGTGAAGAGTGAGTATTCTTTCTTGTCGAAAGGTGATACGAAGTGGCCGAGAATCTGAATATTGTTCGCTTTACCAGCGTTCTCTTTTTCTACTTTGACCGCGTGTTCGCGAGCGTAGAAATTCATTTTGTCCCAGCCGGGAAGCTTTTGGACGTTCTTGTCGACTTCCAGAGCGACATCGTATGGCGGAAGTTCAGCAAGACGCTGCCACTCTTTTACAGTTTCCGTTGGCACCACTTGAAATAGAGTGGTCATTGAGAGGACAAACGCAAGCACAACGGCAAACGGTTTCCAGTCTAACTTAGGCAAGGAGCCTCCCTGGCAGTATTGCCACATAACGGTCCGGAGGGTTGGTAGACCGGTTAATCGGCTTGAAGAGGCGACATCGTCCGCCTGCTCAAGTAGTCAACATCTGTTCTACCCGTACTATTAAATAGTAAGGATCACTATACAATAGGATATGCGCCATTTCCCTTTAGGTTCTGCGCTAATTCCCTTTCATCTCGCCCCAGTTGGGAAATTGAGAGCACGCCTCGGCGCTTGCCGTCGGCAACTCCTTGCGCGTCATGCGAATAACCGAGCGCTAAGCGATGTAACTAATCTAAGCTAAGCGGTCCACCAACGAACGCGAAAAGCAGTGTCAGCCGTCAATCGTGCATCGAGCTTGGGTTGCACCAGAATCGGGCTTAAAAACAGGCCGCAGTTTTAAAGAAGAACCAAAATACGCTAAGCGGTTCCAATCGCCTTGAGAAGGAGAAACGCTGAAAGACCGCCGGGAAGCCCGTGGTTGACCTAGTTTTAAATTTCGATTAGACGGTGCAGACTTTATCGCCACCACGTTGCATCGCCAATTCGAGAGCACGCACTGATTTTTCGATCAGCTCATCGTGCTCACGGGCATGGGCAGGAAATGCTGCCAGACCGACCGATGCGGTGACGCGGAGGTTGTGCCAGTTGTGGGTAATCGATTGGTTACCGATGCGCTGGCGAATACGTTCTGCCACTATTGAAGCGCCTGAAGCGTTGGTTTCAGGGAAGATGATTGCGAATTCTTCTGCTGAGTAGCGAGCCGGGATGTCGACGTCGCGCACCGCTCCACGAAGTACGTTACCCATGACTTTGAGAACGGCATCAGAGGTCAGCGAGCCGTACTGGCGCACTACGTCCTTGAAGCCGTCGATCGCGACCATGCAAAGCGCGACTGGACGTTTATACCGCTTGGCGCGTTTCAATTCATCTTTGATTTCTTTATAGAACGTTCTTGAGTTGTAGAGCTCGGTGAGCGTGTCTAGCAGCGCGAGTCTTTCGATCTCTTCGCCTTTGACAGCCGCCAAACTCTGTTCAGTGCTTGTGAGAAGGGAGCGCTGCTCGAGCTCTTTGACGCGCTCGATGACTTGGCTGTCCATGAAGGTCCGTGCGCCGGATTGTTTGGCTCGGTTTGGATTGTCCAAAACCCGACAAAACATGCACGTTCTACCGCTACAAATGTGATCCGTTCGTCCTACGCTCATGA
>CAZRMH010000689.1:0-2218 GCA_964600935.1 uncultured Candidatus Obscuribacterales bacterium
GCGGCGAGGCGCCGGCGGCGGGCGAGGCGTAGGGGATGTCGGCCTGCGTCTTCGCGCCACCGATGGCATCCGGTGCTGGTGGCAAAATCGTCTGAGCACAAACTGGCTGATGCCAAAATAAACAGGCAACCAACGCGCAGATTTGAGCGCGCTGAACTGCATCAATGGCTGGTTTAGGCGACATACTTTGGACACCTGTTCGTGCGCCGAGCAAACTTTCTGAAAAACGGCTCTGAAATTATTCCGGCCGTTCCTTATTACTATCTGCCTGCCATATTGCTGCGAATAACATTCGAAACCCAGGGAATGTCGGCATAGCGGCCCAGTAGAGCCCAAATCATTCCATAAGGCACAAGCAGAATAAACGGCGCCATGAGCACGAGTGTAACCATCTCGAGATTGGTGACCAGAAATGAGACCGCACCTGCGCCGATTAGCCCCTCACACAGTCTGATAGTTCCACTGACCACACCGGCCATTCCGCTGCCGATTGCCTGCAGTAAAAACATTAAGACCGATAAGAAAATCGACTGGTAGAAGTGGAATCGGAAAAAGGGGCGATCGCAATTGGGGCCTTTGGCCAGAATGTAAATCACCCCTATGATGAAGCCCGGCATGTACGGGATGTAGGTGGCGGCTGCCGCAAGCCGTTCCGGCCAGGTGTACATCGCCTTGGTTTCCGGGCGCTGATATTTTCCTGGACCACCGTATCTATCTTGCTTCAGGACCATCGAATCTTCCCTTTGTAGTCAATTACCGATGATTTGACGAAATCGGCATGGCTTAGTTTCGTCCACGCATTCATTTTATCGATATTTCACCAGCAGTCTCTGGGGTTTTCGCTTATTTTCGTTATTAACCGGGCAAATTTGTCATTAGAATCGGTTTGTCGGCATAGCCTCACTACTTTTGGGTTTTGGCGGATTGAGGCAAACAGCAAACGGGCATGAGATTTGAGTATGTCATGTGATAACAATCAACACGCCACGATAATCAAGCTCCTCTCAACTACGGAGCTTGATTCTTGTCTGTCGACAATTGGCGACTTGATTCTGGATGCCAGTCAGAGCAGTGCGGTTGCGTTGATGATCTGGGATGCTGACATGGAGGCGTTTGCTCAGTTCAAGACGTTTGGTCCCAACAAGAAAAAGATTTCCGCTCTCTGCGATGAGATAGCCGACTCCTTCGGCGACTGGGATCAGAGTCTGACCGAACTTAATTTGTCGGAACTTTCGAGCAAGGTTGCCGATACTTTTAAAAATGTCTCGGTCCAACGTTTGATTCATAACGATCAACTTTGCGCCGTGATTTTGATTGCTGATTCGGCAACTGATGGAAATGCTATCGTCGACGAACTTTTCTCTGAAGTGCCTCTGGCACTGATTATTCATAATGTCTGGTCCTATTCTGAATTGACTCGTGAGAATGAGCGGCTGCGTAGTCAATATGAAGAGATGGAAGACAGAACGGCACAGTTCGAAGAACAGACGCGTAAGCTGATTCATGATTTGACTGCCAGAGATTCTATTCGGATCAAGCAGGTCGAGCGAGAACGGCTTGTTTACTGGATCAGCAATCTGGTTAGAAGTTCTGTTCGCATTCAAGAAGTACTCGACACGATTGTCGAAAAGATTTGCACTACCTGGGCGTTGAGTCGGACGTCATTATTGAGAGCGGGCAAACTAGACCGTTTCGAAGTGTATGAATATCACGCTGAAAATGTCGCAAGTGTCAAAGACGAGTTCTCGTCTGAGCACGGTATGGAATTTACGCGCATGGCGCTAGACGTTAAAAGCCCTGAGTTCATCGACTTAGAGGTCAACGGTGGTCGATTCAATCGCGAATTTTTGAATATTATCGGCATGCGTTCCGGATTAATCATCCCGCTGGTGGTGCGTGATCGCGTTCTTGGTTGCGTCTTCTTACAAGACTGTGTGATGCCGCGAGAGTGGAGTATTGATGATATCTCGCTTCTGGGGAGCCTCGCCGATCAGGTTGCCGTGGCGATTGAAAATGCCGAATTGCACATGGAAATTGAGCGCCAGGCTGTCACTGATGGTTTGACTGGTGTCGCCAATCGAAGATCGTTTAATGATTCATTGTTAAAAGAATTTGAACGCGCAAAACGTTATGGTCAGCCGCTTTCGCTCGCTGTGATCGACCTGGACTTCTTGAAGAAGATTAACGACACTTATGGACACATGACTGGTGACGAAGC
>CAZRMH010000690.1:0-2204 GCA_964600935.1 uncultured Candidatus Obscuribacterales bacterium
GACACTGCCCATGATACCGCGTCCGGACCTTTGAAATGCTGAGAGTCGGTTTAAATCGATAAGTTAAAACGGTCCGCTTTTCGCGGACCGTTTTCTCCTGTTCGAGCTGTCGGAAATCTGGCGTTTCTGTTTGGATCTAGAGCGGAGCAGCGGAAACACCGACTACCGGCTCTGTCGCTCGTGCTCTGAACGCAATCTTGGTTTTGGTGCCGGGCAACGTGATCGGTATGCGAACCGTGATGATTGTTTCCGCTGTGACATTCGATTTCGAATTGAAGACCAACTTGGAGTTGTCGAGTTCAACTTTCTCGATCAGCGGTGACTTGGGAAAGTGGCTGACAACCTGCTCTGCTGCGGCCTTCGCCTTGTCGGATGTTTGAGCATTGGCTGCTGCTCTTGCGCAATTCTTAGCCAGTGAATCGTTAGCTGAATTGCCGAGGACAAGAACGATTAAATCAAGAGCGAATAGCGCGATCGGTATGAGAATGAACATGCCACACAGGACTTCTACGAATACCTGTCCTTTTGAGTTTCTTCCTCTTTGAGTACGCATTTGTTTTGTTTCGCTCCGCTTTCTGATTTTGCCTGCCGTTCCCGGCTTATGTCTCATCAACGGCGCTCCCCGATCTATTAGGAGGGGAAAAGCACGTTTCAAATAATATTTCCTGATTGCCCTGAACCGACCAGAAGTCGAAAAGCCCAGCAAGTTGCCAGCTGAGCTTCGGTAATCATGCGCCGGTTGTTTGCGTGTCTTAATACACCGGTGCAGCTGAAACACCAACTACCGGTTCGGTGGCACGGGCACGGAAGGCGATCTTTTGTTTGGTTCCCGGGAGTGTTACCGGAATTCTGACGGTCAGGATCGTTTCGGTCGTGACGTTCTCTTTCTCGTTATATGACATCTTGGAGTGGTCGAGTTCGACTTTCTCGATCAGCGGAGAAAATGGAAAGCGATTAACCACCTGTTGAGCAGCCTCGCGAGCCTTATCGGCGCTTTGCGCATTGGCTGCAGCACGAGCGCAATTTTTCGCCAGTGTGTCGTTGGCAGAATTACCCAGGATAAGGACGATCAGGTCGAGGGCAAAAAGCGCGATCGGGATGATGATAAACAAGCCGCAGAGCACTTCGATGAAGACCTGACCTCTATTGTTTCTGCCACTACTTTTGCACATTGCCCAAATCTCTCGGTATAAGTGACGCAAGTGTAATCGCACCACTTGGAAATTGGAATTGTCTGTAAGCGAAATTGGAATTAGACATTACCAATGTTTCTAGGCTTTAGCCTCTGACGAAAATCAATTCCCGGGATTCGCGTCATCCGGGTTTTCGATCACGGCTTCGTTTTCATAGGTAAAAACAGACTCGGATGTGAGCCCGGGAATACCAGGTATAAAAGGCATGTTGGCGAGCATAGGACGAGGCTTTATGGTGGTTTTCACCCGAACAATCATGTCCTGTCGACCTTCGCTATCCTTTTGACCGGCTACGTAGCTGACCTCAGTTTTCGGAAATTCGGTAAGATTGGCAAATTGTCCCAAACCAGAAGTTTTCCACTGTTCGGGAATTACCTTCTTCACGTTGCCCGAAGGGCTTTCGGCTTCATCTCGCTTGCTGACTGCCGCTTCTCTGATTTGGATATTGTTGAGAAGATAGCCGGCACCGTAATTCACAGCCACAGCCATGAGAAGCAACATCGGAAAAAATGTGGAGACGAACAAGACCAGTAGTCCGGGGCCGAATTCGGCAAGCTGGCTGCCCTGTTGGCGCCTGCGGTAGTTAAGTGCTTTTGGTTGCTTTGAAACCACCATTGTCCAGATCCCCGTGTGAGTTCAATGAATATGATACGCCTGAGTCGCACTAATTAGGAGTCACCGGGCAGAACAATGAATGTATTATTGTCTGGCGTTTCCCAAGCAGCAAGCATTCTTGAATGAAGAAAACAACAACAACCTCGCTACTCATCGCATCAGTGGCGGTGCTTCAAGTTTTTGCAATTGCGTCGCCCGCGGCAGATGCACGCGGCGCAGGCGGTCAACATCGGTTCCCTGGAAGCAGTTATTCAGAGGCGCACTGCGGTTTTCATAAGCATTACGACAACTTTGGTCGCTGGGGGGCTGGCCGAATGAACGCTCCAGGTGCCTGGGGCGGTTGGGCTCGCCCTCGCAACCGCTGGTGGAATACCGGTTGGGGTGGTTGGTCTGAGC
>CAZRMH010000691.1:0-2201 GCA_964600935.1 uncultured Candidatus Obscuribacterales bacterium
TCGCTGCTGGCGATTTCGTATTGAGATCCAGCCACTAGAATTTTGCCTTTGTCGATAAGATAGGCGCGGTCAGTGATTTGCAGTGTAGCGCGAGGATTGTGGTCGGTTAGCAAAACGCCGAGATTCCATTCGTTTTTGTCTTTCAAACGGCGAATCAGCTGTTGAATGTCGGCAATCGAAATCGGGTCGATACCCGTGAAAGGTTCGTCAAGCAGGATGAATTCAGGCTCGCCAGCCAGAGTCCGGGCGATTTCCAAACGTCGACGTTCACCGCCGGAGAGTTGGACCGCGTGTACTTGCTCGAGGTGTTCCAAACCGAATTGACCTAGCAAGAATTTGATTTTCTCAGCGTGCTCTTTGCGCTTGACGCCGCGGAGCTCGAGGATCATGCGAATGTTGTCGCCAACAGTAAGCTTTCTAAAAGTCGAGTTTTCTTGAGGCAGATAGCCAATGCCCATGCGCGCTCTCAAGTGGATTGGCAACTTGGTCAGATCTTTATGACCCAATTTGATGCTTCCTTTTTCAGGAACCACCAGACCTAGCACCATGTCGAACGATGTTGTTTTTCCGGCGCCGTTACGACCGAGTAGTCCAACTACTTCGCCGCGCGCTACGTGAAAACTGACATCATCTACCACTCTGCGTCCGCCGTAAGACTTCTGCAAATTGGAGATAGTCAAAGTTTTTTCGCCGGTTTCCGATACCGTCATCTCTAAACCTCTAACTCCTTACTGAACTTTGCTGCGACCGTCGTCGGCAACACGTGAACCATTGTCTTTCTTCTGTGGTACTGCAGGTGGTGTCGTTTTCGGAGCTGCCGGCGCGCCTGCTGCAGGGGTTGTGTTCTTCACGATGATTGCTCGAGTGTTTCCTTCCGCAAGAACTTTATTGTCCTCAACGGTGTATGTGATGCGATCGGCAATCCAACGACGTCCAGGTTGCGTGATTTGCGAACGCCCGATGAATACGACCTTTTCGGTCTCACCGTATTCATTGGTCAAAACTGTAATTTTCGGTCCGATGCCGACAGTGGTGCCGTAATAGAGTCTGACTCGACCTTCTGCGTCTACGCGCCCGCTGTCTTTGTTGTAATCCTGAGCGTCAGAGATGATGATGATTTCTTGCCCGTTTTTGGCGGAAAGATCCATCACTTTATTACTGGGAGCGGAGCTATTTACTACCTGTTGGGCCCCCTTTTTTGGCTCGGCTGCTTTCTGCTGAACCACTCTTGATTTAACGTGTCCTGTAGCTTGTAATCGCTGGGTAGTGAGGAAGTAGGTCATCACGTCCGCCTGAGTGACGTTAGACTCTCGCTTCGCGGTCACGTCTCCAGTGAAGACGACCGCTTCGGCTTTTTGATCTGTACCGTAAACCAATTTCAAGTGATTGGATTTGATGTTGATACCCTGCGTCACTACGCGGACGTTGCCGTGTGCTTCGAACTTACCTGAGGTGCGCTCGAACTCCTGAACGTCGGAATCAGTAATGATTTTTTGAGGCTTATTCTCACCGGCTGGTTTCTTAGCTTCGCTGGATGGCTCTTTGGCCTCTTTCGATTCTTCAGCGCCCGCATCTTCGTCCGGCTGAGCTGCTTCGGGCTCGTCTTCTGGGTTTAGAACGGTTGGCGCTTTTTTGCCTTTCTTCGGTGGTGGTGCTGCACCGCCGCCGCTACCATCCATGCCGTTCGACATGACTTCGGAGTGGGCATTGCCCTCAGCGAGAATCTTCGCTGCTTTAATATCAAAAGTTAGTTTGGTTGCTTTGATGGTGTTGGCACCTTGAATCAAAACAGGATTGCCGGTGAAAACCGCCAGTTTGGGCTGACCGGCCGGGTCGCGGAATAGTGTCGCCATTGGTGCGCGAATGATCGTGTCGCCGTGCACGACTTTGACTTTGCCGCGGGCGATAACGCAATCGTCGCCGAATTCTTGTTCGTCAGCGACAATGTCGATTGGACCGCCGGAAGGCGCCATATCCTGAGCTCTGGCTACCATCGGTAGGAGCGCGATAGTCGTGGCTAACAAGCTCGCGAAGCGTCTGGCGTCGCGACTGAGGTTATTAAATGTGGCGTAAGGGTTTCGCAACTTGAAGGTTACCTTTTACATGTCAACTAAGGCGTGAGTATTGCCGCTAATGATCAACTTTTGGAGAGCGCCTTTGACAAATGAGCCCCGGGCGTTGTTTCCTGTCACCTTGGCTAC
>CAZRMH010000692.1:0-2194 GCA_964600935.1 uncultured Candidatus Obscuribacterales bacterium
CACAGATAATATAGATACGCCAGTTGGAATGCGCAAAGAATACTCCACGACGTGGTCAAAGAAGCATTGGAGCTGTTTGCCATCAGACGCGCGGCCATCACAGCAGCAGGAACGGCTTCATTAGCGCGATCCGGAGGCACGATATAAATTCCGGCGCACGGATCGTAAATCTTGACCGCAATCAAATCGGCTTCAAGCTGAGCAAAGGGGGTGTAGTTGCCGAGCAAGATTACACCCATTGACGAAACCGGAATGTCGATCGTGTTTCTATTTTCTTCCGGCAAACGCCACGGCATCGCCTTGATCTCGTGACATATCGCATCTCTATACATATCAGAGCCAAACAATCGCGTATATTCATCGGCGATTGAGTGCGTGATTGAATTGGATAAATCAATACCGTAGTTGCATACTAAATATGTTCCGGGAATGAGAAAAACCGCGACTATCGAACGCAGGATGCCATCAAAAGGATTGACTTGACCGAGTACCGGATTGCCTGCCGCCATGATCGCGCGGACCTGCGAAAGCACCGCCCCTGGTAGCAGAAGTAAAACACCCATCGGAACGAATATGTTGTCGCGAATTTGATTCCAGCGGTTGCCCCCCTCAACGGTGAAGTTGTGCAAGAAGGTCGATGTGTAAGAGATAGCCGTAACCGCCATCTCATGCCCGATCTCGCCAGCTACGTCGGCGGCCTCGGTCGCGGCGCCCGCAGCCTGAGCCTGGCCAGCCTGCGCATTCTGCAAAGTGCGTCCGGCAAGAGCTGCCGCCTGACCTACCTGTTCGGATAGAGCGACACCATTTGCAGCACCGGTTAGCTCTCCAGAGACGGCGTCGCCCCGGTGTCTGGTTGTAGCCTGCTTCTCAGCGTCGACAATCACCTTTGGCATACCCTGAAGGGTTTTGTTGGCATCGCCCTGGGCAGCAGCGTTCCCGACAAATCCGGACTTGCCGAGAGTCCCGGGGAAAGCACCGCTCACCGGTTGACCGTTAGCGTCGAATGAACCACCTAGAGACGAATCGACATATGGTGAACAGACGTTGTCCGGTCCTTGAGGTCCATTGCCACGAAGTGCACCTTGCTGCATGTTCCACATGTTGGGCCCGTAGGGAGCTGCCAGCGAGGGGGTGCTGAAAACAAACAACGACACCAGGACGGTCAGGGAAGCCGCGCCGATTCTAATGAATTTTTTTAAGTTACTCATTTTATGACCGACTCCCATCTTCTAATCAAAAGCATTGTCAAATCCCGCAAACAGAGTAGTGGTTATTTAGAAGTGGCCTGGTTAACGGCCTGGTCAGACTTGGACATAATTTGCGAAACCATTTCGCCCGCCTTGTAATCGAACGGATTAAATGGCACGTACATAAGGATTATCAGGAAGGCAAGGAACATCAACATCTCCCAGATGGTGTACATGTCGAAACCGGCTAACCATCCCAATCGCACATCGATACAGAGCAAAACGACACACCACCAGAATCGCCATAGCGCAAGGTTGATCATCGCATCAACCCAGTTGGCGAAGACTCGAGTGAACAACGAACCGGTTGACCCGGGCCAGGCATACAGTGCCGCGGCCACTGGTCCCATAAGCAGCAAATAGCAAGCCATCGCAATCTGGAATGCGCAAAGAATAACCAGACCGAACGCTGCTGCGTCTGCAGTAGAGTTGACCAGGGTTTGCAACATGATCGTCGCCGGACTCTGAGACTCCAAGCCGGATTCCCTCTCAGGTCCTTCCGTCAATTTGCCCAGAACCGGAAAGGTCGCGCCTGGACGCAATGTGTGTATGGCGTTTTCAATCGGAGCTCTGAACACCTGCTCATCGCCCCACATATAGATGTTCAGGTAATTGATATGTCTGGAAACCTCGTATTGCATCGAGTTTCCAACATCAATAGTCCAGCTGACGATCAGCTGACTGGCAGGAATCAAGAATATAGCGATGATACTGCGGAGAATACCGGTGAAGGGGCTTACAGCGTCTTCGTCATTTTGATTGCTCAAAATTCCACCGCTCACGAGACCCTTGGTCTGCGTCAAAACCGCTCCGGGAAGCAACAGCAAAACAGCCATCGGCAGGTAGATGTTTTTGTAAGCCTGCATCACCAGATAGATAGAGTTGTTGTATGTTTTGATCGGCTGGCTCGCACTGCAGGCGGAACCGGTCGCTTCATTTGCACCGGT
>CAZRMH010000693.1:0-2193 GCA_964600935.1 uncultured Candidatus Obscuribacterales bacterium
CACACAACCCATAGCATAGATGTCGGAACGCTTGTCCGCGCGCTTGCCAAGGCATTGTTCAGGACTCATATAGTTAGGCGTACCGAAGACTTCACCAGTTTGAGTGAGATTCGATTCGTTCTCTTCATCGACTAACTTGGCAATTCCAAAATCGACAATTTTGGCTGTCTCACTACCATCTGCATTTCGCGCAAGAACAATATTTGCTGGTTTCAAATCCCTGTGAATCACACCATTGGCATGGGCATGAGCAAGCCCTTCGCAGACCTGGGAAATTATGTTTGCTGTACGTTCGGCCGATAGTGTTCCAGGATTTTTAATCGCATCAGATAATGACACTCCTTCAATAAAATCCATAACAAGATATGCGCAACCGTTGCTGTCTAGGCCAAACTCACGAACAGTTGCAATGTTTGGATGGTTGAGTGAGGTCGCAGTTTTCGCTTCTTGTTGAAACCGTCTAAGTGCTTTGAGTTGCACCTGACCAGAGTGAATCAACTTGACTGCCACCACTCGATCAAGCAATAGATGCCGCGCCTTATATACGGTGCTCATCCCGCCGACACCAAGAACGGATAGAATCTCGAAACGTTGACCGACGATAGTCCCTAGAACTCGGTCGGCCGGATTACCAACACCTTCAACTTCGGGAAAAACGAAATCTGATGGTGGTGGGTTTGCGGAGGCGGTTTGTTCAGCAATAAGTCCGCCAGTCGGTGAGCTCTGTTCGAGAGATTGCTCGTCAACAGACAAGTCATGCTCGGCAGGTCCGTCGGAAGCCGGCTGCACAACCAGGTCAACGCGTTGCTTCTCTTTTAATTCGTCATGACTCAAAAAATTGGAACCTGGAGCGGAAGACATAACTATATGCCCATTTCAAAATCTACTCAAGATTCCTTTTTGCCATCCTCTAATTCCAGAGCTTCCAATTTTCGCGCTTCGATTTCGACTTCATCAAGGTCGACCTCTTTTTGAAAACCCTCGTGATCCGGTGGATTCAATTCAATAGCCAGAGGTGGAAAACCGTCGACGTTGACGAGCTCAGTCAGCATCCGCACCGGTTTTTCATGAGTAACTCGATATCGCAAATAGGTGAGCCGCATCATCTCTCGTTCAAGATAAGCCGATTCATACAAATCAGCTTCCCGAATTCGCCGAGCTGCTTCTTGTTCTTTTCCTGTCGCCTGAAGCATTTTGGCATAATCACGCAACCCCTCAGCCAGACTCCAATAGCTCGGTTCGCAGTTCATTTTGAACAAATCAACGCCGGTTCGATAATACAGATCGGCTTCATCGATTCGTTCTTGCTTCCATCGTAACTCAGCAAGATTCAAATAACATATGGCTAGAAGTTCGTCTGATTCTTTAAACTTTCGAGCTTTCGCAATTGTGTCTTCCAGCTTCAGCTCTGCCTCTTCGTAGCGTTGCGATTTCAAATCAATCAGACTTTGAACAATCATGACCCGAACACGCAGAGCTTCCGGAGATTTCGCCAGACGTTTCTGATTAGCCTGCAAAATTTGCGAAGACTCTTCCACCCGACCGCACTTTACGAAACACAGCGCCAGGTTGAGCGATGCATACTGTTTAATCGAGGCACTGGTTTTACCGTTCAGAACGTGCTGGAGAAGCTCGATCGCTTCTTCGTATCTGTGCTGCGCGATATAGGTGCAGGCGAGATCGTTGGCAATCACCGGATGTTTTGGGACACCTTCGAACACCGCCCGACGCTCATTAGCAGCGCGGCTAATACGGAGTAACGCTTCCATTTCGGTATAGCGTCCTTGCAGCAGGAGCAAACGCGATTGAATCTGCGAGCACGAATAGAACGTAAAGTAAGTGAACGGCGCGCAAAACGCGTTCCAAGAAAGTGCATGACTGAGCAAACGCGACGTCGTTCGATAGTCATGCCTGGCGTATGCTTCCATAACACGAAATCCGACGATGGTGGCATATATGGTGCTGAGTCCAACTACTGCGATAAACAGAGGCCAAATGTTAATTCCGAAACACCAGGGAAGCATTCCCAGAAAAACGCCACCAAACAAACTGGCGATAATGGTCATTTTTTGATTACCATCACCGTACTTTTTGCCGTACTCTGCCAGAGCTAGAGCCATCGAGTCGTCAATAAAATCTAGAGTCCTCTCGGAGGCGACGATCATGCCTGCGCCACCACCCTTAACACCAACA
>CAZRMH010000694.1:0-2193 GCA_964600935.1 uncultured Candidatus Obscuribacterales bacterium
CCTTTGTTAGCGTTGATGCAGCTCACGCTCAAGGCGCCAACAATGTCAGCGAATTAACAGACGTTGTGGGTAACGAGTGGGCTTATAACGCTTTAAAAGAACTCGTCAACCACCCATGTCATATATTAGTAGGTTACCCGGACCGTACTTTCCGTGGACAGAAGTCTGCTACTCGTTTCGAATTAGCAGCTGCTCTCTACAAGTACGAGCAATGCATCGTCGAAAGACTTAACCAAAAAGCTGACAAAGCTGATTTGGAAAAGTTTGCCGCTTTGCTTGAAGAATTCCGTGGTGAACTGAATGCACTCAAGGCTCGCGTAACGGATCTTGAAAGACGAATGAAACTCGTCGAAGACAAGAACGTTGAGCAAGATATGCGTCTTGCTTATGCAGAGCGTCAAAAAGGCTTCCTCTGGGAGCGCGTAGTTAAGGGTACCTTCATCGACGTTCGTGACGTCGGAGTCGGTGTCGGTCGCGGCGCACGCGCGATCTACGAATACTTGTTCTAAACAGCGAAGTCTATCTAAACAATAGACCAAGCGGCTAAAACTTGGACTTGACCTGATCTACGTGTCAACTCCCGTTGGCGATAATTCGTCCAGCGGGAGTTTTGCATGGGTATCCTGAAGTTGCCACGCACCTCGACGTGCGATAATTGGCAGCGGTCGGAATTCATCGAAGGATCCATAATGGAAGAAACGGTCCTGGCTTCCGCTTTCCGAGCGGAACTCATTTTTGTGCTCGATCTCATGGAAGAGGCGGGCAGAAGGGCAGTCAAGTATTTCGAGTCCGGTGTCGACGTCTCCGCGAAGGAAGACGGTAGTCCCGTGACGCGTGCGGATAAAGAGATCGAGCACATGATTCGTGAGTCGATCGAAAAACAGTATCCGGACGATGGCATCCTCGGTGAAGAAGAGATCGAGAAAAAGGCATTTCTCAAGTATCAATCCGAAGGCGACAAGCCAAAATTGATGCGGCGCTGGATCGTCGATCCGATCGACGGTACTTACAACTTCGCGCGCGGCATTCCTATATTTTCGACACTCATCGCTCTCGAAGAGGGCGATGAGATTGTCGCCGGTGCTGTTTACAATCCGATTCTCAAAGATCTTTATTGGGCGGAAAAAGGAAAAGGCGCTTTTAAAAACGGTCAGCGCATTCATGCCTCCAAGATCGACCGGATGTCCGATGCGCTTTTCAACTTTGGCGGTGCTAATCGCATTATGGCTGAGGGCTATTGGGATGGGTTCAGCACTTTGATTGCCAATACCTGCAGGCAAAGAGGTTTTGGCGACTATCTCGGATTTGCATTTGTATTCGAAGGAAAGGCCGAGGCCATGCTGGAAGTAGGTGTTAAACCTTGGGATCTGGCGCCGATGAAAATTATTATCGAAGAAGCCGGCGGAGTTTTTGCTGATTTGTCAGGTGGTCAGTCCGTTTACACGGGCAGTTGCATCGTTTCGAATAAGCCTTTAGCAGCTGAATTTCGCAGCACGATTCTGCATCGTAAAAAGTAAGCAGTATTTATCGAAAGTTTTTTTGTTCGTATGGTGTGCCACCAGATAGGGTGGCATTAGTTTCCAGTCTTTGAAGCGACTCCATTGCGGATGCGTTGAATCGATATGCGTCCGATGGCTGATGGTAATGCTTTCGACTGTGCCTAGAGAATAGAAGTTAAAACAAAAATCGAAGTCCGTTTGTGCAGGCTTTGTGAATGATTTGGCGTGTTAAACTGCATCGCGACGTGTATCTTGTCAGTGTTTTTGAAAGAAGGTCTGAAATGAGAATTATAGGTTCAGTAAAGAGATCGGCAGCTTTAGCGCTTGGCTGCGCAATTTTGTCATTTGGACAAGGCGCCGATGCTGCGCTTGAGAATGGAGTTTCGTTTCGGGAATTTCGAAATCAAAACGCTGGTGTTGACCGGCATGCTTTGAGACAGATGTTTAAATCCGAGCGGCAGTCATCGATTGCTGAGCGTCGCCTGAATGCTCCTGCCATCTCCGGTGGTGGCGTGATTCGTGTCCCCGGTGAACGTCGCAGTGCAAATATCGATCTGAATCGCCAGATTCGCACGCCGGACATCGTCAGACAATCGCTGCAGCAAGTAGGACAAAACAGGTTGGTGAGACTGTCATCGGGAGTCGATCTCGACCTTGGTTCTTCCAACGCTACAGTGATTCTCGGCGAAGGACT
>CAZRMH010000695.1:0-2152 GCA_964600935.1 uncultured Candidatus Obscuribacterales bacterium
CGGTCCGATGATCGACAGGCTCGCTCAGGCACTGCTCAGGGCTCATGTAGAGCGGACTTCCGATAATCTCGCCAACGCGAGTCAGTTTCTGCGAGTCAGCAAGGCGAGCAATTCCGAAGTCTAAAACCTTGACGAAATCTGCCGATGGCGCCTGCGCAATCATAACGTTGTGGGGCTTCAAATCGCGATGAATGATACCGTTTTGATGCGCGAAGCGCATAGCATCAGCCATCTGAATAAAAATTCTGACAGCCCGATTCAAATCCATTCGGCCTTCACGCAGCAGTAAATCTTTCAAACTCTCGCCATCAACCAGTTCCATGACGAGATATGCTTGACCATGCTGGGTCAAACCAAAATCGTAAGTGGTCACAATGTTAGGGTGATTGAGCTTGGCGAGCGCCTTGGCTTCACGTTCTAAACGCTTCGAGTTTATTTCATCGTGAGCAAGTTCCGGTGGCAGTAATTTCAGTGCGACATCGCGATCGACCATCTCCTGCCGAGCGCGGAAGACGATACCCATACCGCCACCGCCGACAACATCGAGGATCCGATATTGCCCGATTTGAGCACCGAGCATCGGATGGGGTCGAGATAGACGTTCGCTGGAATTGGAACTCATCGGGTTAGTCATTGAGATTTAACTATGCCTTCGGTTAACCGACTAGTAACTCTGCCAAGAATTTTATTGTATATTCTTCTTCTAAATGCCCGGCAAAACACTGAAATAAACACCTCCAAGGGGATAGTCGTGAGTTCAGAAATCAATGAAAAAGTCTCGAACTGCCCGTTCTGCAAATGGTTACAGGGTAATGGCGACCGCCCGCCGGTGGTGTTTGAAGACGCAAATTTGATAGCGACACTGTGCGAATCCCCCATTTCGAAAGGGCACACGCAGATAATTTTCAAGAAACACTATCATGAGCTTGCTGAAGTCGAAACGGATGATTCAGCGAGACTGGGAGCGCTTATTCCGGTGATTTCGGCTGCGATCAAGAACGGACTCGGAGCCGAGATGGTTTACGTAGCCTGCATCGCCGAGGAAGTTCGCCACGTTCACTTTCACTTAGTTCCACGCTACCAGGGCGAGACTAAAGGTTTCAACCACTTCACCGGCGAGCGGATCAAACTAGAGAGCGTCGATCAAACGCTGAATTCGATAAAGGAACATGTGTCAGCTTCAAAAACGCGCTAGTTCACTCAACCGCGTCTTTACTCGTAGTTAGCCAGTAAGCATTCAAGGCTACGCCTACGAGCATAATGCCGACAGCACCAGCCATAGTACCATCGAGAGCATGAACGATGGCGACGAGGGTAAAAACGATTCCAAAAGCGTATTTATATAAAACGCTATTAGCCACTGCCGGCGGCACTACATATTTATGCCGAGGCGTCCCACCCTTCTCGTCAAGAACGCCTTTAGGAGAGCTCTTCGAAGAGTTGAATATCGCGCCAAGCTCGTGCTCTTCTGGTGATCCCTGAAAAGTGCTGACATGCTTGCCGGCAATTTGTGTACGTCGCACGATATTGTTCAATAAGTGATCCTGAAGCCAAAGACAGCGGTCATACCAGCGGCGAGCGCCTCTGAAATCGCCTTCGTATTTCAACTGATCGCCACGGTGTTCCATAAATGCGCAGACGACATCGGACAAACTGAACACCAACATCGTCGTAACGCATCCAATAAAAACGAACGAAAGAATACCTATCCCTACGAGTTCCTTCAGATTGTAGAATGCGTCATCATTAAGATTATCCAGCGCCGACGCGCCAAAAACGATCGCCAGAGCAAGAGCAAATAGCGCGAAGAAAATTTTGCCGGGTCCCATAAAGGTTACTCTTTGTTTTAAGCTCCAGCTTTCGGTGAATCACCGATAGCCGTGTCGCCGTTGCCCGCCGCCCCACCATCACCGAACGAACCATTAGACTCGCCCGAAGTGATTATACTGTCGGCACTTTTCGATTCAGTTTCAGTAGATAAAGATTCGACAACTTGTTCCTCAGACAGGTCTTCCGACGAACTTTCGATTTCATCGCCTTCTGAGTCCTTACCCTCAGCGAGCGCTCTCTTGGCCAATGCTTTCTCGCGTTTTCGGTCTGCCCTGTTGAGTTCACTCTCACGCTGAGCCAATTCGCGATCAAACGTACTGAC
>CAZRMH010000696.1:0-2151 GCA_964600935.1 uncultured Candidatus Obscuribacterales bacterium
GTCATCCTGCTCTCCCTCTCGGTCCGTGACGTCGCCGCCACGCCCGAACTAGAAGAGGGTCAGTTGGTTGGGGTTATCGCCTTTGCGCTTGCGTTTGCGCCCGGAGACCTGCACCTTCGTGCCTGTTCCCAGAGGGGGCGTTTGCGCAGTGCGAGCCGCAACGGCGGTCGGCTGAATGGCAGGAGGGGTGGTCGCCGTTGCGGTGGCAGGCTTGGCTTCGACTGGAGTAGTCGAAGCGGCTGTGGTCGCATTGCTGGTCCCCGCCTTCATGGTAAACGTGCAGCCGTAGGAACCTTCGCGCAGGCGTGCGGTCTGGTCCTTGAGCTGCCGAATCGCAGCGAAGCAACACTTCGCTTTGTCCGTGCGGTCGTCGAATGAGTCGTAGCGGGCATCGCTGTCCGCCACGATGTTAAGGCGGAACGTCCGCCACTTGCGACCGTCAAAGACGGCCGCTCGGAACTGCCCGGTCCAAACGCGTTCACCGCGCTGGCACCAGAGCTTCATGTCGCCGGTTTTGGCCTGCTTCGGTTTCAGCTCCCGGGACTGAAAAATGTCAGCCAGGGCGCCGGTGACGAAGGTGTAGCCGGTCAACACGATTGGGTCTTGTGTCTGTTTCATAATTCTCCTTTCGGTTTAAGGTTTACGGTTGAGGAAAACTATTGGAAGTCACTCTCCGTGCTGGTCTCCGTCAGGGTTTCGAGCTGTCGCCGCGTTTGCGGTTGAGGCGCGAGTTGACGTTGACGACAGAGTCCTCCATCCATGGCGCTAACCAGTGCGCGACGCGCGTGCACGTCCAGCTCTTCGAGTTCGAATCGAAGCATGTCGCCGTCGGAGAACCGCTCCACCATGGTCTGGAGCAGTTCGGTCAAGTCGTCGTAGCGCTTCAACCAGCGGCGGGCGTTCTGGTGAGTCGCGTCGCTGTTGACCGCATTTGCGTCAACGACTTCACGGTCCCCGACCAGATGAGCGCGCAATGCCTGGTAGGTAGCGACCGCGCGAAGCCACGCTTGCGGCTGAGTCGTGCGGATTTTGCCGTTGAATGCGACGATGGCAGCAGGCAGCTCGTCAGCTACCACGGCCATGCGAAGCGAATCGAGAGAGCGCGCTGCTTCGAGGGTGAAAGCCGCCTGTCTCCAGGCGTCGACCAGCTCTGGCAGCGTGTTAGGGCGAGCCGGTTCCATCAGAGCCAGAAGCCCGCGTTCCGAGAGGACACGCCGCAGCGCATCGCATTCAGTCGAACTAAGGCTAATCAGGTCGAACTCGATCAGTCCGTTGGATTGACTCGCAGTGAGCGTTTCGATCAGGCTGGCGTAGTTGGCTTCAACGAGATCGTCAAGCGCGAGGTGCGCCCGGCGTGCTTCGGCGTGGGTCGAGGCCGTCGCGGTCTTCAAAACCTCTCGAGCAGCTGCACGATCGGTGAGAGACTTGGTCAGATCGGCGATTTTGTTCCTGAGTGACATGGTAAATACCCTCCTGAGGCTTGGTCCGGCTTGCCGAACGTCGCCTCTCTTCTTGTTGTTACTTGGGAGTGAAAAAACCAAGTCACGTTTTCGAGTGCTTGGGCACTATTGCAACGTGACCGGGTATGCCTCATCGCCAAAGCGGTGAAGCATCTGGCTCGCGGCCAGGACAATTTCTCGCCGTCTCAATACGGTCGTGCAGCTGAGGTCGGCAGAACGTCTCCTGTCGATCTCAACTGTTTATTCCAGCTTGCTTCTAGCACAATGAAGTCAGCTAGCGTAGTCTTGTCACCAAATGTGATACCAGGTCTATCCAGAGAGGAAGGGCGAAGGTCTCACAGTTGGTGGCAGGGCTACTGGTGTGCTGGAATTTATGCCTTGTTTTGATGACTAGAGAAATATACCTAGAACCTACTCTTGTAACTTAGCCAAAACAAGCTATTAGGCCTAAGGCCCATATTTAATCATTAGTTCTTTTCGTAGAATCCCTACTGTCCTGGCGTGACGGAATAGCGCAGTTAGCGTTCGGTCTAATGTACCAGCGGCAAATTTTCAACCGCTAGCGGTTGAAAATATTAATTGGGCAACTTCGAGAACCTCCGTTTCCAGACACTTGGTCGCAAACTCACTTGTTTGCCGCAGGAATTTCGGGAAAGAAAGTTCAACCGCTAGCGGTTGAAAATATGAAATA
>CAZRMH010000697.1:0-2146 GCA_964600935.1 uncultured Candidatus Obscuribacterales bacterium
GACGCCAGACAGTCTGGCGAGCCGATAACTTCTTTTATAACAGGTCTGCCAAGTCCGGTAAAGCCTATTTGACTTTAGTTGGAGTCATGTATTTTTCGATAAAATCGGTGCTGACATCTCCTGCCTGAAAGACAGAGTGGGCCAGTACTTTTTGATGAAACGGAATTGTGGTTTTGACGCCTGTGATCGCATATTCATCGAGCGCTCTCAACATTCTAGAGATTGCTTCTTCGCGATCCTTGCCCCAAACAATCAACTTACCCATCAATGAATCGTAAAAAGGCGGTATCGAATAACCAGGATAACAATGGCTGTCTATGCGGACTCCAGGTCCACCGGGCGCGATGTACGCGTCGACACGTCCAGGCGATGGAAGGAAATTCCGTTCCGAATCTTCAGCATTGATGCGGCATTCGATAGAGTGACCAGAGAATTTGACATCTTCCTGCTTGAGTTTGAGACGTTCGCCTGATGCGATAAGCAGTTGTTCTTTAACCAGATCGACCCCAGTGATCATTTCAGTAACTGGGTGTTCGACTTGAATCCGAGTATTCATTTCCATGAAGTAGAACTTTTCACCAGCGAGGATGAACTCGACCGTTCCAGCACCTTCATAGTCGATCGACTGGGCGGCAAGCACAGCTGCATGTCCCATGTTGCGTCGAAGTTCTTCCGTGAGTGCAGGACTTGGAGACTCTTCAATCAGCTTCTGATGCCGTCTTTGCACAGAACAATCGCGTTCGCCAAGGTGAATGCAGTTGCCGTACTGGTCGGCGAGAACTTGAATCTCAACATGGCGAATCGGTTTCAAATACTTTTCGATATACACGCCGCCGTCACCGAAAGCAGCCGCCGCTTCGCTTCGTGCTGTGGTGATCGCGCTCGCCAATTGTCCAGTGTTAGTTGCGATCCGCATTCCGCGACCGCCGCCACCGGCAGTGGCTTTAATGATTACTGGAAAACCAATTTCTTCGGCTAGTTTAAAGGCTTCGGTTTCATTGTCAATCAAACCGTCGCTGCCCGGAACAACAGGTACTCCGGCTGCGCGCATGGTGTCTCTCGCTGACGATTTGTCGCCCATCGAGGTGATCGCTCTGACGCTCGGACCGATGAACTTAATGCTGTGCGCGGCACAAATTTCTGCAAAGTTTGCGTTTTCAGAAAGAAAACCATAACCAGGGTGAATAGCATCTGCGCCGGTAACCACAGCTGTGCTTATTAACGCTGGGATATGCAAATAACTGCGTTGCAGTGGCGGAGGTCCGATGCAGAAACTTTCATCGGCAAGTTTTACGTGCAAAGAATCAGCATCTGCTGTTGAATAAACGGCAACCGTTCGAATGCCAAGCTCTCTGCAAGCCCGGATCACTCGGAGTGCGATTTCGCCTCTATTTGCGATTAATACCTTTTCGATCATAGACTCTCGTTCAACACCTTATAAAAATCAGGCTACTTCAGTCACGATCATCGAGTTCGGACTCTATTCCTAACCTTTAGGATCGACGAGGAATAGCGGTTGTCCGTATTCGACAGTCGTGCCGTTGTCGACGAGGAGTTTCACAACTTTGCCGCTGACTTCAGCAGGCATGTCGTTCATCAACTTCATCGCTTCGATGATGCAAACCGTTTGTCCAACATTGACATGATCGCCAACTTGCACAAATGGTGCGGCATCTGGTGAAGGTGAACGATAGAACGTTCCTACCATCGGTGAAGTGATTTCCACCAGACCATTTCTTGATTCTTCCGAACTACCATTCGAAGTCGCGTCATCGTGACTTTCGGTAGGTGGCAGGGAGAGTTTTGGCAATGGTGGAGCTGGAGCCACATCTGCAGTTTTTACAACAACAGGAGTTGATTCCGGACCAGCAGTCACAGGAGGTGACTTCTTGACGGTAATTCTTTGATCGCCGAACTCAATAGTTAGCTCAGTCACGTCAGTTGAACTGACGACCGAGAGTAGTTCGCGAATTTGATCTAGATCGATTTTCACGTCCAACCTCTAGACTCTTGTAACGTACTTACGAGTGCGGGTATCGACTCTGACTTTGTCGCCGATTTTAATGTGAAACGGCACTGTGATGACAGCCCCGGTCTCAAGAGTAGCTGGTTTACCGCCACCGGAGCTGGTGTCACCTCTTTCATC
>CAZRMH010000698.1:0-2113 GCA_964600935.1 uncultured Candidatus Obscuribacterales bacterium
TAGGAAAAATCCACCTTTTCAAAGCGGATTTCACCCCGCAAACTGTCCAGCGTCTTTACTGTTTGACTGGCTGATATCGCTCGGGGTCGACGCCCAACTTTGCGGCCAATTGATCCTTTTGCGGCAAACAAAAGTCGATATGGGGAAGCCCAGGACCAAAGTGCACGAAATTCACGTCCCAACCGGCATTACGGAATATTTCGGCGGCTGCTCGATACTGGTCTCTGACTTCAAACGGCGTGATGTAATTCAAGACCGATGTTAGCAGACGACCCGCTGCGGTATTGCTGATTCCCTGAAGAACGATATCACTCAAGGGATCCTGTTGGTTCGGTAACTCCGGAATCGCCATAATCCAATCTTTCGCGAATTCGTATTGATTGTCAAAATGCCGATCGACTGGAGTTTTCTTAATCAAGAAGGGTAACTCCTTGTGCGGCCAATTCTCGCGCAGAATCCAGATGTCGTGATCCGTAGAACCGCTTCTGACGCTTACGACATACAGCGCCATCATTGCTGTTCGAAGCTGATCGATCAAACAGATAAAGTTGTTTCTGAAAGTTTGCCAGTCCGAAGCTGAACAGAAGTCGGCTTCCACGACACAGGCAAGGCGCCTCAGTTCCGCCCGGTGTTCGCAAACCAAGTTGTAGACTTTCTGCGACCACAGTTTTTCTGTCCCTTGCGTAAGCTGATAAACAGTATACTTTCGGGCTTCTTTAAGTTTCAGTTCATGGTCATCAGCATTCTGTTTGACGGCTACATCAGAATGCAACCATTCGCTGAATGCCTGATTGGTATGACCAATCAGCTGAACCAGCACAGCGATCGACGGTTGCACATTTACATAAAGGTCGGAGAGTTCCTTCGCAAGGGAGTGACTCTGGGAGCCAGTCGGAATGAATCGTTGCATTTGAGATTTCCTCTTACCTGATTTGTTCGCAGACAGCACCTTTCCGTCAGGTCTCGGTTCGGCACTGAATTGTCGACCGGAGCAAAAGCGCCGGTCGGAATGTTCGTCGGCACGGAAACAATCCGCAGACGACACCACCTGACCATCTCATGGTCTTGAAACAGTCAGGTGTGAGGAGTTGTGAGCGCGAGCTGCAGTTCTGTTAGCTCTTTTCGTTAGATCGATCCCGGGTCCAGCGTCAAGGCTAGATCGACGTGAAGGCAATCGGCGCAATTAGACGACTCGCGTTTACGTGACTGCGTTCGAACTCGTGGGGGAAACTCGCCGGTCTCCACGCTGCGTTCTCGATACGTTCTCATATTTACGTTGTTTGTCCGAATCTCGTGAATTGAACCAATAATCACAAGAGAGCAAACAAGAATGACCGCACACGAGAACCAAATCAAGACCTGATTGGTTCTGTACTGTCGATTTCGTTCTTTATCAAGATCCGTTAGATTTTCTGCCTCAATCAAATTCTTCAGCGGCATTTTTTGCACCTTTCAACGGACAAAGGAAAAGCAAGAAAGAATCGGAGCCGGCACCGCAGGCGGTGCAAGGGTTTTGTCCGCGAGGCTCCCCGCGAGCGGCTCACCGTCGAGGGTTTCTTCCTCAACGTTTGCCAGGAATACCCTGTCTTCAGCCAATTTCTATCCCAGAGACCGGCATTCGATCAACAATCAGTGTCCCATTTGCGTTTCCAAATCAGGACCAGAGTACCTCGAGACCAGTAACACGAATAGTCACTGTCGTCGAAAGCTTGCATCGTCTTTGCGACAACCGCAGAGCCAAAGGTATCGCGAGTGAGATAATCGGGAATCTTAACTGTAGCAATTCCCATGCTCATCAAATACATGTAAATTGCGTTCATACAATCTTTAAACAAGCCTGCAGCGGCAGTTTCGATGTCGGCTCCAGTTTGAGGGGAAGAACCGGCAATCGCCGGAACGTTTGTGAGTGTTGCTGAATTTTGCATAGTGGTTTCCTGATTATTCGAGCTGAGATTGGATTGTAAGACGATCCAGCAGAGCACCTTAAGAGGTGCCCTGCTGGATCACAAGTTTTTCTTTGCAAAAGCTGGCTGATCGTCGTAGACAAAAATGCGATGTTCAGACGCCATCGCTTTGCGCCCGTTGCCGCCACTGTTCGAGGTTGAACGGCGCC
>CAZRMH010000699.1:0-2098 GCA_964600935.1 uncultured Candidatus Obscuribacterales bacterium
CGCCGCTTTTCGAAGCGATCAGCTGAGCAGTTCTGGTTGATGGGAGAACCACCATTGCCGCCAGGGGCGTTTAATCGTAATCTTCGGGAATGTTCCAGTAAAGTTTCTATCTGCAAATTCATGGCAAATCCGTTTGAAACACCAGAAAAACCAGCCGACGACAAGGGTATAGCTCCAGCAGGCAAACTCAGCGAAGAGGCTCGTCAGTCTTTGATGACGACGCTTTCACTGACCCAGCAGCGTCATGATAGTCAGCGTGCTGGTGCCAACGCCGTCGACCTGGTCGGCGAGGCGGGCTATACGGCTCTATACCAGGGTCTGCAAGCTCCGGCTATTTCACTTGGCCAAATTGCAGATAAGGCTTTGAATTCGGCCAATATTAAGACCAATATCGCCGGCGCCGTAGATCTGATGCCGGCTCCCGAGCACGAGAAATTTGGGACGGCGCGCTGGCACGCCCAACAGATTGGCGGCGGCTTGGGAATGATCGCTCCCTTCGTGGCCACAAAGGGATTGCTCGCTAAATCCGGACTATCTTTTGCAGCAAAAACCGAAGCGGGAGTGCTGGCCAGCTCACGTCTTGCATCGGTCGCCAATGCTGGCTTGATTGCCGACGGGGCGGCCGCGGGCTTTGCCTACGACTTCCTGCTCAGACCGGTAGAGCAGAAAGATATGAATAATTTCTGGGAGGCCCGCACTAAGCACGGTATCACTGGTGCGGCAACCTTCGGTACGCTTACAGCAGGCAGTGTCGGGCTTCGCCACCTCACACGTCCGTTGGCGGGCGCTGTCGCAGAGGCTCCGCTGGGCGTGAAAGTCGCAAATGATGTAATGCACGGTGCGCTGCCCGGCGTTCCTGCGGGGCTCGTCAATGCAGACGTCAACGCCAGGTTGACTCAAGGGCGATGGGCTAATAATCAAGAGCGTTTCGAAGGCATGTACACCATGGCATTCGCCGGCGGTGCTTTGGGCGGGATGCATCGAATACCCGGTTCAGAGGTTCCGCTCTCCGAAATTGCAAAAGCATATTCATCGCGCAGAGCCGGTCAGTCTAATCTTGAGTCAATGCTGGCTGAAAGGGCGAAAATGACAACGCCGGACGGCAAGACTGCAAGCACCGCAGGCGATGGCTCTCCACTCACCGGCAGTCTGAGCGGTCCACGCGAATCAGGCTCGAACTCCAGACGGCTTGTCGGCGGTCTCGCCCTTGGACGGGCGATGGCTAGCGGCGATAAGGTCGAGGGCTGGACTCCGGAGGTGGCTCGCGAAAAGGTGGCGCCGGGCGAAAAACCGGTTAGTGAAGTCAAAGCGGAAACCGAAGGTCTCCCGAGACCCAAAGAAACTGACGGGACCGTAAAGCCGATCGAAATAGAAACTTCTGCAAAACCGACTGAAACTGAGACCCCAGCCAAGTCGGTCGATGCTCCCGAGAAGGTTGCCGCACCGGTTGAGACTGAGATTACAGTTCCTAAAGGGCTGGAGCGGGTACTCGAAAGAGGCGTGGATCTGGCATTTAAAGCCTCGGATGCTGATTGCACGCCGGCTCAAGTGAGAGAATTTTTCGAGTTTGCTCGCAGTCCGGAAGGACAGGCGTTGAAGGACTCGATGTCTCAAGTTGCGAAAAGTTATGCGGACGATCCGCGCATGATGACTTTGATTCGAGAAGCATACTTGCCGCCGGAAGGCGTCGAGCATCGCGTCATCGAAGGCGACATCAAGTTGAAAACACCTGGCGCCACGGTCGATCAATATCAGCGCTGGGCGCAGTTTATGCAAACTGTTCGTGAGATGCCGCGGGACGTCGATGGTTACATCAATTTCCGTCACGACGTATTCAGATGGTTGAACGAGAATAAAGATCTGCACGATTGGGCTCGTCAGTATGGCGAACAGAACCGTTACAGCAAGATCGCCGGGCCTCTGGACTACTACTTCGGAACGAGCAACCTGAGCCGTTTTGTTGATGTCGCGGATGGTAAAATCGCCGCCAATGTCGCACCAAAAACTTCGACTGTAGTCGCAGACGGCGGAAGTGTTCAACCCAAAATTAGATTGGACCTCACCCCCGAGCAGGCTCGCGAAGGCGCCCTGGTAGACC
>CAZRMH010000700.1:0-2089 GCA_964600935.1 uncultured Candidatus Obscuribacterales bacterium
GTAGGCTTCAGCAAGCAACATGGCATAGTGGTCCTCCCGTCCTGAACGTTCGGCTGGATACTGGCTATATTCAACGGACTCAGATGAATTGTTCGGCATTGTTCGTTTCCCCTCGCATCAGACATATAAACGGCTCGTGGAAGTCCACAGCTCTTCCCAGGACAATGCGAAATTATCATAGGTCAGTTGACCAATTCTTGGCTAAACAAACAGACCCTAATTCAACCTGATAGTCCAGACCAGAACCGGGCATAAAATAGGTTGGAGGGGTTATCGGGGTCCATTTATGGGCGATGTCCTCAAAAATTCTAACGAGAAGGCGGCCGAAGCCACGGGGGTAAAAACGCCCGAGACGCCGACCGATATCAGGGGAGACCATCATTCGTCCTGGTTTCCGTCCGGCGAGGCGGAGAAAAGCAAGCAAGACTCTGCTGCCCTGGCCAACAAAGGCACGATTCCGGACCTCTCGATCGAGCAGACTGAGAGCACCAACACCGCTCACAGCTTCCGAGGCTGGATTGCCGATTCACTAGCATCGCCTGAAGACAAGCAGGTTTTCAGAGATTACAACAAATTAGCTGCCGAGCTCGGCAGTGCGCCTCTCACAGACACGCAAAAATTGCAAATTGAGAACTTGCCGCCGGACCAGAAGGAAATGTACCGGAGCACTCTGAATGAACTTATCAACCTCAAGAACGGCAAAATCAGCCCCGCCGATTACATGATGAATACCATGTCTCGCGCTGCGGATTTAGCTGAGGCGAACGGTCGCTCTCCAGACAGTTGGAACTATTTGAAACCAAGTCAGGGCGAACTTTTCAAAAACTATATCGGTTTGACAATGTCTGAAAAACCACAGGGATTTGCCAGAGACACCGGGCGAGAACTTGTCGGTGGGGGACCTAACATAGCCGGATCGGCCCTTGAGACGATTTATCAATCAATAATCGCAAAAAATCATTCTGCCGGCGAAGGCTTTAACACCAATATCACCGATACTACAGATCCAAATAATTCGATTACTCACCACTTCCGTGAGTTTTTAGTTGTCGGATATAACAGCGGGAAGTATCTGGCGGACAAAGCGGCTGCGTATATTGATAGCCCTGTGGAAAATCCGGGCGACGTGCGCGATGGTTACTTTGCTGGAATGCTCGGCGCGGCGCTTCGTTCAGGCGAGATCTCGCCCAGACAAGCCGCAGATTTGACGAAATGGGCGTACACCAAGCATGGTGGCACACAGCCACCATGGGGCGCAGAAAATGTGGCCGGAAAATTCTTGGATCCAGACAAAGACTACAACATCAAAGACTGGCTGAAGGCCTATCGCGAGCGCCGGGATTGAGACTGCAAAACTTAACTTCGCATTAATTTGAAAGCGAATGTCAAGCGCTCGTATTACAGTAATATCGTGCGATTCCGCCGTTACTAGATACCGCTCTCGTCACCTGGACATCCCTCCAGGCAATGAGGAGATGAGGCTGTGAAAAATGAATACCGAATCGAAATCCTTAACTGCTGCGACCGTAAGTCCAATTTATAAACTCGAGGGCAAAGCGCTTAAACAGTGGTGGCAGATTGCAAATGTTTTTGGGTTTCGTCGAGAAAAGATCCACAATAACCAAAATTATTCATTGCAAATGACACTCCACCCGATTCTGATGTTGCCATTCTTTCTGTGGTTCCATTCGAGTAGTTTGCAAGAGATTCCGGCAAACGACCAATTCCTCTTTTGGGCATCGGTTGCCACTTTTGCTCTTGCTCTGACTACCGTATTCGTCTCTTGTTTCAGACGACATCGGCATCACGTCCTGGAGGTTCGAGCAAATGACGCCTATCTTGAATTGAAATCGCCTGGACTGAATCGGCAAATTAAATGGCCAGAAATCGAACAATTCTTTTTGAACGGAAACACTGACGTCGGGTGGGTTGAGTATGCAGTTATTTGCAAAAACGGAGAAGTCTATTATCTCTCAAAAGATCTGACAAACAGCGAACAACTAATTGCCTATGTGGAAAAGAGGCTGCCATCATGTGCGGTATCACATGAGCAAAACTACGGCGTGCACGATGGCCTTTTCGATATGCC
>CAZRMH010000701.1:0-2075 GCA_964600935.1 uncultured Candidatus Obscuribacterales bacterium
CCCGGCGCCGTCTTGCGAATCAGTTCGGCGGTCAGGGTGACTTCGGAAATCGATTTTTTAGAACTCCTCAAGTCACGGACGAGTTCCGTATATCGAGCCAGTGACTCAACACTCAATTTGGTATCAGAAGTAATCAAGGCAGTTAAATGTTGTTGAACCAGATCGCCACTCTGCAGGGACGTTCCAATCTTTTCGCGAACAGGGGATTCAAGTTGCATTACCTTTTCCAGCACATCAGGTTTCATGCCATCGGCAAGACCATTCTCAATGCCGAGCACAGCATAAGCAGAAAGATCTGAATTCAATAACGAGCTGAACAAACTCTCTCCTAATGCGCGTGGCGAGCTTAATTCACCAGGCAACAATTTCTTCTCAAATACGGAGCGCTTGTCTTCGGACATGGAAAGAAGAGTTGCCAGCGCTGCCGGTGAAAGAACTTTGTCAACAACAGCCTTCTGATAAGCCTTAAGGGTTGCCACATCGGTGTGATTTGCCAACAATTTTTCAATAGCTTCGGCATTCACCGTACGATTTTTGAGCAACTCATGATAAGTCTTCTGGCACTCGCTGCTAGTTTTGAGCACACTGGCAAGTTTGCTGTCATTAAGCAACGGATCTACTTGGTTTTGACCGTCAAGAACTGTTCGATATATTTCAAGGACTTCTGCAGTGGGTTTCGATTTCAAAAGCAGATCGATAGTCGAACTCGACAATTCCTGAGTTCTCCGGGTTTTATTCTGATCAAACAAAAGCTTGTTGAATGCGTCGACCGTGGGCTTGTCTAGATCAAGAATTTTATTCAATTGGTCAGGCGTGACTATGCCTCTGACGACCACACCATAGTACGAAGCCGCGATGTCTGCGGAAATTGCAGTAGTCGAATTTCGGTCCAGGATCTTCTTGATCAATGCCTGGTCTACGTCAGTTCGAGCCAGCAAATTTTCCAGGCTCTGACGAGAACTATCTGAATCCAGCACCAGAAGTGTATCCCTGGTTGCCTCGTCCAGTTTCAAATAAACGCCGGGATTTTTCGAAAGTGAGAGAATGTCTCCCAGATCGCCTTTGAAAGTCTTATTAGCTAGAGCGGTATCAAATGCGCCACCAGGTAAAAACGTCGATCGAGCTGACGGCGACAGTTCCAGAATCTTTTGCAAATCTGCTTTGGTATAACTACCACCTCTATTTTCCAGACAGCGCTTCATGCGCTCCATCCATACTGGTCGCTCTTTAACAGACATTTCAGCCATACTCTCCATGGCTTTCGTCGTCAGAACCTGTCCATCTAATCCCTTTAGACAGGACTCCAGGTCGACCAAACTCATATTATTGATGGCTCTGTTCAGCGATTGCGGACTCATCCCCGCAAGAGCAGCAAAGCCCTCTTTTCCAACCTTAAACTCGGGACGTTTGGGGTCGAGAAGCCTATCAAACAGAGACTCTCGGACTAGCGCACCTTGACCAGACGGATCAATGGAAAAGACTCTCTCGACTAATTCAGGGGTCAGGTATTGATCCTTGAGAGCCTTCTTATAGGCATCTTTCAGTGGTTGCAGCATATCACTTTTGTCGATCAACGCCTCGGCCCGAGCCATTACCTTAGCCGGATCCTCGGCTGGAACAACTGGGGCATCAGGTTTGACGGACTTACTGAATGACGCCTCGCCCTGCTCCCTCACCGTTTTTTTGAGCGCACCATCTGCAGTACCACTAACTTTACCTTTTGCGACCTCGTCGGCTCTCTTTGAGAGTTCGGCCATCACCTTGTCAAGACTGCGTTCGTCGTTGACTACAACCCCCGGGAGCAAGGCGCTATCTGGCTCGAATGTCGGTTTCGATCCATCACTTACGAAGTGTAGTTTTCCCTTCCCGTCTGGTGCCACTACGGACAGCGTCACTTTGCCTTTCCCACCATCAGTTGTGGAATACTCGGCTTTAGCGTCCAATCCAATCGCTTTAAACTCGCGCTCAACTTGCGCTAAAACTCGAGCCGTCACCTCCGGCGATGCTTTGGAGAGCTCAGTCATCATGGTCGCAAGAGAAGTCTTGAGTGCACCTTCTGGACCACGCAACAGATC
>CAZRMH010000702.1:0-2057 GCA_964600935.1 uncultured Candidatus Obscuribacterales bacterium
GACCAACACCAAGAAGAAATTTCCCCGCCTCTCGTCGAGCGCTTTCGAGCATCCTGCTGATCGTGCCGCGCTTGAGGTCGTGAAGAAAATTCCGCTTCTGGACAAAGTATTTGCGAAGCTTATCGAACTCGGTGCGGAGCGCTATCTTCGTGTTTTTCTGACGGGCTCCTCGGTGCACGTCACACCGAAGCAATGTCCAAAAATCTATAAATTGTTCCGCGAAGCATGCGACATTCTCGATGTGGCTGAGCCGGATCTATACATTATGAGCAATCCGGTTCCTAACGCTTTCACCTTTGGTTTCGAAAGACCCGTCATTGTCATTCACTCCGGTTTGATCGATTTATTGACTGAAGAAGAGCTGATGGCAGTGCTTGGGCACGAGCTTGGTCACGTTAAGGCTGGTCACGTTCTCTACAAAACAATCGCCATGTTCCTCCTCAATATCGCCAAGAATATTTTCGGAGCCGGTGGAGTGCTCGCGCAGTTTGGATTGCAAGTAGCTCTGTACGACTGGTCGCGGAAATCGGAGCTCACAGCTGACCGTGCTGAACTTCTGGTAGCGCAAGACATCGATACCTGCATACGCGTCAACATGAAGCTAGCAGGCGGCTCATGGTCCATTTACGAACAGATGGACGCCAAAGAGTTTCTTCGTCAGGCAGATAACTACGAAGAGATGGACTACAGCACACTGAACAAAGTGTATAAACTTTTCCAAGAAATTTTCCGCACACATCCACTGCCCGTCTACCGAGCCAAAGAAATCAAAGCCTGGGCAGAAGGAAAGGCATACAAAGAAATTATGGATGGTCGCTATCCACAAACGGGTGAAGACATCGGTTTGAGAGAATGTCCACACTGCGAGAGCAAGATTAGTCCGTCATTCTTCTTCTGCCCTGATTGCGGAAAGAGCGCCCGCGTCTAGTCCCTTCGAGTTTTTCAAACGCACATCGAAAAGAAACGCACGCGATATCGCGTGCGTTTTCTTCTTTGCCTATGCGGCAGATCTGCAACACAAAGCAGGAGCACCGGCAACGGCGCTCCTGCTAAATTTGAGAATTATTGTGATCAGTCTTCGTCGCCGTTCACTGTCGATTCCGGCTCCTCTGGCTCTACATCCACCGGACCCTCATCCGCTTTTGCACCGAGTGACTCACCGCAGGCCGGGCAGAATTTTTTGTCGCGCGCAGCAGGCGCATGACAGCGAGGACATTCATAACCGGGAGTAGGCTTAAAGCCTGCTTTTGCTTCAGATCTTTGCGAGGTTGGAGCATTAGGGTCGTTAGCCTTATTGATAGCGTCCATCTCCGCCTTCAAGATGTTGATTTGATCTTCATAACCAACAACTTCGCTTACGCGTTCTTGAATCGTATCTTCAGTGACGTCTTTGCCACCATGATATTTGTCGACAATCAGTCGTCCCAGTTCGACAAGCTTCGAAGATTTTTTTCGTTCCAGATCGCGAACTTGCGAACTGAGATTGAAACTCTGGAACATCTCCTGTCCACGTTCCTGGACTTTGTTTACTTCTTTGCTGACTCCCGATACCAAATCATCGATTATGCTCACGTTTCACACTCCTATTCGCCTTGTATCAAGTTATACCGCAGAAGGAACGAAGCCTCCCTAGGATTTTTCCTGTAATAAACTTTGTTGAGGATCAACACTTTGCTCGCGAGGTTCACTCTTTTTCGGAACGACAGGTATAGGTCCTCCGTCCGGTCCCAATGTTGAAACGCGGACAAGATTTCTACCATCCTGCTTAGCACGATATAGCGCTTCGTCTGCCCGCAAGAAAAGCGAGTCGGCACCATCGGCATGCAGTGGGTAACTGGCCACGCCTATACTAGCAGAGAGCGCTCCAGGTCCTTCGATTTCGGTTTCTCGAATGGTTCTTCGCAATCGTTCAGCCAGTTGCTCAGCCATTTCGATATCGGTATTCGGCAAGAGCACACAGAATTCCTCACCACCATATCTCGCGGTGATATCAATAGACCTTGATGATTGTGCCAATACAAAACCTATTGATTTGATCGCTTCGTCACCAGTCATGT
>CAZRMH010000703.1:0-2047 GCA_964600935.1 uncultured Candidatus Obscuribacterales bacterium
TCGGTAAACCGACGACCGACATCAAACAGCTATTGATCTTTCGACGCCCAGGCGCCCACTGCCAGACAGTAATGTGGGACGGAGACAAAGGCATCTTCTGCATCTTCATGGCAAACGAAGTCGGCGATAATTATTTCCAGGGCAACCTCGGCCACGAGCTTGTTCACTTGCTCAACGCCAAGCTATGCGATCCATACATCGAAGGTTTGTGCACCGTATTTGGTGAAAACACAATCGCCGAAAAAGATCCAAAGCGATCAAAATACCGTGAACTCGTTCTCGCCACGCCATTTTACGCCGAGACGTATCTAATGATGAAAGAGCTGAAATCCAAAATCACGCCTTCCAGTTTTAACTCAGTCATGAACTACGCCGTCTACGATCCCGCAAAACAATGGATGCACATCGAAACCGACAACTGGCTAAAGTCAATGCCTGAGCTTGATTCGGCAGAGACAGCAAAGATCGTTTCTGCCTACACCGACAAAATCAAACGCACCATGCCGCAAGACGGCACCTACATTTTCAAACCGCCAATCGCTTGTTTGAAAACGTTTCCCCGACAACATTGATCGGAATCACTGCGCTCTGTTCTCTCAGAGTCCCGGAGGACAACGCAACATGGCTGTACAGTTAATGCATTAGATATTTTGTCCAATATTAGTCATTACATAGAATATTAAGCTGTGTTATAATATCTATTGTGTCAAATAATCGACTCTGCAATAGTAAATAGAACAACTAATTGATCATGGAAAACTTATACGAAACCCTGCGGAAGGCCAGGCTCGCCAAAGGGCTAACTCAAGCTCAGCTGGCTGATTTATTGCAGGTCGGACAGAGTTACCTGTCACAGGTTGAACGTGGCAAGCACGACATAAAGAGCAGCACTCTAATCGAATGGGCACGAGTCTTAGAACTAGAGAACATGTTGGTTCCACGGAAACACGTACCAGCAGTTTCTTATCTCATTCGCTCAGATAAATCGCCACAACCTGAAGAGTTGCCGTCGGCATATGGTCCGCTACCGGATGAGGTTTGAAGTGGCAATAAGCAATCTCTCCGTCTATCTCAACGACGACTACGTCGGCATGCTTACCCAGCTTTTGGATGGTAGGATAGTCCTGGCCTTTGACAAAGCCTATACAAAAGACCTGGCAAGACCGACTCTTAGTCTTTCATACAAGAATGTGGTCCATGACGTAGCTACCGGTCGCGACATCATTTCACCGCCGGGAAAATTACCTCCGTTCTTTTCCAATATTTTGCCGGAAGGGAAGTTGAGGACCTACCTCGCACGGAAAGCCAGTGTGCGCGAAACTCAGGAGTTTCCTCTACTGGCAGCACTAGCTGATGATTTGCCTGGTGCTGTTAGGTTACATAGCGACGAAAAACCAAGCACTGCTCCAACCAAATCAATAAGAGCAGACGAAACCTCAGACGATTCGACTGAAGGTCAACTACGCTTCTCACTTGCAGGCGTACAACTGAAGTTTTCCGGCGATCTCGTTAACTCCAAAATCGTGATACCAGCAAGAGGCGTAGGAGGACATTGGATCGTCAAACTTCCCTCCCCTGGCTACCCTAACGTCAACGAATTAGAGTACTCAATGCTTCGTTTAGCATCAGAAATCGGGATAACCGTTCCCGAATTTCGTCTTGTTCCTCTCTCCCATTTCGAAAACTTACCCAACGACCTTCCAGAAGCAATTGATGGAGATTGCCTTCTGTCAAAGAGGTTTGATCGCACCAGCAGCGGTGCCAGAATTCACATGGAAGACTTTGCGCAAGTCTTCTCCCTCTTTGAGAAGTACGACGAAAGGTACAACTATCAATCAATTGCAAATGTCCTTTGGCTGGAAACCGGACTCGATGATGTGCTCGAATTTGTTCGTCGGCTTGTTCACACATTTGCCACTGGCAATGCAGACATGCACATGAAAAACTGGGCTCTGATTTATCCGGATGGTCGTCAACCAAAGTTATCGCCAGCCTATGATCTTGTTTCGACAATTGTATATCCAAACATTCTTCGTTCATTGCCCCA
>CAZRMH010000704.1:0-2010 GCA_964600935.1 uncultured Candidatus Obscuribacterales bacterium
CCCGCCCGGCTCAGCTTTCATTATCTTGGCGATAACGTTCTGTCCGGGCTTGTAGCCTTGAATTTTCCAGGGATTGAGTCTGCTTGCCATTAATCCCTAACAACGAGGATTCGAAATATGGGTTTGGGGTGGAACTGATTTCAGGTCGTTCTCTTGGGCCAAGCGAGTGGTTGGATTTCCGATAAGAAGAGCTCCATAGCTTATCTTACATGAAAAGCCTGTTGGTTAGAACGTTCCAGGCTTGCTTGAGCAGTCGAAGCGGACTGAGATTAGCCCCTCGCTTAGTATGTGCCACATTTCCGCAAAAATTATTACCCTGATCACAAGAATTACTTATAGGATGTTCAACTGCCGATTTTTCTACCGTGCAGGGTGAGGGAATCGCTTGCGCCGTTTTGTGACAGCTTAAGCAGCTTCCAGCACAACTCGGGTCTAAATCCTGCCACGTATTGCAGCGCGGACAGCGCATGGATAGCGACGATGATGATGGAATCGCCAGAGGCATTGCACATTGAGTGCAAGTCGGACCGGGCTTCTTTTCAATTTGCGACGCTGTCATTTTCATACTTCACGGTTTTTTCGGCGCCGATGGCTTCACTGTCACACTCAGAGCCAACTCTCTTCCTATAGCTATTTCAACATGTTTCTTGCTGATAATTACAGGACCTTTTGAAATATTTTTTTGCACCTGAATCAACGAACCTTCGCCGATTCCAAATCGCAATGCCTGAAATTTAACTTCGTCATCGCTTGTGCCTGTGACCACAAGCCAATCGCCGTCCTTTGCTTCTGCTAAGGTCAATTGTTTGGGCTCAGTCATTTTTTAATATCTCGTTTGAAATTAAACCGTAAGCGTTTCGGAAGTTGCAACCGTTATTCGGCGATTCGCCAGTCACCCTATCGTGTCTTACGGCATTGCTGGCAGATTCCGAAGATTTTGAATTGCGCATCAACGACGTCGAAATTGTAGCGCGCGCCAATTTTTTGACCGGCTTCTTCCAAAAAGTGGTCTTCAAATTCCAGGGTGGAATTACAGCTCGTACAGATTATGTGTTGATGCGGCAGGTCGTCCTGCTTCAATTCGTAGTGTTTATGCCCTTCTGCGAAATCCAGTTCGCGGAGCAGACCCATCGAAGTCAGCAGTTTTAGCGTGCGATATGCCGTTGCCAGGCTGACGCTGGAACCTCGCTCGACCAATTTTCCGTGTAGTTCTTCTGCTGAGAGATGCTGTCCGTGCGGCAGATTTCTGAAGATCTGCAGAATCAGCTCGCGCTGCGCAGTGATCCTGTGACCACGTTTTCGCAAACTGTCGAAAACTGGATCTGATGATTCATCCACGTTGAGCGGTTCTAGTTTTTCGCTGCTGTTCACGCGCCTTACCTGAAAACAGTGGTCTTCTGCTTGGGATGTTTATCGATCACTAGTTCGAGTGCCAATTAACATCTGATCCGGCAATGATACCTGATCTAGCTTAATCATACCTGAACCGGTCAGCTCGCTGTCTATCTGGCGCAACTACTTGCTGATTCAGTGACTCAGCTCAGTGCTTCGCTGACTTACTTAGATTATTTTGCTGCCGGCTGCCGCAAAGTGCTTTTCAAGAAATGACCTGTGAACGATTCTTTGGTTTTGGCGAGCAACTCCGGTGGTCCGCATGCGACGATCGTTCCGCCGTCTTCGCCGCCATCAGGTCCTAGATCGATGACCCAATCGGCTTGTTTGATCACATCGAGATTGTGTTCGATGATCAAAACAGTGTTGCCGTTGTCGACCAGGCGGTTCAAAACATGCAAGAGTTTGTCTACATCGGCGAACGAAAGCCCGGTGGTAGGCTCATCCAGTATGTAGATTGTTTTACCTGTCGAACGTTTCGATAACTGTTCTGCCAGTTTAACTCGTTGCGCCTCCCCTCCGGAAAGCGTGGTGGCAGGCTGTCCGAGTTTGACATAATCGAGTCCGACTTCCATAAGCGTTTCGAGCTTGGCATGCGCTTTTGGAATGCTCGCAAAG
>CAZRMH010000705.1:0-2006 GCA_964600935.1 uncultured Candidatus Obscuribacterales bacterium
GCCATCCTCGATCGTGTCTGGCCGAGTTCGTCGGATCGGTCGCCGCATACGTTGAGGACTTGCATGAGAAGACTAAGATTGAAGATTTACACTGAATCCGAAGAATCTTCGATTCGCACCGTCCATGGTGTCGGGTATAAATTCGAGCAATAGAAAAGCTTATCGGGGTCCTCTGATGAGAACCCCTGATAAGCACCGCTCAAAGAAACTTACTTACGGCGTCTAAGGTCGGCAGGACGTTCGCGGTCCAGATCGATCAATTCGAGCTCGGGTAGCATGGGTGACTTTTCCTTTCCGGTTCTAGACTCCTTATGCTCTTGCAATGTGTTTTTAATGGCGGTGTTTCCTTCCTCTCGTCCGGCTCTTCCTTCACGTCCTTCAAGACCTTGGCGCTGAGGTGTTCCCCAGGCGGCGTCGACTGGCGGCCATTTTTTCGCGGTATTCGCTTTCTCTCCATCGGCCTTCGGCTGTTGCTCATTGTCTTTGGGCGGCTCGATTGGATTTTTGCCTGGTCCTTCGCATCCTTTTGATAAAGGGTTCTCATCACAATTAGGCCCACGCGATTCGCCTTTGCCATATAAGTTGAGAGCGGGGTTAGCCCACAGCTGCTGAACTTCCAACGTCAGATTGGTGATTTCAGGTGTTGAGTTGTAAGCGTTGTCTGGTCTTGCTGTTTGGCTCTCGAAGGCATCAAATCTATTATTTGTCATTTACGAAATTCCTTACAAAGTAGAGGGGATGGTAACTGCGAGTGGTGTGCGGTGTGTCATTTGCCGAACGTTTACATCCTAATGGTCACTTATGACAAATTTGAACCAACCCGATTCGATCCTCAAAATGGCATAATAAGGTAGCTCCATGGGGTTTTCGGATGCCGAATCGACTTTCGATGGCTCAAAAAGGATTTCTGGCGGTTCTCATACTCGTAGTATTAGAACTCTGCTTCGTCTCTGTGCTGACCATCGAATTGCACACCTTGGGAAACCGGCTCGAAAAGGAGCGGCACGCGCGTCAGATAGTCGAGCATCTGAATCGCTTTACTAGCGCCGCTCAGAAAACAGTGGCGGAGGTTTTGAAAGCGCTGCCAGTGACCGAGCAAGTGAGGGAAGACGTCGGGCTGGGGACGTTTAAAGATCAGCTTGCCGTCATGCGACAGGAGATGCGTATCCTGGAAACATTGCTCAAAGGCGATGCTGAAGCGCTTGCCTTGTTGAGGCGACTTGAGCTGGCTACGGAGGAGGAAGAGAGTTCATTTGATTTTCTTCTTAGCCTGCCGCCCGGGAGTATAGTTCAACCGATGCTCACAAAACACACTTCTTCCGGCGAGAGGCTCACGAGTCTATGCGACAGACTGATGGAAAGGTATCAGCGCATCGACGACACGCCATCGGTGACCGAGCAATCACTTCAAACAGTCGAGATCACTCTTGCCGCGGGAATGTTGCTCGGACTAGTGGCGAATCTGTTGGCTATTTTGTTTTTCATGAGAAAAGTGGCGGGAAGAATTTCGGTTATTACAGAAAATATGTCGCGATTTGGGCGACAGGAAGAACTGCTTCCCGAGCAGGAAGGCGATGACGAAATCGGCGCTATCGATAAGGCGTTTCATCGACTTGCCAAGGCGCTCGAGACCGCAGCCGATCAGGAGCGCATGCTGATAGAAAATGCAACCGATGTTGTTTGCTCAATTGATACAAAAGGGACGTTCTTAACCGTTAGCCAAGCTTCTAGCCAGCAATGGGGATATGAACCGGAGGCGTTGATCGGTGCTGAAATTGAGATTCTGATTCCTGATGGATTGAGTGAGCATTTTGAGAAACTGAATGCAAACATCGCAGAACAGTCTGATTTGAGTTTTGAAACACGGTTGACTAGAAAAGACAATGCAGTCATTGATACTCTCTGGTCAGCGCATTGGTCTCCATCGGATGGTTCTCTCTTCTGTTGTGTTCGGGACATTACTGAGTCGAAACAGATGGACAATATTGTGGCGGCGCGCGAGGCGC
>CAZRMH010000706.1:0-2001 GCA_964600935.1 uncultured Candidatus Obscuribacterales bacterium
AGAATTTCAACCGCTAGCGGTTGAAATTATTAAGTCGACACCCCCCGAGAAGACGCTTCCCGCCCAAGTTACGAAGTGCGCGTCCAGCCGGTAGTCAGGAGACGCTCGCTTCATACAACTAGCAAAAAAAACAATCCACACCCCCGTCCTGACACCACCACTGCTACCATAAGCAATCGATCAAACGGAGCAGACCGCATTGAAAGCCCCTCAAGAAGATCCATCGCTACAATTGCTAGAACCCGCCCCCGAAGCGAAACTCGAGGGCTGGCTCGACGAATTCTTTGGTAAACCGGTTTCAATCATCGATCGGGAACTACTGCGCCACCGCGATTTAAGCTATGTCGAGCGCCTGCGTTTTAATGACTGCTTGCCTGAATCTTTGATTTATAAGCAAGTCATGCCGCCTTGGGATATCGAACAAGACCTGCATGAGCGCATTTTGATTCCGTCGATTGCCAGCTCAGCCCAGCTGTATATGACAGCTCATCACGGTTCCGTCACGGCCATGTTTTTAGAAGATCTGGGCGGAGTCAATTTAAAAGAACACGCAGTCGACGCCAAAACCGCAAGGCGACTGGGTGAAGACATCGCGCGCATGCACAGAGCCTACTCATACCGCACCGACGAATTGATTCAGATGAACGTGTTGCGAACACTCACGCCGATCGACTACGAAAAGTTCTTCGCCGAAGTCACGGACCAACTTCTTGCCTGGAACGATTTGACTGAAGAGCAAAGTGTTTCCCTGAAGAAAGCTGCTGCGAGCATCGCTCAACGCCTGGCTGGAGAACCCGTATCACTCGTTCACGGCGATCTCTACGCTGAGAATATCATTACCCAAAACGGTCGATTGTTTCTAATTGACTGGTCCTGGTTCACAATAATCGGTGTACCGACAATGGATCTAGCCAGCCTCATTTCAAACCACGCCAAGAACGGCTTACTGCGCGAACATTGCGATATCATACTCGAGGCATATTGTTTCGAATCCGGACGCAAAACCGAAGACGTACAAGCAGCCATCCCATTTGCAGCAGCATTGGAAAGATTACTCTTCCTCTACTGGTTAGTCGTCCGCAAATCAATGGGAATTCTAGGAACGACCGTAGGACCGGTCGAAAACCTGATGCGCGCCGTGGCCGATGACGTTATCTCGAACAGCGAAACCTGGTAGTTTTAAAGCGAACCTCCAAAAAAAGCATTGCTTAAACCAGAATTTCTCCAGAAAGAAATCAGCCCAACAGAGCCTGCCAACACTAGCTTTAGGCCGTGCAAACACCTGTTGCGCCAAACTCAGAATTTCCAATACGGCGCCATCGTCAAACGTTCTGCACCATCAGCGGTGACAACCAGGTCATCCTCAATCCGCACCCCACCGACCCCGTCGATGTAGATACCAGGCTCATCGGTAAACACAGCACCGACATCAAGCGCCGCATGCTCATAATCAAACGGATCATGAGCCTCCAGTCCCAGACTGTGGCCAAGACCATGCGAGAAATACTGACCATACCCTTTTTCGTTGATATAGTCGCGCGCCACTTTATCGTAATCACGATACATGATGCCTGGTTTCAACGCCTTGCGTGCCGCCTGATTGGCTGCCAGCACGATATTATAAATCTCCTTCATTTTTGCTGTAGGAGCCTTTCCAGGCACAAAAACGGTGCGGGTAATATCGGAGCAGTAGCCACCACCAAAGACACCACCAAAATCCATTACGACCGGCTCACCTGGTTTCAATTTGCGCTCACCAGTGGCATGGTGCGGAATAGCTGAATTAGGACCAGAAGCTACGATAGAGCTGAAACTGTTATCTACAGCGCCGTGTTTTCGCAAACGCATATCGATTTCAAAAGCAACATCATTTTCCGTCATGCCAGCTTTCATCAACGCGACGACTTCTTGATAAACCTTACTGGTAGCCTTACAAGCAGCTCTTAGCTGGGTGATTTCACCCGACTCCTTATACTGCCTGAGTTTCTCGACCATTCCAGT
>CAZRMH010000707.1:0-1934 GCA_964600935.1 uncultured Candidatus Obscuribacterales bacterium
GGATTCGCCCTGCAAGGGCTAACTGACTGATGCGATTCTTGAGCTCAACTTGTTTCGAATCAATTCCAGGATCTGCAATAACGCGGGTTCGCAAACTTTGTTCGATGTTGGTCGAGAGCTTATCCAGGTCCTGTGATAACGCAAACAGATCGTCGGAAGAAAGCGCGCCATCAGCTTTTAGTGACTGCTCTTTCATCTTGATATCGGACAGAGATTTCTTGAATCCAAGAGCTTCCAGATTAGTCAATCGCCCGCTCAGAAGGGACTCTTGAATTACTCGATCTATGTCAGCCTCATGCCCGCTGATGTCGGTAATGGCGACTTTGCGGTCGGTCAAACTGCTTTGAATACTGGCGTTCAGCTTGTCGAGATCCATAACGATCTTCACACGTTCCCACATGCTGAGCTTGCCATCAGCTCTGTATGATTTATCCTGGGTTTTAATTTGTTCAAGAGCGTTCTTGAAGCTGTCTGCCTGGGCGGGAGTTAACCGGCCGGCTGCCAGAGATTCCATGATCGTTTGTTCGACAGTGGTCATGCGACCTTGTACATCAATGTAATTGGGAACTTGTGTCCAGTTGAGCTGCGCAAAGGCAGGATTAACAGACAGCGCACAACTGAAGGCGACTAAACCGAGTTTCCACATTGCGCGTTTCGATTTTCTGTTCATTAAGTTAACCCCCGAATTAGCGACGTAGTAAATTACAAAGACGTTTTAGGTCCTTTAGTCGAAAGAGCACACGTCGAGCACCACGAGAAGGTTATCAGGCCGCGAGCGCCAGATAGAGTATGTTTACATTTTTGTACGTTTTCGGCGACAAATAGCTGATCGCGGCGGATTTCTCATTTATTCACCACCAGGAAAGAATATAATTCACCACTTAATGGTTTCCCGGAGAGGATATTTGTCATGGGACAAGTAGAAGGCACTGTCGGCGTGTCGGTAGAAGACGACAGAACTGGACTGAGTATTCCGACCCTTCGTCGCGCAATGGCTGACAACCTGTACTATGGACTTGGCAAGTTCCCGGCTATCGCCAGTCGCAACGATTACTATATGGCGCTCTCGCTGACAGTGCGAGATCGTCTATTGCACCGCTGGATCAACACGCTGGAAAAATATCTCGAACACAAATCGCGAGTTGTTTGTTACCTCTCGGCAGAGTTCTTACTTGGCCCGCATTTGGCTAACAATATGTTGAACCTCGGGATTACAGAAGAAATGCGTAGAGCCTGTGAGGAGTCGGGTCTTGATTTCGACGAACTGATCGATCATGAAGAAGAGCCTGGATTAGGGAACGGAGGCTTAGGACGCCTCGCGGCATGCTACCTGGATTCGATGGCAACTGAAAATATTCCTTCGATTGGCTTTGGAATTCGTTATGAGTTCGGTATCTTCGACCAGTTGATCAAAAATGGTTGGCAAGTAGAAGTTGCAGACAGATGGTTGCACAACGGCAATCCATGGGAACTGGCGAAACCTGACGAATCAATGATCGTCAAGTTCGGCGGAAAAACGACAAGCTACATGGATGAGAAGGGCGTCTATAAAGTCCGTTGGGAAGCCCAGCGTGAAGTGATGGGCATTCCTTACGACACACCGATTCCAGGATACGGCACCCAGACTACGAACACACTGCGACTCTGGAAAGCGGAAGCTCCACGAGCTTTCGACTTCCAGATCTTCAACATGGGTGACTACCTCGGCGCCGTCGGGGACAAATGCGTCTCTGAAAACATCTCGAAAGTGCTCTATCCAAACGACAACGTTTCTCAAGGTCGCCAGCTTCGACTGGAGCAACAATACTTTTTCGTTTCATGCAGCCTCCAAACAATCTTGCGTTTTCACAAAAATGCCGGTCTGTCACCCGAAACGCTGCACGAAAAGTTTGTCATTCAGTTGAATGACACACACCCGTCAATCGCTATAGCAG
>CAZRMH010000708.1:0-1933 GCA_964600935.1 uncultured Candidatus Obscuribacterales bacterium
CCTGTCGCCTCCGTGAAAGGGAGGTGTCCTGGGCCTCTAGACGATGGGGGCATCCATGTTCAGAGGGTTTTGCCAGAATAGCAGGGTGATATCGTGAGTGTCAAATTGAGTTGATCACTCGGGATGTAGTAACATTGTCGGTTGACAACTCAAATCCATCCTCGCGGTGATTTCTCGGGGATGTTGGTGCACTTATGCCTGCGTATCGAACCTTTAACAACTATCTCAAAGAGCAATTTGGCGAGCGCGTTTATCGCGTGCCAGTCGATGCCGGCTTCACCTGCCCAAACCGTGATGGTGTGCGGGCTTTCGGTGGCTGCACCTTCTGCGACGACCGTGGGTCGGGAGCGCCTACTATTGATATAGCGGTCAGCGTTCGTGAACAGATTGAAAAGGGCATCAACCGAATCCGGCGCCGTTACAAAGCGAACAAGTTTCTCGCCTACTTCCAAGCTTTTTCTAATACGTATGGTCCGGAAGGATCATTGCGACAACTTTACGATATAGCTCTTGAATTCCCTGACGTGTTGGGCATTTGTATCGGCACCCGTCCAGATTGTGTAGAAGAAAACATTCTCGATCTGCTTGCCGAGTACAACGAGAAAACATTCGTCTGGTTGGAGCTTGGCTTGCAATCAGCGTTTAACAAAACTCTGGATAAGATAAACCGCGGACATTCCGTTGAAGAATTTTTTGACGCCGTCGAGCGTGCCAAGCGCCGCAATTTGAAAGTCGCTACACATCTTATTTTTGGTTTGCCGGATGAGACCGACGAAATGATGCTGGAAACCGTCAGGCAGGTCGCAAACTGCCCTGTCGACGCGATTAAGATTCACCAACTCTGCATTTATAAAGGCACGCCGATGGAGATGGATTATCGTTTAGGTAATCTGCCGGTGCTGGATGAAGATCGATATGTGCGTTTAGTTGCCGATGCGCTGGAGATGCTGCCACCAGATATGGTGATAATGAGATTGGTGGCTGAAGGTACTCAAGAAGAAATCATTGCTCCTGCGTGGTCCTTCGAAAAAGAACGGATTATGAAAAAGATCGATGATGAACTGGCACGGCGCGGCACTGTTCAAGGCAGTAAGCGATTGGTCGCGAGCTGCTAGCAGCCTGGTTATCGAAATTTCGAAAACAAATTTTCCACCGAACACATTTCAAGAAGTTCGTGGTTATTGATTGGCATACTGGTTCAATGTCAAAATAATCATGTTTCTGTCGAAAGGGCTAAATCATGGAAAAAACAGACAAGCGTGATCTAATGGCAGCCTTGCTTATGCAAAAGGTTATGGGAGACAAAGTAATTTGGCTCGGCGACCACAAAGCAAAAAATGAAGATGCGAAGATCGAAGAAGTCTACAAGACTTATTTCAAAAGCATGGTTATAGGCACATACGTTCTTGTCGACAAGATGCTTGCTGACAGTAATTCCTGACTTCTGAGGCGGCGCTATCGCTGCCAATGCAATTTTTGCAATAAATCAATGCGCCTCGCACGCGGATTACAAAGTGCGGGGCGTTTTGAAAAGGAAATTTCGAACTGCTTCCCAATCGCTAATGCCACTATCTCTGGTGGCGGTTTTTTATATTCAGCTTAGAAATCCTTGCGAGAAAACTTTTCGATCGCATCGCCGAACTGTTCGATTGAAAATGGTTTGCCGAGGAATCCGTCCATGCCGGCGTTCTCGCAGTCGGCTTGGTAATCTTCCGATGCGTGTCCTGTGACAGCAACAATCGGCGTTCGTCCGCCACGCGATTTTTCGATGGAGCGAATTTTTTTGGCACAGTCGCAACCGTTTATGTCAGAGAGACCTAAATCCATCAGAATTAAATGGTAAGTGTCCGATTCTTCCACGGCAGCAATCGCGTCTCGACAGCTTTTCACGAGTTTGAGCTGGAGGTTGAATCGCTTTGACAGCGCGTTGTAC
>CAZRMH010000709.1:0-1927 GCA_964600935.1 uncultured Candidatus Obscuribacterales bacterium
TGCGGCTGCGGCATTTGTTCCGTAAGCTATCGCCAGGCGACGTGCTGCCACTGCAGCGCCCCGGTTGAGTACGCTTTTTATCATGCAGAATTGCATCGCCTCAGCCGCGACAAAGCAAACCGCGATTGTGAGCGGCAGCATTAGCATTAACGCGGCTGCGAGTTCCGCTATAGCGAATCCAGAATTTCGCTTGAGGTATTTTCGATGTCTTCGTTCTGCCATTGGGCACTCCTGCCTTATCCTTGCGGTCTAAGCTATTCATTAAGCCTGTAGTTGACTGTTTGAGATATCCGGAATGTCGAACCCAGATTTAGCACATCATTGCTAGGAAAGGCTGGTAGCGGAGGTGTGCCGTCGCCTGGTATGTAGGTCGCCTGGACAGTAACAGTTTTCGGATTTTGTGTTAGATTCCATCCGGTAATTTTGAACTGAGAATTACTGTGTACAGTGTTTGCGATTCGAATATTACTGAAAATGGACTGTTGAGATTGCGAATCGGTTACGATTGCTTTATTTGTTTTGTACTCATATGCAATGGCTCGACACGCTAGAACAGCTGCCTGTGTCATCCCTTCGGAAATGACGAAAGCTCGACTGGCCTCCAGCGCGACGAGGATGGTGAGCACCGTGAGCGGTACCATTAAGGCAATTGCAACAACGGACTCGCAAAGGACGCTACCTCTACTTCTACGATCAGTCAAACCTTTCATAGATAAAAATCTCACTAGTGCTCCGTCGAATAACATGTGTCGCAATCATCCATTGCGAGTTTGAACACCGGTAAGGACCTAATAGAGTTGAATCGTTACGGCTAAAAATGTCACTGCATTAAAAGCAATAACCCTGAGAACCGACTTGAAGTTCCATTCTCTGTCAATTCCGATTGTTAACAGTGATATTGCAGATAGTGTCAGTATGATTGGAATAACTTGCGGAACTCTATCCATCAGAAAGATGTAACTAGAAATCAATATCATCAAAACTGCATACAGAGAACAAAGATTTTTCAAATAATCAAGGCGCAAGCCTCCGGTGAGTTTGCCTTTGCTGGTGTTACTCACGGGAGGTGGCACAAGCGTGTCAATCAGTTTATCGCTCACGCCGAACGCTCTCATATTCGTGCAGGTTGTTCGCAAGTGCTTGGCCTTTTCTTTCCGCTCCTTCGATTGGTCTTCCTGCGATGGCACCGTTTCAGTGCTCTCTGAGTTCTGGTAGAAGTCGGTATCGAGGTCCACAAGCGAAAAATCATCATCGGTCTGCCCAATCAATGGATTTCGCGTTTTCAGAGTCAAGGAGCATTTCCCTTCTCGCGCGTGCACTCGCGCCTGTAGCACATCACATCGAAAGGTCCCTTTTAAGACTGATACTTGCACTGAGAGTCCCGTTACTCCAGTGAGAATTATCCCGTCATCAACGAGACTTGCTTCGAAGCAGACATCTTTACCAAACTGCAACTCTGAGCCGTGCAGGTGGAGAGCGTTTGTCGCACGAATGCGCAAATTCTCAGTATGTTTTCTATCGAGTTGCAGTTCGACTCGTGCCTTCAGCAGCATTTTGTTGAAGGTGCAACGTAACACGCGGCGTCCTTCCAGTTTGGCAAGCAATTGGCGTAGATATTGAACTGCCGGTTTGGTTTCCGTTCGCGCCAGCAGAGCAAGCTCATCCAACAACGCATCCAACTCAATATTCAGTTCTGCCTCGCTACTGGAAAAATTATCCGTTTTGAGAGTCTTTTTGCTGCAGCCACTAATCATATTTCCGATATTTCGGCCGGCCCTGTTCCACAAGCAATTATTTGCGCTTGCTCTACTCGAAGCAAAAATTATTTCTCGACTTTCTGACATGCGAAAATCCCCGTGGTTTTCCTTGACGCAACAAGCCCCGCGATTTCCACTCTAGCTGATTGCTCCGGATCAGAACATCGACC
>CAZRMH010000710.1:0-1904 GCA_964600935.1 uncultured Candidatus Obscuribacterales bacterium
GAACCGCTGCATGACTGGGAGTTTTTCGAAGACCAAACTTTTGTCGGAACCGTCCTGTTTGATCGTCGCCATGTCCTCTGACAGTTTGTCTAAAAACGCTTTGCGTTCCGTTTCATCTTTGAAGAAACCTTTCTCGCCTGACAGTCTGACGATAGTGCCCTGAAGTGTTCTGAGTGTCTGAACCTCTCTTTGTTTTTCTGGCGGCAGTTTGTCAAACGCTACTTCCTTTTCGACCGCGCGCACTTCTCGTGCGGGTGCTCGCAGCGATTCGTAAAATAGAATTGCTTTGTCCAACGTTTTCAACTTTTCCGGATCGTCCTTAAACCGTTCGCGCAGAACGTCGATCATGTTGGGCTCTTGTTTGCCTTCGCCTTTGGCCAGTTCTGCTTGCTTGACGCGTTCGTTTCGAACCTCCGTCAGTTCCTGCGGTGACAGTACAGCCAGACCGACCAGAACGGCGCCGAAGCTGATTGGTTTGCTCAAGTCTGCCGGTTTGAGAATGCCTTCCTTTACGTCGCGCGTCACTTGGTCTTTCATTTTGGCGCGGATGTCACTGACATCGCCTGTTAGTCCTGATGACAACTGCGCAGCCTTGATGGCGTTTTCTTTCGAAACATTGGCTTCGATTTTTTCATCGTTGGCGTCGCCTTTGGCCTGCAACTGGGCGATTGTAAGTGGAGCAAAACCAAGCCAATCGGCCAACAAGTCACCAGGTTCATCGACAGACTGATTGGCACTTGAATCCACTGAATCGCGCAAGGCGCCGCCTTCCGAGCCTTCAGTCTGCGCAACTGTTGCAGGGACCGTTGCCTCGGGCTCTGGCGGCTCAGCGACGGTGGTCGTGTCGGCTTCATTTTTCGGTCGGACCTTCTTGTCTCCTGCTTCTCCGCTCATCTAGAAGCGCCTCCATAATTGCTTAGATTGCCAACTCAACGCCGTTAGCCGCCTGCCGTAAAAGCTCAATTCCACCAAACGCTGTTCGCCTGACGCCAATTTCGAATCCTAGAATTAGAAAGGCCCAATAATGTCATACCCAGCTGAATGCCCAGTCAAGTCCCTTGAACTAGTACGGATTTCTAATCGGCGCCAGGCGAGTATATCCAGCTCTTTCCATGCTTTGGACAACCAAAATCAATATCAAAAGTTGTTTTTTTTTTCTCGGTCATCACCACTCTGAATGAGCGCTCTGCGTAGGAGTTTGTCACCGTTCCGGCGGCACCATTTGTAGTACCACCACGTCTATGAAGTGACTGAATATGTCAGACGTTATCTTTCAGGACGACTCGGCCTGCTTCGTTAACGATTTCAGCTGAATCAGGAATTCGGCGGATGATTGCCTGGACCACAAGCCTGTGTTTCGGCGATCGATGGTAACGTCGAAAACCAGCTCGACAAGCCGATTACACGTGCTTTCATCAATCAATCGCACCGTCACGTGAAGTCACGCTAAAGTCACGCTGATTCTCTAAGTTCGCCATTACAGGAAAAGTGCTGCAGATAGATGATATAGATAGTTTGGCAAAAAAGGTTTCTGAAACCGATCAACCTTTAGATGCGGTGAAAATACTAAATGAAATTGAACCGTGTGATAGAGAGAACGTGCTTAGAAAAGCGGTTGATTTAAAAAACGAACAAACAAATGGAAATCCGTTGTACATCTTATCGGTTGAGCAATCTGAAACTGTTCGCAAGGACTCGCTCAGCCTTCTTTACTCGGGAGTCTTTTCCACAATAAAAGTACCTCTGCTAGAGATTGAAGTCCCTAAAGATTGTAAGTAAGTCCGCAGAGCCTTATTCAGTGTTTCATCGGTCCGTTTCGCGTCTTAACGATCCGGCTGCACCTGGTACGTGCTATAATGATTTAATGGTTTCTGTCCGGCCGTCTGCTCTCCTTTGTGTTTTTT
>CAZRMH010000711.1:0-1898 GCA_964600935.1 uncultured Candidatus Obscuribacterales bacterium
TCAGTCGCGGAGCTTTGGGTAAACTCTTAAATGCTCCAGCGCCAAAGGTACAGTTTTTGAATGTCAGTTCAATCATCTTTGGCAGTTTAGTAAGTTCTTCAGTTGATTCGTACGCGACGCTCGACGGTGCGACGATTTCTAGATGAGCAATCGATTTAATCGCTGAGATATCAGAAAAATACTTCTCTTCGCCTTCGATTCTCAGTTCGTTAACATCAGTTCTTCCGCTCAGTAGCTTTAAATCTGCTGAATCAAACGCTCCGTTGTGCAAGTCGAGCTTTCCTATATTTTCGTTCTGCCTCAAAAAATCGGGCATATTTTGGTCATCAGGCGTTTTAAAACTGGTCTCTTCAGGTGCTGCCGGCGGCAAATTCGCGAGGTATATGAAGGTATCCACGTTCTCTTTCTGAATATAGGGGCCTTGCGTAGGCGCTTCTTCTAAATGACTATCGATTGAATTTTTTTCCTTGGGGTGCGTCGAACTTAGTTTTCTCCAAAAGTAAATTGAGACGAACACTATGCAAATGAGAGTGACTGCCAATAATGCGATTTGTTTTTGGTTTATTGGGCGGGAAGTTTTTGGTTTTATGTCTTCTAGATGTTTGTGCAAATCGACGTTGCCATCAAAATTGAGAGATGCTTTTTGCTCGAGTAGAGCAGTGAGCAATTTTTCGCTGGTTTGAAAGCGATCCTCAGGACGCTTCTTTAAACATTTCTGGATCAAATCATCGAGACTCGGTGGTAACTCAGGATTAAATTCGATACCGACACTGCGCGCACGGACCGCCACCGATGTGGGGGTGTCATGCAGATGCATGCTGATCGTCTCAAGTGTCGTTTCGCCGAGGAAAGGTGTGGTGCCAGTTAGAACTTCATACATCAAACATCCGAACGAATAGATGTCGGTGCGTTGATCGATTTCACCGCCTTGAATTTGTTCCGGCGCCATATATGCAGGTGTCCCGATACCCGCTCCAGGTGCCGTAAACGACTGATCAATTTCTGTATCTCGAGCCAATCCAAAATCGACAATCTGAGCCTTCACCGCTATTTTGCTCTGCTCGTCTTCGACAAGCATGACGTTGCTTGGTTTCATGTCCCTATGAACGATGTTTTTGCGGTGTGAGTGTGCTAAGCCTTGCGCGATGTCGATGAACGTGGCTACTGCAAATGGCACGGGCATTGGTCCTTTCTCTTTGCACCATTGTGAAAGTGTTATGCCATGTACGTAATCGAGTACCAGATAAGGTTCGTTCTTATCGGTCAAGCCAAAATCGATCGCGCTCATCACGTTTGGGTGTTTCAGGTTTGCAAGTATTTTTGCTTCTCTATGAAATCTGATCGACAGCGCTTCGCTAGCACTGTTGTGCAGTTTTTTTATGGCAACAATCTTGTCTAATGATATGTCTCGTGCTTTGAAAACGACACCCGATCCACCCGAGCCGATTACTTCCAAGACCTCATAGCGGTCGCCGGCAATCTGCTCGATCGAAGCCGAAAAATTTGCCTTATGCATTTCTTCGGAGGGCGTATACGAGGAATCGTCGTCCAATGGGTAGTCTCAAGTCAATCAAGTCGAAGTAAAAGTTATAGCATTCTTTGCGTTTAGACGCTCAAGAAATGAAAGACTTCGGTTTCAATATTTAGATCAAACTGTTTACTCGTATCTAGAGACTTGGCTGTTCTCGAGGAGTTAAAGCAATTTCGTTTTCGTGAGCTAACGCCGCTTTCTTTTTGAATCCGCGATTGATAATCGGTAATTCAAAAAAATGGTAAGAGCAGACCGCAACGAGAATAGTTAATGGGAAGGTGGCAACGTAGAGGACAGTAGATTTGTCGTGTACTTTCAGTCCGTGAATGAGTGGCAATGCGGCAATACATGTGAGAATTACGGCAGG
>CAZRMH010000712.1:0-1889 GCA_964600935.1 uncultured Candidatus Obscuribacterales bacterium
TGGGGCTGGTTCCTCTTTTAGCGGGATGCGGAGAGCGGTAGTTGGCGAAGATTCTGATAATCGATGACGACCCGACCCTTTGTGGGTTGGTGTCTGATTGGTTTTCTGGTCAGAACTATAGCGTGGAGGTCGTCTATGACGGGCTGGCTGGTCTCGATATGCTCTTGCTTGGTGGCTTCGATCTAATTGTTTTGGATTGGGATCTGCCTGGAAAATCCGGCATCGAGTTGCTGCAGGAATACAGACGTCGCGGAGGTCAAACTCCCGTGATTATGCTAACGGCAAAGTGTGACTCTACTGAAATCGAGCGTGGTTTCGATTACGGCGCTGATGATTATGTTACTAAACCGTTCGGTGTGAAGGAATTGACCGCGCGTGTTAGAGCCGTGTTGAGACGACCTCGTGAGATGTTAGCCGAGGTTCTCGTCGCAGGCGAAGTGCATCTCAACCGTGCCAAGCACCATGTCACCAGAGGCGGAGTGGAGGTTCGGTTACAGCCGAAAGATTTCGCGCTGCTCGAGTTTTTCATGCGCAATCCCGGTCAGGTATTCAGCACCGATGTTTTGTTGGCGCGTGTCTGGGCCTCGGATTCGGAAGCTTCAATCGACGCATTGCGGACCGCGATAAAACGCATCCGGCAGGCGATTGATACCGCCGATGGTGATGTTTCCAGGTCAATTATAAAAACAGTGCCGAGAGTTGGCTATACATTGCAATCGTTTGATTGATCGGCCGGCTTAGAGCTTCCGCTTCAGTATGCAATACCGGCGTTTTTTGGCCATAGAACAATTTTGTAACGGTCCTCTCCGTCCAGTCCATCGGCGCTTACCGTACCCAAGTCGCCGTAGAGAACCCGTGCGCAATAAACGCCTGGCTCAACTCTTATCCGTTTTGCTTCCGGAAAATAGTCGGTACTGCCGGCGACTACCAGCGAACCGGATTTTATGTCAATCTCGCAATCGTTGACTTTGTCCCAGCGTTCCATCTCGACTGGACGATCTTGTCTAACTTCGATAGTCACAGGAACTGTTTGGTCTCTCACAGTCCCCACTCCGATCATCCCGGGAGCAAGAGCCAGCAGTTTGTCTACTGCCGCGGGGGTCCAACTATCGTTCAAATCAGAATCCGAGTCCTCGTCTTTGAGATAAAACTGGAAGTAGTCGGCGAAAAGTTCAAGTTGGTGGATTGCCATTGTTGTCTCGTGGAATTTTTTTGCTGCGCAATTGCATCATATATGGTATCAAAACGCTTCGTGCGGCGAAAGCGAGGATGATCTGGTCGGGCTTTAATTGTAGCCAATTAGCCACAAGACTCGCTCGGCAATGGATTCGCGATGTGAACCTGTTTCTCAAAACGATACTATTTGGGGCGGTTTTTTAGGTAAACTATGGTCTTCTTTGTCGGGTGCTTTCGCGCTTAGTGATGACATGCATCAATTTGAGAAACCTGGTGAAATCGAGCAATACGCCGCGTACTTGGCGACCCTGGGGGACGCCTGCTCCAGTACGGAAAGTATTGCGACCGATGCCGTTAACTATCTCTACAACCGTTTCGGTGATGTCGACGGTAAGCATAATTGCGCCTTGATGCGCTTCTTTCGCACTGTCTCCTATCCGGATTTGACTCCATATTTGCAAGGTAAAGTGCAAGATTCGCTAGGCTCTCAGCCGCCAGCGACAACCAATTGCCTTGCTTTGCTGGCTACAAGAGGAATACAGCCTGCTTGGAATGACCGTCTGGCTTCTGAGAACCATCAAGTGATTCCGCTGGTCAGCACAAAAATGATTGAGAAAGCTCCGATGATTGCTCAGCTTTTGGATCGGCTGGGAATAAGTGCGAATCACGCAGTGGAACCTCGACCGACCCTATTTGTTTCACCGAAAAACAAG
>CAZRMH010000713.1:0-1874 GCA_964600935.1 uncultured Candidatus Obscuribacterales bacterium
CCGTTCATAATAATCGCTCCACTCCTATCCTTCCAGTATAAGGCTCGGCAGACTTCCCGCCACACGTTCGAATATCCTATAGTCTCTCAGAGCTCGGGAAACAATGAGTGAACCTTCAATGGCAATAAGTGCATTTTCAGCCCGTTCCCGTGCCAGTTTTTTGTCTAAACCATTCTCGACGGCCACACCCGCGGTCGCTTCGATCCAGGCGTCAAGGCTTTGTTGAACCAGCTCCTGAAACGGTGCGCTTGCGGCTCCCAGTGTTAAACCCTCTACAAGGCATCCTGTGCGACCACCGTCATAGAAGGCTTCAATGGTTTTTGCCATGGCCGCGAGTTTCGCTTCCGGCTTCCCCTCTGCTTTGAGTGGTGCGATAAAGTGTTCTTTTACTGCTGAGTCGATGTAACCAAGCACTTCGCGAGCCATTTCTTCCTTCCCGCCAGGAAAGTGGTGATAGAGGCTGGACTTGCCTAAACCGGTAGCCTTCGAGACCTCGCCGATAGAAACACCCTCGTAGCCTTGCTGGCGAAACAGCTCCAGTAGTTCATTAATTAGTGCGCTCTTGTTCATAATTCAGCTCCTTGCGAACGGAAGCGTACCGAACATTCGGTCGCGCGTCAACGGAGGAGGTGGTAGGGAGGTCGCACCATATGCGATGTCGTGGGCTCTCATCAGGTGTGGTATCACTGATGAATTGGAAATGGATATCGGGTCTCTTTGTTATTTCGGGTTGAATGGAGACGCGTCAATAAACTCAAGCTCCAGGGCTGGAACTGTTGATCTTCTCCAGTGCTCGATGTCTAGAGTCCAGAATCGATTGGTGCCACCAGTCTCATTGTCCGGATCTTCCTGCTCCAGAAGAACGGCTGCTCTCCCCGATATCTGCAGGCACTGTCGTGAAGCGAAATCGACGATAATCACGCCACACTTTTCGTTCAATTGAAGGTTGCCGAATGAATTGAACATGCTGTTGCCTGCAAAATCGGGTACTTTGAGTCTGTTTCCATCGACAACACGAACAAAGCCCGGTTTCCCTCCACGATGTGATATGTCTAGATTACCTTTGGGGTTGGATGTCGCAGCAAACATGGTGTCGCTCCCGCCGATAAGCGCACTCTCTTCTGTGCCTAGGACCGTGCCTGTTGCCTGCGGAATTAGCTGTTCAAGAGATTTTTGGTCTTCCGGTAAGCGCACCTTCCGGCGCTGGATGTATTTCGGACAGAGGGGAAACGACTCCTCGACTGCGATTGTCAGCTTATCTTCGACACGAGAGGCAACTCGTCCGTTTATCTTCAAGCGTCTTCTTGTGTCAAGTTCGATCAGCAATAAACCGACTCTAGGATCGGACTCCAGGTTTTTCAATGATGGATCGCCATCTATCATTTTTGTGTATTGCAAGTCGATTTGCAATTCTCTGGTGCTTGGAGCGTGCATGAAACCTGGCTTTCCAAAGATCATCGTTGCCCACAGATCAGTCGTTGAATCCTCTGTCGCGACAACAACGAGCGGTTGACGTTCTATAAAAGCGAGAGCGCCACCAAGTATTTCGTCCTTGACGGCAACGGAGTTCATCCGCGCGATTTCACGCTCGCCCGTTCGTTCTTGGATATCGATTTCGCCTTCGTGAAATGGCCCGTGAGAAAACATGGACTCCTCCTTCTGCTCAAGGTGGCGGTCTCATCCGTCACCTTGAGCGCAGCACACAGTGTTTGTTTGTAGCGCTTGGGCGATGTAGTTCGTTCCGCAAGCGAGATTCCAGGCGGACTTTTAAGAATGAAATCCGCGATTTAGAAGTTCACAATCGTATAGCCATCGCTAATTAACTTGCGCAAACTAGTGACGCCTGATGTTCCTGGAACCGAGTTGTCTTTGAT
>CAZRMH010000714.1:0-1870 GCA_964600935.1 uncultured Candidatus Obscuribacterales bacterium
GGCCGGCAGAGGCGCCGCTCAAGCGCACCAGCAGACCGTCAATCCCTATGCTGATCCGTCAGTTCCGCAAGGTGATTTCACTTCTGATGAAAAGCGCATGCAGAAAAAATATAAAGGCAGCATTGCGCACGCTAAAGGTTTGATTTCCAAAGGCGAAAAGATGATGGAACTCGGCAAGCGTGGACACAAGGACAAAGAATTCAAAAAGGGCAAAATCATCAAAGAGATTGGTGAACGCCAATTGGCTGAATTGACTGCAAACAATCCAATTGCAGACATCATCAACGACAAAGGTGCCGACCGAAAGAAAACGGCTAGCACCGATTCGACTACTCCGCAGTAGTCTCGTTTAGTCTTGATCCGCTAAGGTCCTATTCGTGGGACCTTTTCGCGTATTTGGGTTCGGTTTCGCATGGACGGAAAGCCGGTTCCTCACGTCTGACCTGAGCTTAAGATTCGGATACGATTGTTCCTACTGAGAACGTTTCAAACGTACGATCACTGTGACCCTAGAAGTGGAGAGATTGCGATGAAACTCGATATCACACAAGTAATTGGTGGCACTCCGCTGGTGAAACTGAATACGCTGACGGATGGTCTGAAAGCAACCGTCGCAGTAAAGATGGAGTCGATGAATCCATTAGGGTCAGTCAAAGATCGTATCGGCGTTTCCATGGTGCAGGAAGCTGAAAAGGCGAATTTGATTACGCCGCGCTCGACCGTTCTCGTCGAACCGACTTCAGGTAACACCGGCATCGCGCTTGCATTTGTCGCTTCAGCAAAAGGTTATCGGTTGATTTTAACGATGCCGGAAACCATGTCGATTGAACGACGCAGCATGCTCTCCGCGCTTGGTGCAGAGCTGGTCTTGACGCCGGGTACGGAAGGTATGAAAGGCGCACTGGCCAGAGCAGAACAATTGCTTTCGGAAAACGAAAACGCATTCATGTTACAGCAGTTCAATAACAAAGCTAATCCAAAAGTTCACCGTGAAACCACTGCAGAAGAAATCTGGAGAGATACTGAAGGCAAAGTGGATATCTTTGTCGCTGGTGTGGGAACCGGTGGCACCATAACTGGTGTCGGTCAGGTTTTGAAACAGAAGAAGCCTTCGGTAAAAATTGTCGCGGTTGAACCCAAAGACAGTCCCGTTATTACTCAGAGTCTCGCCGGACAGCCGCTTCAGCCAGGACCTCACAAAATTCAAGGAATTGGTGCCGGTTTCATTCCGGGCGTTTTGGATCTGTCCGTTATCGATGAGGTTTTTCTCGTCACCAATGACGAGGCATTTGAAATGGGTCGGAAACTTCCACGCGTCGAAGGCATACTCGCTGGTATCAGCAGCGGTGCCACCGTTCATGCTGCTTTGGAACTAGCAAAGCGTCCGGAGAACGAAGGCAAGTTGATCGTCACAGTCGTCGCCAGCACTGGCGAACGTTATTTGTCCACGCCACTCTTCCAACATACTGCTGTTGCGACAACTGCATCCTAGTTGACTGCTGACCGCGCTCAAGAGTTGAGACGGATTATCACCCCATAGATTATCTTTTGAACTCGTTGATCTTTCTAGACAGCGACCTTTTAAGGACAGCTTTCATAGCGCTTTTAAATACATACGTTTTAAGGTTCTTGCATTGTTCAGGGTCAAAAAAACAGATACGGCAGCCTGGTGCCGTATCTGATAATTTAGTCTGCGGAATTCGAGACTTGCTTCTCGATTACTTCGATGATTGTTTGTTCGAAACCAGTTCTTTTTTCGCTTCGACAGTATGAGAACCAGACTCTAAAACATATGAGAACATGAGCGGTGCAATGATGCTGGCGTCAGATTCGATTACGAAGCGCGGTGTTTCCGGTGTGCTTTTACCCC
>CAZRMH010000715.1:0-1832 GCA_964600935.1 uncultured Candidatus Obscuribacterales bacterium
GGCGGGGCTAGAGGCGCAGCCGAAGTAGGTGTGCTCAAGGTACTCGAAAGAGAAGGTATCAAGTTTGATGTTGTGACTGGCACCAGTATTGGCTCCGTAGTAGGTGGATTTTACTGTCTCGGAGCGACACCAGCTCAAATGGAAGAAGAATTCAAAACAGGCGCAGTGATGCGAAACTTCATGACTGTGCCACTAGCTTTTCGCCTCATGGTCGCTCCGATATTTTATATACTCAGACCAATAAAACGTCCACGTTATGATGGCCTTTATGGCGGTGACAAATTTCGCAGATACCTGCTTGGGCGTCTTAACACCGAGGAGCAACTGATTGAAAATCTCAAAATCCCCTTTGCTGCCATTGCCTTAAATGTTGTTGATGGCAAACCATATATGATCCGCAAGGGTTGCATCGGTGATGCCATGCAAGCGAGCTGCGCAGTGCCGGTGCTTCGCAAACCAGTAGAGATAGATGGCATGCTCTTCTCGGACGGGGGTGTTGCCTGCAATTTGCCGGTCAAACAATGCCGCGAAATTGGCGCCGATTTTGTTATCGCCGTAAATATCGACGAACCCTTCGAACCAGTTCCACTCCAGACATTTAAAAAACCTGGCAGTATTAGAAGGCGCTTTGTGTCGTGGGCTTTGTATGACATTGATCAACCACAATCTCAGCTTGCAGATGTGACAATTCACCCTGATACCACAGGCATATCATTGATTTCGACCCGGCGCGCTGACGCCATACGCGGTATCAAATCTGGTGAAGAAGCAGCACTGAAGGCCCTGCCGCTAATTAGACAAAAACTGAAAGAAATCGGCGTTGAACCTGTGTCGCGGACTGAGTAATCGAAGCAACTACAGAAGTAGTCGTCGAAACGGAACTAGTTAGTAGCGTGGTACCCAGCACAAGTGATCTGGAAAGCAAGTAAGAAGTGGGCTCTTACACTTCTAGTATATTCAATAGTACTAGGACTGCTGTTGATTCTAATCTCCTATAAACCAGTTCAGGATGTCGAGCTACAGGCTGTTAAACAGCGAGTGCTCGAGGCTGAAGACCGTCTTAAACTGATTAATGCCAAGATTAATCTGAATAATGCCAAGATCGCGAGACGGTCAAAAGAACAAGAGGAGGGCTTACGTTACTTGAGCTATATAGCTGATGCAGCAAGGCTTGATCAGCTTGGGAAAACGAAAGCCGCAACTGACAAAATTCTTCTTTATGAGAAATCGGGCGTTCAACACAAGGGTTCAGAGGAGGTTCATTTTTATCGCTCAACGGCAAACCAGAAAGATTATTTCGCTGTCCTCGTCTGCACAGGAAAGATATGCCGATGGGACAAGAAAATGCCATTGCGAGTATTCATCGACTATTTCGATTCATTTAATGACCTCACAATTGAAGCGTTCCATGAGGCATTCCGACAATGGACGGATGCTTCGAACGGTCGAATTATCTTTAAGCTTGTGAACAAGCCGGAAGAGTCGGATATCAGTGTGAGACCGTTCAGCAGTATAGATAATGCAAGAAAGGGACTAGGGGGGCACACTTTTGCGCATTTTAAACATACGAACGATCTCATTCCCACAATAGAAAAATGTTACATCTTTCTTCAGAAACCCAAGCTTTTGCCAAATGCTGATGAAATCGAAGAGTCAAAGAAAATCAGATTGAAAGACGAACTTATGTTTAGGAGAACAGTCGTCCACGAACTGGGTCATGCATTAGGACTATATGGTCACTCACCGAATGCCGCCGATTTGCTATTCACTTATGGAGATGTAGGTGCCGCATTCGAAAGGACAATTTCTCCCAGGGATAGAAGTACTTTGAG
>CAZRMH010000716.1:0-1827 GCA_964600935.1 uncultured Candidatus Obscuribacterales bacterium
AGTAAGCAATCACTGAGTCACGGTGTGTGCTAAAGAGATCTAATTTTCCGAGTAGGTTGCAGTACTGGCCAACGGCGCGCAAATAGATCAAAATAATCGAATGAAACTGCGCTCTCAAGCCAAAACTCAAAGACATAAGACCTCGACTAACCTGTCAACATTGCAGCGTGAGAATGCTGAACTTCGAACTAAAATTGCCGAACAAGCTAAGACGATCGAAAAATTAGAACGTCGTGCCGACGAGGCGAAGGAAGAAGCTAGAGCCTGGAAAGAGCGCTACTTCAGCCTTGAGGAGCGTAGCCGAAACGAAATCGCGCTGTTGAATCTGCAAATCAAGGATCTCCGAGAAGCCCTTGAACAGGTCAAAGTCACACTGACGTGGCACAAGAAGCATACATTCGGTAAACGTTCTGAGAAAGCCACACCAGAGCAGTCGGACTCAAAATACCCGAAGGGTAAGCGTTCTGGGGCACCAGGTTACGGTCGAAAAGACCGAAATAATCTCTACACTACCGAGAATGTGGTGAAGGTTCCGCAAGAGAAAAGAATTTGTGTGTGCTGCGGAAAGGCTTACCGCAAGCTTGGAAGAGGCGACCGTTCTAAAATGATTGAACTCGTACAAGAGTTGATTCAAATCGTAGACGTTGGTGAAAAGTACGTCAAAGACTGCGCCTGCGACGAAGGCAATCGTGCAAGAATCGTTTCGGCGGAGCCGCCACCGAGAGTGTTCCCTCGTGCTCTTTTGGGTCCCCATCTCTGGACTGACATACTAACGGAGAAATTTTTACTTCAAAAACCGCTGCAAAAGATTTCGCTAAAATACCAACTTCTTGGCGCGGACGTACCCGTGAGTACCATTTGCAGCGGTTTGAAAAAACTCGATCCGCTGTTCACTGAGCTGTACGAACAAATTCAAGTTCGCGCAAAAGGCGCTAAACAGTGGAACATGGACGAGACAACTTGGCGCGTTTTTGGTTCAAACAGCCAATCCGACAAACGGCGATGGTGGCTTTGGGTGGTCGTAACCGCAGATTGCTGGGTGTTCATGCTTGACCCGAAAAGGTCGGCCGAAGTACCCAAAACGTTCTTCCAAGGTGTTAACGATGGCGTGTTGATTACCGATAGATACTCAGCCTACAAGGCTTTGATGTCCTCAATTCAGAAGGCATACTGCTGGGCACATGTCCGTCGTGACTTTGTAAACATCAGAGATGGCATTGAAAAGCTGCATGATTGGGCACATCAATACGTCGAATTGATTTCTGACCTTTTTAAACTAAATAACGAGCGCACTTCGATGATGCTCACTGATGCGGATGAACAGCACGATCTGGCGTACTATGCTGTCAAATACAAACTGGACGAGATTCTGCGGAAGTGCGAACGAGATCTCAAAAAGCCGCTTCACGAGCGACAAAAGAAGGCACTGAACAGCTTAAAAAAACACTGGACCGGTTTAACTATTTTTCTCGACCAGCCCGAAGTGCCGATGGATAATAACGCGGCGGAGCGCGCACTCCGTGGACCAGTAACCGGGCGTAAGGTATATCTCGGCAGCGGCAGCGATTGGAGCGGACACTTCGCGGCAAAAATGTTTTCAATTTTCCAGACATGGCTATGCAACGGACTAGATCCGATTCAACTGCTCGAAGACTTTCTCTCTAGAACAGCGAAAACCAGAGGGCATCCGCCTCCAGCAGAAGACTATCTGCCATGGGAAATGGATGACGAACGGAAAAACAGTTTCAAACTTCGCACGAAAAGGTAAATTTCTACGAAGTGGGAATCGTGGCAAATGCTTTGTCATCAAAGCGTTTCTAGATGCCA
>CAZRMH010000717.1:0-1814 GCA_964600935.1 uncultured Candidatus Obscuribacterales bacterium
GGTTCTCAGCTTTGGTGCTGCCACCTTCGGTGGTGGCGGAGAATTATTTAAAGCCTGGGGTGACTCCGACGTCAAGGAAGCCACGCGCCTGGTAGATATCTGCCTGGATGCAGGTGTCAACTTCTTCGACACGGCCGACATTTACTCAAGAGGAATGTCTGAAGAAATTCTCGGCAAAGCGATCGGCAAACGCAGAGATAAAACTCTAATTTCCACAAAAGCGACTTTCAAAATGGACGATGGTCCCAACGATCTGGGCTCATCTCGCCATCATTTGATTAAGGCTGTGGATGCCAGTCTTCGCAGGCTCGGAACGGACTATATCGATATTTACCACATGCATGGCTTTGACGCGCTGACACCAGTAGAAGAAGTTTTAAGCACGCTAGACAACTTGGTTCAGAGCGGCAAGGTCCGCTACATCGGCTGCTCGAATTTTTCCGGCTGGCATTTGATGAAATCACTGAACGTATCGGAAAAGTATGGTTGGAGCAAATACGTTTCCCATCAAGCATATTATTCTCTTATTGGACGAGAATACGAATGGGAACTGATGCCGCTTGCTATCGATCAGAAAGTGGGAACCATGGTATGGAGCCCGCTTGGCTGGGGACGATTGACAGGTAAAATTCGCCGCAATGAACCACTTCCCGAGGTGAGCAGGCTGCACAAAACAGCGGAATTCGGTCCTCCGGTGAATAATGAATACCTCTATGACGTAGTCGATGTTCTAGACGAAATCGCTGCTGAAACTGGAAAATCGGTTCCCCAAATTTCGCTCAACTGGCTCTTGCAGCGCCCGACGGTAGCAAATATCGTTATCGGCGCTCGCAACGAAGAGCAGCTCAGACAAAACCTGGAGGCGGTGGGTTGGAACTTGACCGAAGACCAGGTAGCACGATTGGACCGGGCGAGCGACATAACACCTATCTATCCTTACTGGCACAAGCGCCAGTTCGTCGAGCGCAATCCTCCAGCCGTGCCAGCTCTCGCTTAGCCAGGTTTCCCCGAGTCCTGAAAACTAATCCACGCGTTTAACAGGACAAAAAAAATGAGCGGCACCGTCAATGGTACCGCTCGTTTTTTACGATCAATTCTCCATTTGGGCGTCAGTTATCCAGCCTGAAGAGCCTTTTCGATATCAGATTGAATCTCTTCTGGCGTCACCTTCGACTCATAACGTTGCACGACTTCACCATTCTTGTTGATCAAGAACTTCGTAAAATTCCATTTGATGTCCTTTCCGTCCGTAAGATACTTCCAGAGCGGATGCGCATTGGCACCATTTACATCAACCTTATCGAACATCTGAAAATCGACGCCATAATTTTTCTGACAGAAAGTTGCGATTGCATGATTGTCGCCAGGCTCCTGAGCGCCGAACTGGTTGCACGGAAAGCCGAGCACGTCCAATCCCTTGGAGCCGTACTTCTGGTGCAGTTCTTCTAAACCCTTGTATTGAGGCGTGTAGCCACAAGCGCTGGCCGTGTTGACGATGAGAAGCACATGATTTTTGTACTTATCAAATTTGATCTCTTCACCGCTCAATGCCTTCGCTTCAAAATCGTATATCGATCCCATTCTATTCACACTCCCTTCGTTCTTAACACTTTCGACTTGTTTCTCTGTCCTGGCGTCAGCAGTTTTAGCGCTCTCTTCTCCGGCATTTGCTCCGGTGCAACCCGCGCCCGTCATTGCGATCATAAACATGACGATCGAAGCCAGATATTGTTTTCCCATGCTATCCTCCTGCATTCGCATCTGAAACAAACGGTTTCAGCGCTGAAGATTTTAGCTCAAACAAAAGCACCGCC
>CAZRMH010000718.1:0-1798 GCA_964600935.1 uncultured Candidatus Obscuribacterales bacterium
ATCCGGAGCCGAAGCGAAATCGGAAACCGGAGAAGACCATGCTCCGGAAATCGCTGAACCAGATACGGTGCAGGACATAGTTTATCCATTCGTGATCAGAAAAGATTCCGCCGCATCGCAGTCGGAGAACTCTTCACCGATCAGCGATGAAGCGCCACCGGACTACGATGAGTTCAACTCAGCCGGAAAATTTTCACTACTGGGTTACAAGCTCTACTCCAACGCGGTCAAGACGAAGCCAGATGGTAGCGAACAAGAGCTGCTTCCCTTCTGGACTTACCGCCGATTAATCGCCGCAGAAAACTTCAACGATTCGAGACTGGCATATGATCTCGCAATGATCAATTGGGAAGCAAATGACTTTCGCGGAGAAAACATCATAGATGTTGATCCGGAGACCCAGGCGAAACGGTTGGCTAGAGCCAAAAACCAGAGCCTCGGTTTTCTTCACTGGTTAAAAACAGAAGCGCCCCGAGACGATGAAAACGGACTCGGCTATCCAAACTATCAACTGAAAGCGGATGTTCTCGGTACAAAAGATGGTCTTTCGAAATACCCCTACATTCGCGAGTCGAGACGAATCAAGGCGGAGACTCTGGTAACGGAAAAACACATCGGCAAATCATACAACTCCGGCGCGCGTGCTCATTTGTTCTCAGACACCGTAGGCATCGGTCAGTATCCAATCGACATTCATGGGAAACAAATTGCCGGAGCGGCACAGGGGACGAAACCGTTTCAAATTCCACTCGGTTCCCTGATTCCTCGCGATTGCGAAAACCTTCTTGCCGCCTGCAAGAACATCGGTGTGACGCATATCGCTAACGGCGCTTATAGGCTTCATCCAATTGAATGGGCGATCGGCACTGCCTGTGGTGCCTTATCAAGACTTTCGCTGGATAAGAAACGGCCGCTTAAAAAATTCTTTGACGATAGCGAGCTAACGTTCTCGCTCCAGAAGTTCCTTATAGAATCAGGCTCTCCACTATATTGGTTCGACGATATTCCGACCTGGCACGAACAATTTCTCGAAATTCAAATGCTCGCGATCGCTGGTTTAATGCCAGGTTCGAACGAACATCTCAGCTTTATTCCCGACTCACCGATGACTCGACGCGAAGTCGCAGGTTTAATTAAAGCGGTGTTTCCTTTAACCAGATATTCAAAAGTCACTATTACTGATGTGAGCTCGAATGAAGCTGGCTATGAAGGGTTAGCTCTCTGCGCTTCGCGAGGAATTTTCGATCTAACCGAGCAAGGTCAAGTTCGCCCGGACGAGTATCTGACGATTAGCGAGCTATCAAAGATGGCAAAAAATCCGCTGCTCCGCTTACCAAATCATCGCAATGTATTCATCGAGGTTCTCTCCCCCGAACGGATTGAAACGGCACCTTTGGAAACTGTCACCAAAAGCGAGTTTGCATTATGGTTTGCCCTGATGATCGATTACAAGAAACTCTGGAAAGCAGTCGACACAAGCTTTGTGTTGGAAGAACATTGCGCGGCAACAAAGAAGATTTTGGAGATGCCGGTCAGCTGAGACAAACTATTTTAAGTGAGCAATCCTTACGAAGTCTTTTTTGAAGTCCGCGATACTCATGCGAAAAACGCCATCATCCCGACCATCTGCAGCCTTTCGGTCGATGTTGAACGGCTCATACGGATAGCTCTCTTTGTTTACACCCTCACGTTCTGGTTTAACTGGATTTTCCAGAACAACCTCGTTCGTCTTCGCGTCATATTTCAGACTGTAAGAGTGCGGTCCAACTAGTGATGGGGTGTGGAATCTGGTATCAGC
>CAZRMH010000719.1:0-1790 GCA_964600935.1 uncultured Candidatus Obscuribacterales bacterium
GTAAGGCAGCTGGTTTTGGTCCAGCCATTCCGAGGTTCGAATCCTTGCACCCCAGCGCACTTTTTGGCGCTTCAATTCTGAAGCGTGCCAAAAACTCACGTCAAAAACAAACGAAATATACGGATTACGAAAATGGAAAAGTTCACGCTCAAAGCCGAGAAACGAGAAGATAAAAAGCCGAATGCAATTCGCAGAGAAGGCAACGTTCCCGGAACGCTGTACGGACCAGCCGTACCATCCGAGAGCTTGCAAATCAATGCTCGCGAATTCTCGAGACTTCCAGCAGCTGCGTATTCGCATCTTCTCGAACTCGAAATGGGCAACGGCAAACCAGTCAGCGTCATCATTCGCCACGTACAACGTCGGTCGACTAGTGACGAAGTAATCAACGTCGAGTTCTATAGAGTCAACCTCGACAAGAAGTTGACCGTGACTGTTCCAATCAAATTCGAAGGCGTTTCACCAGCTGTGACCAAGGGTGCACAGTTCATCGAAGCGCACATGGAAGTCGATATCGAATGCTTCCCTCACGATATTCCTGATTTCCTCGTTTGCAATATCAGCGTTTTGAAAGACTTGGATTCAGCCGTAACCTTCGGACAACTGAAGATTCCTGGAACCGTCAAGGTCCTCAACCCGCTGGAAGAGATCGTCGCAAGAGCAGTAACGCCTCGAGAAATGTCTAAAGCAGACGACACAGCCGCCGAAGCCGCTACTGCCGAAGCCGAAGAAGCCGCTGGCGACGACGAGAAGAAAGACGAAGAATAGTTCTTTCACAACTCAATCATTCAATCGACTCTCGTTATCGGGGGTCGATTTTTTATGATCATCAATTCGAAATAGCTCAAAATCAAGATGAGGCTTTGCTTATAAAACTGTGTGGCATCAACAACTCCGCGCGCTTGTTATGTCCTATCTAAGGATGGTTTCCATTAGGTTTGTTACCATCATTTTTCACAGCTTGAAAAGCGGACATAAAAGAAGCATGGGCCTCGAAAAACTGACGCACTGGTTCAAATCAATTCCCTTGCTGGGGGCGATCGTCCTGTTAGTCGCGACTAATGTCGCCCTACTGGTAATCGATCCGATCAAGAAGATTGATGTGGACAGCTTGCCAACTATTCGCACCTGGTCTTACTGGGCAGCTCAAGATTACAAAGCACAGGCTAAAACCCCGGATGTCGTGTTCGTCGGCTCGTCAGTAATGATGCATCCAACCTGGTGGCAAGAAGCTGCTTATCGCGGCAAAGATGTCGACCTGGTAGCCGATCACGTCAGCCACTATTCCGAAGACATGATCAAAAAACACGCCGGTGTTTCCAACCTGCGCTGCTTCAACTTCGGCTTGCCTGGCGCCGTTCCATCGGACGGTTACATGATCACCAAAGCACTTTTCAAAGACGACAAGAAACCCAAACTAGTTGTAATTGGCATGGTGCCCCGCGATCTTGTGGACAACGATTTTGGTCATGCCGCGTCTTCGCGACACTATCATTACCTCTCCCGTTTCGTTGATACTAATGGATTGGAACCACTGGCGGTGCCTAATATCTGGGAGCGTCCGCAATACTGGGTAAACGATTTCATCTATTTCAAAGGCAAAGGACAACCGATACAGCAAGTTATGCGCCACGGCGTAGAGCAACTGCTCAAGCCCGCCTTAGCAAACTTGCCAGGCAGCCCGCTCGATCGCGTCACCGACGAAGACAGAAAATTCGCGATGCACCGCGCGGAGTTAGAGAAAGGTGTTTGGGTCGCACACCCAACCACTCCATACTTTTACGCAACCA
>CAZRMH010000720.1:0-1782 GCA_964600935.1 uncultured Candidatus Obscuribacterales bacterium
TCGACGAACTACATCGTTATTCATGAATAACCCTCTCCGGCTTGTTGAGTACTCGCTTAGTAGGCGGCAGACTTGGCAATTATACGAACGCTTCGTAATCAAGTCTTCTCGAAATAAATCAAGGCTGGTCGATCGAACAGAGTTTCAAAGCAGTATTTGCGCAGAAAGATGACCCGGCTCGCCATCATTACCCACGAAGCACTGACCAAGCGCCTCTTAATGAGTATTACCAATCTCGCCTTCTATCGGATCTCTCAAACTGGAGATCTCCAAATCGCGATCTTTCAAATTCGACGCTGTAAACACTTATTACACAAGCGTTTTCGAAATCTTCAAAATAAACACCCAAATCATCATTTGAGCGATCGAGTATAGGCTGACCAAAACTTCGACATGCCCCCTAAATCCCGACCACGATCCTCTTGGCTCGCCGACTGAAATTCGAGAAATCCCGATTCTTGCAAAGGCTGTGACGCAAGATGTTGCAAGGCCCTTTACACAATCTCAAAAACAATTTTTCCACACTTGACTACAAAGAGCCGCGCCAATGCAGCTTTCCGAAGATCGGGACAGGCGATCAGCTTCCGGCAAATCGAAAGAAAACATTATTGTGAAATAAATATTTTGCGTCCCCATATGGTTAGTATGTAGAATGTGTGGTTCGTTCGCCGGAAACGGCAACCTGTGACGCCTTCAAACATAAGACCGAGTTCATCTGGTCGGAGTCGAAGGAGGAGGTCGCGGGCTGTATCGTTTGCCCTTCGCTCTTGCGAATTATGAGGTCCCACAGGGGATGCGGTCACCGCTCCCAGTCTCGACCCCAGACAGCACCGGCAGACTATCAACGATTATCAAAACGACATTCGTCGAAATCGTTCCTTCTATATGTAGATGGCAACGAGTAAGTTCCACCACCAATGGAGAACATGGGCATATGGCTGGCGCCAAAACTAAAAAAACCGAAGGACAAGCCGGCACTGGTAAAGTGCAGCGCATCCGCATTCGTTTGAAGTCATACGACCACAGACTTCTCGATAAGTCAGCCGATCAAATCGTTGATACGGCGCGCCGTACTGGAGCTACCATTTGCGGTCCAGTTCCACTGCCGACACGCAAGAGAGTCTATTGCGTTCTGCGCTCTCCTCACGTCGATAAAAAATCGCGAGAGCACTTTGAAATCCGTATACACAAAAGATTGATCGACATCAACGATCCGACGCCTACGACGGCTGATGCGCTAATGCGCCTCGACCTTCCAGCCGGTGTTGATATCGAAGTGAAACTATAAGCAGTAAAGCGAGGCGATTGAAGAACCAGCAACGGTTCAAAAATCGCAGTTGAGGAACTAGGAATGAAAACTCTAGGCGTGTTTGGCAAAAAAGTAGGAATGACCCAAGTCTATTCAAAAGATGGACTGTCTATTCCTGTGACCGTAGTCCAGCTTGGCGAAAACATCGTCACCCGCAAGCTCACCAAGGACAAAGACGGTTACGAAGCAATTCAAGTCGGTGCATTCGCCGTCAAAGAGAAGAAACTGACGAAACCAGCACTCGGCGCGTTCAAAAAGAACGAGATTTCACCAGTGGCACCACTCAGAGAGTTCCACGTTGAAGATTCCAATTCATATAAGGTAGGCGATGCCCTTCCAATCACCGACATTCTCAAAGAAGACATGTTGATTGATGTACGCGGCAAGTCAATCGGTAAAGGATTCCAGGGAACAATCAAGCGCTACAACGCTGCTCGTGGACCAATGACCCACGGTTCCAAATTCCACCGTTC
>CAZRMH010000721.1:0-224 GCA_964600935.1 uncultured Candidatus Obscuribacterales bacterium
GATCCAGGTCTGCGACAAGCAACATAACAAGACCGAATGCCACCACTAGAATGCTGGTTCCAAAAAAGGTCCTGTGTCCTGAAAGTCCACATTGAAAGCCGATCCCAGCCATGGATAGCGCAGTGATTAGGAGCAAACAAATCCAGACCACGGGAGGCACGCGAGAATAGAGCGCCGTTACGCGAGTTTCGTGACTATCGATCATGTCATTTAAAGTATTCACG
>CAZRMH010000721.1:234-1775 GCA_964600935.1 uncultured Candidatus Obscuribacterales bacterium
AGGATTTTTTGCCGCTGCAGCCACCGCCTCCAACCATAGTTCATTCTGCAATTGATTTGCTTTTGGCAAAAATTCTTCAACCTGGTGCGGTTCGATGTTGACCCGCATCGCAACATACTTTCGCAACAACTGTCTAACGTGATCTCTATTGGGCGGCTCTAGGAAATCCGCCCGCAAGTACGTCGTCCCTATAGCATTTGCCTCTTGCAATACGGCTGCCCTTCTTTCCTCAAATCGGTTCGCGGCCAGGTTAAACGTGAAACCAAGAATGAACGCAAGCAGAGCCAGCGTCGATGCTATCATCGCACTGATCGCGGCTTCCGGTTCGTGAGCGTGCTTATCTCGCCGATACTTTCCGAAGCGAAATCCGAGTTCGACACAAATAAATGCCGATCCGAGAAAAATCGTAAATACCATCCATATTGGAATGAAGTCGAGCGTTTGCATGTCAGTTACGATTTGAGTCCCCCGCAGTTTTCATCTGCGAGTTAATAGTACCCGGTCTGAAAAGACTTCTACCGGAATTTGTTTCCGTATGAATTCATTTCAGGATCACTTTTCCTACAATTTCACAGTTCAGGGCATTTGCAATAATTCTTACACCGGGTTGTGCTGGCACCAGATGCGGTATCTAACAAACTCCCAGCCGGACTGGCAAGTCGACGACAAAACCGTGTCTCAAACCGTCGTCGTCGTATCTTATGGAGCCACCAAGCGACAGCGCAATTCGGTTGGAAACAAATAGTCCTAGGCCCGTTCCACCGCCTCGCTTCTTTCCTGTTCGCGTGCTGAACCGCTTGAATAACGCGGCTCTGTCTTCCGGAGGTATTCCCGGTCCTTCGTCGAAAAAGCCTATCGAAACTCCTTCTGCCGCCTTTGTGAGCGAAACAGTTATGGTACTGTCCGGTGGGCTGAATTTGATGGCATTATCTAGGAGATTATTTATAAGTCGCGTAAGGTCCTGGCTATTACAGGTGAACTCAATGGAACTTTCAGCGCAGATCAATTCGTAGTCCAGCGCCTTTTGCTTGAAGAGCGGTTCCAACTCAGTCAGGCAACGGCTTGCAATCGATTTCAGATCCACGGATTCCATCGTACTTTCCATGTTGCTCGCTTCAAACTGAGACATTGCTCGAATTGAATCAGTCAGCCGTAGTACAAGATCTATGGCATTGCAGCTTTTCTTCAGAACATCTATGTAGGACGCGGGCATCTCCCCCCATGCGCCTTCCAGAGCCTGACTACTCGTAAGTTTCAAAGATAGAAGCGGCGTTTTCATGTCGTGTGCAAGGGCATAATTCAAATCATTTACGAAGAAGGCGTATTCGCGTAACTGCTTATGCAGACCCACAACTCGCTGTCCGGCCCGGATTCGCAGCCGCAACTCCTTCGTGTTGTAAGGTTTGATTATGTAGTCGTCAGCTCCAGCTTCAAGACCTTCAATCAGATCGTCTTCTCTCGTTCTAGCGGTAAGTATGATGATGTATGTGTAACTAGATGTCGCCGCAGACAATTGTCTTGCCTTTCGACATACTTCTACC
>CAZRMH010000722.1:0-1768 GCA_964600935.1 uncultured Candidatus Obscuribacterales bacterium
GCTCGGTCCCGCCTTATCCAGTGCGTCAAGAACCAACTTCTGATTAATCACTTCAGGAAGAACAATTTTCTCTTTAGGTCGTCCAGCCGGTACAACCACATATAGTGGCACACCCGAGCGATCGAAACGATTCAAAATCTTGGAGATATCAGGATCTTGCGTCGTCCAGTCGGCTTGCATCGTCTCCACATTTAACTCGCGAAGCTTATCCTTAACCGCGGTCGTGTTTAAAAACAGTTTCTCGTTTGACTTACATGTCAAACACCAGTCGGCGGTAAAGTCAAGAAAAATAGTCTTGTTGCGACTGACAGCATCTTTAAGAGCGGTGATCGAAAACGGCTGCCAATCGATACCTGCGGAGGCAGAGTCCGATGATTTTGAGCTCTTGGAAGAAACGCCGCCGAATGATAAAGCAATGGAAGGCTGGTTGACGATAAAAAAGTAACCACCGGCAATAGCGATAACACCTGCAACCGTCCAGACCTTGAACTTTCTTTCGTTAGAACTGGTCAGGTCGGTGTATCTGCTGATTATCCAGCAGGCCAGGGCAACCGTAAGCAGAAAGTATGAAGCCCACATCTGTCCTTCCGGACCGACCTGCTGACCCAGTACGAACAACAGCCATATTACGGTCGCCATCAAAACGAAACCCATCGACTCTTTGAATTTCTCCATCCAGACGCCCGGCTTCGGACAGAATTTCATGAGCTGGGGGAAAGCGGTAAAAAGCAGGTAGGGCAGTGACATTCCCAGTCCACTCATAAAGAAAATGCCGAGTACAATCCAATCAGGTTGTGCGAATGCGAAACCAAGCGCGGTACCAAGAAATGGCGCCGTACACGGCGTCGAAAGCGTAGTTGCCAGAACGCCCTTGAAAAAGGTTCCAACAAAACCCTCCTTGGAAGCCAGCTTATCAAGCCCCTCTTGACCAGCATTGAGCGAAACGTAGAACAGCCCAAAGAGACTCAGAGATAGTAAGAGAACGATCGTACTCATCAATATGACGAAGCCGGGATACTGAAATTGAAACCCCCAGCCTACCGACTGCCCTGCCGCACGGATACCGAGAACAATGGCTGCCAGCGCCAGGAAGGAAGACAGAATACCGGCCGAAAATGTAAGCCCCAGAAGACGAACTCGGGCAGGTTCCTCATCGGCCTGCTCGATGAAACTCATCACCTTGATCGCAATAACCGGCAACACGCAAGGCATCACATTCAGTATCAACCCACCAAGCAGCGCGAAACCCAGGTAATAGCCAACGCCCTCAGCAGGCGCCTCTTCACCTTTCTTTCCAAAGATTTCGTCTAGTATGGCATCAGTGGCTGTCGAACCCTCGGCACCGGAGGCTGTCACAGTTCTACCAGCGCCGGTTTCGGCAGCGCTTGTTGCACCGGTCCTGCCGGCTCCCGATCCGGAATTTACATTGGCGGCCAGCGCCGTGACGTCGTGCCCGCCTTCATCGGTCAGCTTCGTGACGTCGCCCGTCCAACCCACTGATGAAAATTGCGCTGCATTCGATTTGTCCGGCTGCGCATCAGAAACGGGAACATCGACGGCAATGCGGCCCTTGCCCGGCAAGCAAATCTCCTTGCAAGACAACCAGCTGAGGGCAGCCTCAATCTTCACTGGTTTGCCCGCAGGCAGGTCAGCAGGCGCAGTTACTTTGGTGGCGATAATAGTTTTATTGGCATAGCCGTAAGTTGTTATTCCGGCGTCGACAAATTTGCGAGGCTTCTCCCAGAGCAAATCTCCGTGTGTGAAGCCC
>CAZRMH010000723.1:0-1764 GCA_964600935.1 uncultured Candidatus Obscuribacterales bacterium
AATAGAGAATCTCTCAGGATAGAACAAGTCCCTAATACGTAATACACGGTGAGCCACCATCTGTGGTGAGGAACTCAACTAGTTTGGCACCGCCGACAATTGTTGCACCGGTAATCACTTGATCTTCGGAATATCCACGTTTCTTGTAGCAGGGTGAGCAGACAAAAATCTTGCCGCCTGCTTTGACGAAATTATCCATCAATTCTTGAAGCGGGGAGAATCCCTCTTCATGAATCCCGCTGGCATAGCCATTCGTCGCCAGGTGAACACCTTCTGTCGACAAGAAAACCATTGTCTCTTTGTCAGATGCAGCCGCAGCATTCGCTACTACGAATGCCACTGTTGCTTTGTCGGTATCATCCTTAGCGCATGTCAGGCTCACGCAAAATTTATTGCTCACGTTTGTCTTGTCTCCGTTGTATATAGTAGTGTGGATGCGTACTGGAAACCAGCGTGTGACCAGTCATTCGGCACCATGCTGGAATGTCTTCTTGGGCTCCTGAATCCAACGCCACCAGTTTCAAAATTTGTCCGGCTGCCATTGCCTTCAGGCGTCCAGCCAGTAGCATGACTAGTTCGCCGCAACCCATTTGTCCGGCATCCCACTCGTCAGTAAAGCTGGGTGTATTTCCGCCACTCAATGCGCTTCTTCCAGTTTCAAAAGTTTGAACATTATACATGAGCAACCATAGCGTGTTCTCAAGCACTGTCGTCCGGCTGTCCGGCAGCTAGAGGTCGACAAATGTTGGCGACAGCTAAGTTGCTCTGTTTTCAGGTTCCTCGGAGGTACATTTTTCTAAAACTTCGGAAAGTGGCGGTGACATTTTGGAAGGATTCTTCTTGTAGTATGTGATCGCAGCCAGAGCCGAACAGCTTGCGACAAGCATGGTAGCTGCGCTTGCGATAATCGGCACGGGAAGTCCGCCGGCCATGATGCTATCGACGCGAAGTGGTTCGATCATCAATCGACCTAGTGAATACAGGTCGAGATAGAGCAGGAAGACCAACCCCGGGTAGCGATACAACTTTTTAGTTGCGAAGTAATAGAGGAAAGCAAACGTCAGTAGATTCCAAATACACTCATATAAAAATGTTGGATGAAAATATTGATGCGTGAAATATTCCGCAGGTATATTTTCGCGAACCAGTAATTTGATTGGAAAATCGTCGGGAACCGGACGTCCAAAAGCTTCTGAATTGAAAAAGTTTCCCCACCTGCCGATTGCCTGAGCCACCGGTATACAGCATGCTCCCAGGTCCAGGCATCGGAGCACTGGAAGTTTTGCGTATCGGCAATAAAGAATTGTCGTTAGGAAACCGCCGATGATACCACCGTGAATTGACATGCCACCATGCCACATCGCGATGATCTCACCCGGTTGAGCCCAAAACGCTGACCAGTTAAGCATCACAAAGTATAGTCTGCCACCGATTATGCCACCGAGAAAACCAATGAGCGCGAGATTGGTAATTTCTTCGAGGTTCAGTTGCCACTGTTTCGCTTTCTGGATAAGGAAGTAAGATGCGACTATGAAACCCAATGCGATGAGCAATCCGTACCATCGAATCGGCCAGGTAAACGACCAGCTGGTGAGCGCCTCGACGGGATGCGGGGCGTATAAACTCCAGGTCTGTAGAACCTGTCGTGCCCGTTGACCGACGGTCAACGCGAAAAATGCGAGCATGAAAAGGTTTACTGTCCACCAGCCATTTGAGCCTTTTTCCAGACTCGCCTGCGTGTAGGCGTCAATACAGTAGGGGCAC
>CAZRMH010000724.1:0-1758 GCA_964600935.1 uncultured Candidatus Obscuribacterales bacterium
GAAGCATTGCAAGAGAAAACCAGGCAAGCTTGGGATGACGGACGAAAGATCGCGTGCATCGCCTATGGTGCCGGGAAGTGGTTAGTGATCTTGAATAAGACTGAAACGATTGCAGCACAAAAATGGTTCACAAGAAAAAGTTTCGTTGATTTGAGAACTAAAATTCGCGAAGAATGGACTCACGGATTTCAAGTCAGCGAGCTGGCTCGCGGCGAGGACACCTGGCTCGCTGTATTGTCTCGAATCGGTGCACCTTAGAGTTCGCACGTTCAAAAGAGTCTATAAGCTCGGTAAAGCCAACTACTTCTCGACCGCATTGGCTGCGCCGTCAACCACTTCAGACAGCGGAGTGCCGACGCAACCGGACGGTGGCTTGATGCCAAGAAAGGTGGCAATTGTCGGAGCGATGTCGTGCGGACCAACGGCTCTAGAAATCTGTTTTGGGTTTACTCCAGGTACAGAAAACATAATCGGAACGAAGGTGTCGTAAGTGTAGACGGAGCCATGCAATCCCGCCTTCATGTGCCAGGGGAAGTGCATGAGAACCGCATGTTGATCTGCGATTACGTGCACGTTCCCTGATCTCTTGGCATGGAATGTATTTCCAACTCTCGGCATGTGCGCATGTCCAGATGGCAGTCGCCCCGAAATAATGTCCGAGCGAGTTGCCGCAAATGAAATGCCCGGGTACTTCATCGTTTCATTCGCTGTGAAAACTTCGACATCGGTTAAGTTCAAATGCAATTTTTCAATCAGATCAGTATTCAAATACAGATATGGATAGATAAAGGTTTGAAGAAGTTCGGCATCGGTCCCGTATTTCTTCTTCAGGGCCTGATTGATTGATTTGGTGAAATCCTGTGGGTCGATTCGTCGCGCCGGATATTTCAGTGATTGCATATACTCCGTGACATCGGCCACTCCATGATCCGCAGACAAAACTATCAGTGTTTGATCCAGTCCAACATTTTTGTCGATAAACGAAAAGAGGTCTTCGAGGTTCTTATCGACACGAAGAATGTTGTCTTCTGCTTCCAGGCTATTCACGCCCCATGTGTGACCAACATAGTCGGTCGAAGAAAAACTAACGGAGAGGTAGTCCGTCGTTTCATCTTTTCCCAGCTTCTCTCTGGCGATTAGGTCCTTTGTAAATGCTAAAACCAATTCATCGCTGACGACAGTATGCTCCAAACCTTTATAAAAGGTCTCATTATCCGAGCTGCCTAATGCCTTTGGCATAGTTCGACCAAGATGGGCAAAGGTTTCTTCCCACGGCATATCATCATGGTCTGCCCGCCAATACGTTTTTCTATCGTGTAATAGGTCCCAGGTTTTATTGCGATACGAATCGGCTAATTTGCGCTTATTCCAATCCTGGAGCCACGATGGCGCTTCCTTGTAATAATACGAGCTGGTGACGAATTCACCCTGTGAGAGCCAGAATGCTTTACCCATGTGACCTGCAGGAATAATCGCGCTGCGATCTTTTCCGGAAACAGCAAAAACTTTTGCGCGTTGCTCCGATGCGATATAGATTTCGTCGCCTATCGTCGTTGATTCTAGATTTGCAGGTCCGCGCCCGCCGCCGGATTTTGCCGGATCGGTATCCACATAACTCGACAGCACCAAATATTGATCATCTTCGACAGAGTAAATGACTTTCTTCTTTACACTGTCCCACCAGTCACCACCGTTGATACCGTGTTGAGCAGGTTGTCCGCCTGTTACAAGTGTGGCTTGTCCCGGTCCTGTTTCAGT
>CAZRMH010000725.1:0-1746 GCA_964600935.1 uncultured Candidatus Obscuribacterales bacterium
GTACGAGTTCACTAAACCATGTAGGAGGTTTTTAAGAGGGACCAGGTAAAACCTCTGCCATTTTCGGATTTTGGCACTTTAAGATCTGGCCAAATCCGGCGTGTTTAGCTAGACTTCAGTGGTGAAGAAGAAGTCTGAATGCAACTCTTGCGATGATTTAACGGCACGACTCGAGCGACTCGAGCGTACCGTCGCCGATCAGGGCGATTCGATTAATCACTGGCGGAAACGCTGGCAGCTTACCGACGAGAAGCTCACGGCAGCGTTAGGAAAGCTCTCCTTGTCGGAGGCCGACAACAAAATTCTTCGAACAAAAATCGAGAAGAAAGATGCTCAGATCAAGAATTTAAAAAAGGAGCTGTTCTCTAAAAGCTCCGAAACTAGCGCCTTTGACGAGAACGAGGAAGTCGAACCGGAAGAAATTGAAGAGGTTCCGCCTAAGCGCCCTCGGGGAAAGCAGCCCGGGGCCAAAGGCTTCGGTCGCAAGATTCGGACTGAACTCCCGGTGGAGGACAAGAGCCATGACGTTGAGGAGCGACTCAAAACCTGCAGTTCATGTGGCATGCATCGGGAACAGATGCCGTTCACGGAAGATTCGGAAGAAATTCACTACAGCGTCAGGCTCGTCAGACTTCGACACAAAAGGCTCAAGTTCAAGAAGACATGCGCCTGCAAGCAAGAGCCTTCAATCATCACAGCTCCTGCGCCGGAAAAACTAATTCCCAAAGGTCTTTTCTCCGTCGAGCTTTGGACCCACATCTTGCTCGAGAAATATTTTCTCCAGCGACCGATCACTCGGATCTGCAAGAGTTTAGAACTACAAGGGTTCAAGGTTTCGGATGGAACAGTTGCATCAGGTTTAAAGAAACTGCCCAAACTCATTGCACCTTTGTACAATTCGATCCGTACAGAAAGCCGACAGGCAAAGCATTGGCAGATGGACGAAACGCGTTGGCGAATCTTTACGGAATTGATGGGTAAAGAAAACCATCAATGGTGGCTCTGGGTAACGGATACAGAGAATACGACATTTTTCACGCTCGATCCCTCGCGCTCTTCAAAGGTGCCACTGAAATTCCTCGCTGGTGTTGAAAGTGGGATAGTGAGCTGTGATCGTTACTCCGGATACAAGCCACTTCAAGAGCAAGGCATCCAACTTGCATATTGTTGGGCTCATGTCAGACGGGATTTCATCGCGATCAAGGATGGTTACCCCGCGCTCAAATCGATCGGTAACAAATGGATCTTACGAATCGACAATTTATTTCACTACAACAAGCTACGCACCAGCTCACCGTTTGCAGCCAATGAGATCAAATCAATTTGTGAACTAATGGAAAAGGACGCTAAAAGGACATTGGCGCGCAAAGATACTCACGATGAGGTCCGCAAAGTGCTTACTAGCCTGATGAAGCACTGGTCTGGACTAACACTTTTTCTGGAACATTCCTCGATACCTATGGACAACAACGCGGCAGAAAGAGTCATTCGAGAAGCTGCAATTCACCGAAATATTTGCCTGGGAAACCACTCTGTATGGGGCGGACAGCTCGGTGCGATGCTCTTTTCCCTTTTCGCGACCCTCGCAAAAAATCAAATTGATCCACAAGTGTTTTTAGTCGAATACCTGAAAGCGTGCGCAAAGAACAAAGGTCGACCTCCTGACGATATCTCAAAATTTACCCCGTGGAAAAGAAAAAGTTCAAAGTCGAGCAGGGAACCAGCCATGGTTCACTGAGGTCTTAC
>CAZRMH010000726.1:0-1738 GCA_964600935.1 uncultured Candidatus Obscuribacterales bacterium
CTGATTGTTCCAACGATGGCAGGTAAAGTTTCTTCGTTTGATATCAGAGATGGTGGCAAAGTCTGGGAGGTGGACCTGAAAGCACCGATCGTTTGTAACCCATCTATTTATGGTGATGTCGTCTTCCTCGCCACAAGAGCTGGTGATATCCACTCTCTTCAACTTAGAACCGGAAGGGAACTCTGGCGTGCCAACCTTGATGGACCAATAGTTTCCACTCCTGCGACATCGGCAGATAGTATGTATGTCGGAACGCAGGCAGGGACATTTTATTCGCTCGATATCGAATCCGGTCAGTCAGTTTGGGAACACCAATGTAATCGCGGTATCATATCTGGTGCTGTGATCGTGTTCACTTACGTTGTTTTTTGTGGTCAAGACAAATGGCTGTACAGTTGCGAAAAATATGATGGAAGATTGCGCTGGAAAGCCGCTGTCAAAGGCACTGTTCAGTCCACGCTTTCTAAAGCCGCTCAGTCCGTTATCGCGGTTTCTCGAGAAGGCTGGATGCAGGGATTTGATTCCGAGACCGGCCATATGAAGTGGCAAAAGAACTTCGGCTGCCGCTTAGAATCTCAGCCTTTGATTCTCAAGAACGGACTCCTGGTCGCGTCCGTAGAAGGCGAATTGACTTATTACACTTTCGGCGCCAAGTCCCAGAAGAAGACCGCTTAGCGTTTGAACTATTTGGCAAGATGGTTTAGCCGGCGCTTAACGAGATTATTTTGTCAATGAGAATCGTGAGGAATACGAGGATGCTCACGACGCCGTTGACCGTGAAAAAGGCCGCGTTTACTCGAGAGAGATCGTCTTTGCTAACGATGCTGTGTTCGTAAACCAGCATGCCGGTGACGAGGAAAAGTCCGACCCAGTATGAAATTCCGAGATGCAACAGTTGTGACATAGCGAACAACGATCCAACTGTCACCACATGTAGTGCTCTTGAAATAATCAGGGCTGTGCCGACACCGAATCGAGCCGGGATGCTGTAAAGCTTCTCGCCTTGATCGAAAGAAACGTCCTGGCAGGCGTAAATGATATCGAATCCAGCTACCCATGTGGTGACAGCCAGAGCTAATATCCACGGGGCTGGAGCGGCAAGATCTCCACCGGCGGCAACCCATCCCCCGAGCGCTGCGCCACCAAGCGCGATGCCTAGTACGATGTGACACAACCAGGTGAATCGTTTAGTGAATGAATAAAAACTGAGCCAGATAATGGCAATCGGCGACAGTTTTAAACAAAGCGAAGGCAGTTGTGATGCGGCTGCAAGCATGATTGCAAACGAAAGAATCGCGCCTGCGAGTGCCTGACCTTTTTTGATTCTGCCTTGCGGAATCGCGCGGTCGCTGGTGCGTGGATTGCGCGCATCGATTTCACTGTCGATCAAACGGTTGAGAGTCATCGCGGCAGCACGCGCTCCAGCGAAAGCCAGTGTTGTGTATACAACTGTCAACACGTCCGGCAACTTGGGCAGCGCCAAAATCAGTCCCGAGAGAGCAAACGGCAGAGCGAAGACCGTGTGTTCGATCTTGATCATCTCGGACCATTCTCGAACCTTACTCGGAAGAGGCTGGCTGTGTCCTGGTTCTAACGCGGTGGGCATGATACCTCAGAAAGATTGGAAAGCTTTTCGACAGCAAACTGGGGATGTCGATATGCAAAGTGACTCGGTCGCATAGGTCGATCTCACCCGAAGTGTTCAGTTTCAAGTTGGACAATGGCAGTCCAAAAGCCA
>CAZRMH010000727.1:0-1672 GCA_964600935.1 uncultured Candidatus Obscuribacterales bacterium
GAGTTTCGGCTTGCCGACAATAGGTTTGGGTCTAAAGAGTTTTACTTCTGAGCGATCGGCTGCTGACGTTTCGACGATTTCGCCTTGACTGGCAATAGCCCAGGGCATGGAAAATACCGTTGTCAGGGCTACCGCTGCCACGCTTCTATATAGGTTTTTGATTCTAAGCAATTGAGATAGTGAGCCTCATTTGAATCGACTTTTCTCGAGCTTTGCCATTGTAACCTGTTTGAGAAAGATAGAAGTAATATTGAGAACAAATGATTGGCAACACTGCATATGGTGCACAAGCTTTTTCAAAAGATTGACTAACGAAACAAACCAAACTGCTCAACTAGGGTATAACTCATGTGTCGTCCAGTCGTTTCATGCCGGTGTTGCGAAACGTTCTCAGTGCTGGTGGTTTGGACGGCGGCATCTCTCGTTTGGAAATTGTGAAGATCGAAAAGTTCTAATTCTGATAGCTGACTATTGGATGGGTGACCGTAAGGTCTCTTATTGGTTGATGCAAGCGATTACCGAAATCCAAAACCGCTGCTGCAGAGAGTTCTCCACCCAACATAGCAAGGCTTCTAGTGCTCTTTAATTCCGCCGAATTTCTAGTATTTTTCGCCATAGTTTTTGCGCTGTATTACCTTCCAATTTTTCGCAAGTTTCAGACGTTCGTTCTGATTGCGGCCAGCTTGTTCTTCTACTACCAGGGCGCGCACGGAATCACGATTCTGCTCTTGGTTTCCATCATCGTGAACGCGCTCATCAGTTTCTCCTTAACAGCAAAGTCTTCCAAAACTCAGCGCGGAACATTACTGTTCACCGGCATCGTATTCAATCTCGTCATATTGTGTTTTTTCAAGTACGCAGGACTTTTGTTTTCAACACTGGTTGCAATTAAACCGGAAATCTCCACTCCACCGACCTGTCTTGTCGAATTGCTATCCATTGGTTTGCCTCTCGGCATCTCGTTCTATTGCTTCGAAGGAATCAGTCTAGTAGTAGACAGCGCAAGAGTTCGCATACTCAGAACGTCTAGTACCGGAGACGTCGCAGCTCCTCTTTGTGACAAGAGATCCGGTGGTAATGAACAGAACGGCGAGCAACATGAAGACCAGAATCAACACGATGGCTTGGCGCATTTAGTTTTGAAGGATCGCTTGAAACATCTGAGTGATACTGGTCTATTCATCGCCTTTTTTCCTCACCTTATCTCTGGACCGATTTTGCGAGCAGCTGATTTTTTTCCACAAATCGAGCCGAAGTCGTTCCGCAAAATCGACTGGAATACAAATTTCAAATGGTTGGTTCTGGGCTACTTTCTGAAAGTGTTCGTCGCGGATAACCTTTCCGAATACACCTTGCAGCTAACATCTCCGACTTTTCAAACCGCTGGCAAGTTAAACAATCTCGTCCTTCTCTTTGCATATTCCGCGCAGATTTTCGCGGACTTTGCCGGATATTCTTACATCGCGCTGGCACTCGCCGGTCTGCTTGGATACTCGATTCCCAACAACTTCAACGCACCGTATCTAGCACGTTCGCTTGGTGAGTTCTGGAATCGATGGCATATCTCCTTGTCATTGTGGATGCGAGACTACTTATTTATTCCGCTTGGCGGTAGTCGGTGCAATCCTGTCCGCGCCAGTTTCAACCTGATGCTTGTAATGATCCTGGGCGG
>CAZRMH010000728.1:0-1666 GCA_964600935.1 uncultured Candidatus Obscuribacterales bacterium
ATCAGGGTGGCTCACGCGACAGACCTCTGACTCCGGCGATTAAACAATCTGGTGGCACATTTAGTAGAACCAGCTCGCCCGCCTATTTTGTCGAGTTCGATAATGCCGGACATCTAGCCTGGACTAACTTCAATAAAGACCCGCTGGTCAACAAGTTAATCAATCACTATAGCGTTGCCTTTCTCGATAAATACTTGAAGGGCGATAGGGTCGCGGATCCAGCGATGAAACTAGATGGTGTGGTTCAGCTCGACGTCAAGTAATTTGCAAAAGTTGGTTGGTTCCAAGTAAATTTTTTTTTGTATTATTGATGAGACCAGGACGTGCTCTCGATCTGATTCTTCTTAGTGGGTTTCTAAGGGATTTGTTGGCGTCGCGATTCGGTCTCCACTGAAAACTTCATCCTCCAGAGGCCGTCTCACCAGCGGATCCATCGGCCGGAGGATCGCATAGACAATAAAAGCTGTGATCCAGGCTTGCACTGATGAGACGCCCATCTGTAAGAATGACAATCCATCGATGATTCCCGCAGTCGCGATGCCGACGGTACTGCCGGCTGCAAAAGCAATAACAGCTGACCAGCGAATCAATGGAAGCTCAGCAAATGTGGGAACGTGGGTAAAAAATGGTTGTTTTTTATCTCGGATTGCGAAAGCCCATTCTGTAAGCATGATTATAGTGGCGCATGGTAAAACCGTTGACGAGACGCTGCACACGGTTTCCAGCGCTTTAGGATTGTGACTTAGAAAGGCGGCAGCGATCGCTCCCAAACATGTAAGAACAATCGTCAGCTTTTTGCGAGAGAATTTTTTGAGATTGGCCATGCCATTAATCGATGCATACAAATTCGCATCGTTCAGTCCCCAGTAAGTAACCACCAAAACCAGGGCTGCCAACGCTGTTGCAATGCCCCAACCACTGAAGGCGTAACGAGTCATCAAGCCGCTTGCTGCTTCGAAATCGGTGATGCCGGTTTCGCGCGCCAGCAACCAACCCGTAATTGGAAATACGATCTGCCCGATTGCTACTGATACTACAAGCGGTGCCACGGTTAGACTGAGTTTTGGTTTTGCATATCGCCAATAATCTGCTTCGTTGCCCCATGCACTATTGCCAATAATCAGCGCCGACACTACGGTCAAAGCTGGTCCGAAAGCAACCGATTCCGGCGCACTGAAGGCGGCTGCCGGTGTACTGATTGCCGCTTTGAAAAATGTCATACCTATCCAAATAATCAGAACCGGTGCAGCCAGATAACCGGCGAAATTTGCCACGCCGGAAAAGCCGAACAGATTGTTGACCGACATAATAAACGCCAGCAAAACTGAAAGCCACATCGTATCGATCGGAATGTCGAAGACGCCTTTCAGTCCGTTGGCGAGCAAAACCGCAGCCAGTCCGTACCAGGAAATCGAAATCCAAGAAACGTTTAGCGAAACGAAAATCGATCCGAATTTGCCGAACAGCGCGCGGCTCATCAGTGCGTAGGTCTGGCCGCTCACAGCGCCGAGATGACAAGACGGAATCGAGTACGCCATAAGAATTACATTGCTAATCAGGGCGCACACGAGCACCTGATTCAAGGTCAGGCCGCTTTTAAACCAGTAGAACCCCGCCAGCACTGAGGGAAACCCCGTGACCATCGTAATCCAGAGGAGTCCAAGAA
>CAZRMH010000729.1:0-1642 GCA_964600935.1 uncultured Candidatus Obscuribacterales bacterium
GTTTCGTTTTACTGGCGCTCAGTTGGTTTGCTGTTCGGCGCATGCAAGTAAAGGATTGATCAATGAACCCTGTGTTTGAAAAAATTGTCTCCACCCGAATCTGGGCTCTGCTTGTCAAAGAGACAAGAGAGATTCTTCGTAACAAATATCTGCTGTTCCTGATTTTGGTTCCGCCAATCTTGCAATTGCTGATTTTAGGTGGCGCCCTTGACCCGCAGGTTCGCAACCTCTCTCTTGCTACGGTCGACCACGCAAAAACAGCTGATAGTCGTGAGCTCGTGGACCGCTTAGTTACGAGCGGCGTGTTTAAGAAGAACACCAATCTAAAAGATGAGAAACAGTTGGAAGGTGAACTGGAGCGCGGCAAAAAAGCAATTGGGTTAGTGATACCAGCAGACTTTTCGAAAAATTTAAATCAACACAAAACCGCCAAAGTCCAGGTGCTCGTCGATGGTGCCGACGCATACACTGCGGGGATTGCCAGCGCCAATGTCCAGCGATCGATCGTCGAGTTTCGATCAAACGAAAAAGCAGCTGAAAAAGAGAGTAAAGCAATCGACCCGCAGATCAAAATTCTCTATAACCCGGATCAAATAAGCAGTTGGTTTTTCGTGCCCGGAGTACTCGGTGCGTGTTTGACACTGACCGGAACACTGGTTGCATCCGCCACCGTGCTTCGAGAACGCGAAAGCGGAACCATGGAGCAACTGCTGATGACACCGGCATCTTCATCGGAAATATTGCTTGCAAAAATTATTCCATTAGCAACATTTCTCATGATCGACGTCATCGTTGCAGTGACAGCTTCGCAAATGATCTTCGGCATGCCTTGTCGAGGCAGCTTCCTATTATTACTCTTTGCTTCAGGACTTTACGCATTCGTCGGAATTGGTTTCGGGATGCTGCTTGGCTCCGTCTGTCGCAGCCAACGTCAGGCTCAACTCGCATCGTTCTTCATAAACATTCCACTGATTCTCTTGTCCGGCACCGTCGTGCCACTGGATACGATGCCTGCCTTTTTCCAGGTAGTTTCGATCTTCGATCCGCTTCGCTACTATGCGCTCATCGCCCGCGGAATACTACTAAAAGGCGCAACCTTCGACATGCTCTGGCAACAACTGTCTCTGCTGGCTGTTTCAGCCCTGATCATATTGACGCTTAGCGCCAATCGATTTAAACGACAACTGGTATGATCTTTTCTGGGCTCTGTCGCAACGGCCAGGAAATAGGAGTTAAGAACATTCCGGAAGTTCCAAAACAAGATTCGATTGCCAATTTCCACCAGGTCACCGACTGGTTGTTTCGCGGCGCGCAGCCAGGAGTAGAGGGATTCGCTCAGCTCAAACAACAGAAGATAAAGACTGTCATTGCGTTGCGGTGGCGCAAGTGGCATGTCGCACGCGAACGCGAGATCGTCACGAATCTCGGAATGAACTTTTACAACTTACCTCTGAACTATTGGACGCTCCCGTCAAAGCGAGATGTCGAGCAATTTCTCGAAATCATAGACGACGAGAAAAACTATCCAGTCTTCGTACATTGTTTTCACGGTGCCGATCGGACCGGAGTCTTAATCGCGATGTTTCGCATCCTCAGATGCGGATGGTCATTAGAAGACGCATACGTTGAGATGTTGAAATGC
>CAZRMH010000730.1:0-1641 GCA_964600935.1 uncultured Candidatus Obscuribacterales bacterium
GCAGCGGTATCATATGTAGTGACAGGGCGAGTAATTTTCCAGTCGGGTTTTACATCGCAGCCCCAGGCAATCCATGGAATAGTCATATCCTCGGGTTTGTTTGTCCCGTGAGTTTTATCATGCCCGCCATGATCAGCGCTCAATATAACGACGCTGTCCTTTTGAATACCGGCCTCTCTGATAGCAGCCATGACGATCTTCAACGAATCGTCCTCATCAGCAAATGCTTGCTTTTGCTGCTCGGAACCCCAACCATACATGTGACCGGCAGTGTCCGAATCAGCGAAGTGAATAAAACACAAGTTCGGCTTGCGTGCCTTGATATAAAAAGCCGCAGCCCTCGCCGCATCAATCGCCGAGTACGATGGCAAGGAAAAGAGATTCAGGCTTTTCTCTTGATACAAATGAATGAACTTGGGCTTTCCCACAAACATTGCCGTAGTCAGTTTATGCGACTTTGCCAGATTGAAAATTGTGGGACTCGAAATAATACCGCGCTTCGGCTCCCACTCATTCCAGGTCACATTATGTTTTTGTTGTCCAACTCCGGTCAACATCGAGGTATGAGAACCTAAAGTTAGACTTGGGAAAATTGTCTGAGCTTCCCAGGTGACAGCACCTTCTTTAACTAGCGACATCAGCTCCGGCATCTTACTCTCCTTCATCACTGAAGGTTTTCCGCCGTCAAAACTGATTATGAAAACATGTTCTGCTTTTCGCTGAGCCCAGGCAGGTAAAGAAAACAAAAACAGAGAAATACATAGAAAACACAAAAGTGTGCTCAGCCGAAGCATATGAGAGATCTCCGAAAATAGGGCGGTCTGAAAAACCACAAATCTCAATTATAGGTAAAACTTTCAATAGTCGCGATCAGGCTTCCGCGAACATCTCATGATCAAATAAATGCCAGCAGCGACTAAAACTGGACAAGACAGAACGCAAAGACGAACGAGGACATGGCCGCCAGAATGCGCATTTCACAAAGCTCGCACCGACTATTGGCAATCCCAAAATTCTACTAATTTTCGATATCCGTAACGGTTCGCCACAATCCGGACATTCGTCTTCTTTTCTGAAACTCATAAGAAACCGCGCGCTTACCCAATTATAGAGGATCTCGATATAAGAACGAGACCACTGCCAACTGATCGGTAATCACATACTTTCGCTAAGATCCACGTCCAGGTTGTGAACAAATAGACCTGAGACAGTTAAACTATCGGTTGACCGAGTGGTCAAGAGCACGTCTATTGTCTCTAATAGTCGAATCCGGCAATCAGTAGATTCGCCTTCGCCTGTTAACGACAATTGTGAACATTTAGATTTAGGAAACGAGTAATGGTAACCGTGGTTAAACGAGAACAAAAAATCCTTCGAATACTTCGCTTGAGAGTACTGGATAAACCAGGATATCTGGGCAAAATCGCTACACGACTGGGCGAACTCGAAGCCAATATCGGCGATGTTTCAATCGCTGAACAAGGGCCGGATTTCCTAATTCGAGAACTAAGCGTTCAGCTCAAGGACGAAGCGCATCTGCAGCGTGTGATCGAATCAGTCACGAATAACTTAGACGGCGTCACCGTCGAAGCCGTGATCGACCCTGTCGAGCAAGCACACCGCGGAGGGAAGATCGGCATG
>CAZRMH010000731.1:0-1634 GCA_964600935.1 uncultured Candidatus Obscuribacterales bacterium
TGTAGATAATGCCGTCTGGCGTCGTGTCTGTTTTGCCGTCAAATTTTTTATCGAATGTGAATGAACCGGCCACTGCGTCTTGATATGGTCCCGGTGCAAGCTTCTTTAGATCAGGCTTGAAACGCAACGGTATGGTCCGTTGATAGCAGTGCGCATGTCCAGCGAAAACTATATCGACGTTATGTTTTTCAAAAATATCTGAAAGCAAGCGCATGCGTTGTTCGTCTGCATGAGACTCGTCGACGCTGAATCCAGGCTGATGGAAGGTGGCGAACTTCCACGTGGCATTTTTCGCCTTTGCCAGATCTTCATCAACCCACTTGCGAGTCTTCTCGTCGGTCCAGTCCATGTAAGAGTTGCCATCGAGGACAATCCAGTGCGAGTTACCATAGTCAAACGAATAATTTGCCATTACCGGAAAGCGCTTGCCGGCTGCTTTGACGAAGCTGATTTGATTTGCAGCACTTCCACTCAGGCGGATTGTGTTCTTCGCGTTTATCATCCTGGTCGGGCCGTTTAATGGCGAAGACCATAACAAAAAATATCCTAGCGCGTCTTGAAATCTAGAAAGATTGACTCCCTGAGCAGGGTTCGCGAGCGCGATGTCGTGGTTGCCAATCACGGGCATTGTCACTACCGAGCGCAAAAGTGGTGCTCCGCTTGTTGGAGAACTTGTGTCGGAATTCATAATTGGAAAGAACCGGTACAAGTATTCGGACACGAGACCCCTGTCATAGACGATGTCTCCAGGAATTACGAAAAGGTCGGGTTTCTTCAAAGCGATCTGATGCGCAACTCTTCGCTGTCCACTGGAGCCGGAACCGATATCGCCCACGATGGCAAACCGAAAAGGCTGTTTCTCCGATTTTCGTGCCGTTGCTTGCGACTGGAAAACATTGACCCCATCTCTTGAGAGCCTGTATGAGAAGGTTTTTCCAGGGCTCAGATTTGCAACTTTCGCGGTAAATCGAATAATCGGCTGTCCCGAAATGAAACCTATTTGCTGGGCTTCTTCAATTTTTCCATTCTCCCAATTAGAGTTGTTTTTGGGGGCGCATTCCACCTGCCAGTGTTTTGCCGTGTCTGCGTCTTTCTCGATAGACAGCCAGATTATTTCCATTGATTCTGACTTTTGAAGTCGCGATTGATTGCCGAGTTGAATGAACGGTTTAACGAGAAAGGTTTCGTTTGGTGATTGCGCGTCCGCCTTTTGAACTGCAAAAGCGTCAATCAGGCACAGGCTGACAAGCAGAATTGTGCCAAAAGCGACCATGTGGGTTCTAAAGCGCTTCGCAAAGCTTGCTGAAATCCTGCGCTTCTGCGACAAATCGAGATTGAAAAATGTCACTTCGAGTCTCCGAGAATTTGTGAGATGAATTAAGATAGCGCTTTGAACTTTGAGTTTCATTATTCACTACAATTTGACTAAGAATAATTTTGCCTGTTGAACCAGGTTAGAGCGACAGTCGATGAGCGACGACGAAATTTTTATATGTCCTGTATGCGAAGCTGAGAATCGCCAGAGCGCTCGTTTTTGTCGGCGTTGCGGTCGGAGTCGTTTGGTTCTAGAGCGGGAAGAACGTGGCGAAAGTGCACCGGCTAAGCCGGCTTTGCTGACCTGTTCGCGCTGCACG
>CAZRMH010000732.1:0-1620 GCA_964600935.1 uncultured Candidatus Obscuribacterales bacterium
CGAGCGCTCCGGGGAAGAGCGGCGCCGAGCTCGACTCGATGCGCAGCGTGATCCCGCTCGCCTTCGCGACGTTGCGTCCATGGCCGACCAGGCCGAACCCGGTCACGTCGGTGCACGCGCGCGCGCCGGCGGCGAGCATCGCGGCGCACGCGCGGTCGTTGAGCGTCGCCATCTGGCGCGCGGCGGGCTCGAGCGTGCTCCAATCGATCTTCTTCAGCTTCGCGGCGGTGGTCATCGCGCCCATGCCGAGCGGCTTGGTCAGGTAGACCTGATCGCCGGCACGCGCGCTCGAGTTCGCGGTGACGCGCTCGACGTCGACGACGCCCGTGACCGCGAAGCCGAACTGCACGTCGGCCTCGACCGTGTGACCGCCGGCGACGAGCGCCCCGGACTCCGCGACCTTCTCGAATCCGCCGCGGAAGATCTCGCCGATCCAGCCGGGCGGGAACTCCTTGGGCATCGAGGCGATCGTCAACGCGGTCAGCGGCCGCCCGCCCATCGCGTAGACGTCGGAGAGCGAGTTCGCCGCGGCGATCGCGCCGTAGAAGAACGGGTCGTCGACGACCGGCGGAAAGAAGTCGACGGTCTGCACCAGCGCGACCCGTTGCCCCGCGGGCAGTCCTTCTCCCTGCCCCAGCACGAAGACGGCAGCGTCGTCGAAGCTCTGGGGTCCCACGAGCAACCGCTCGTCGACCTTGCCTTCCAAACCGCGCAGCACGTGCGCGAGACGCCCTTGGGGCATCTTGCCGGCTCAACCGGCGCAGGAGGCGTAGTCGGTCAGTCGCTTGTCGCCGAACAACTTCATGGCGCGGAGTGTACCGGTGCGACGCGGCCGGGCGCTGCGCTTGGAGGGACCGCGACGACGACGTAGGCTCCGCTCGCGTGCAGCCGCAACCGAGCCATGCCGATCTGCTCGAGACGATCGATCAGGCCGGGGTCGGGATCGCGCACGTCTCGCCGGACGCGCGTTGGACGCTGGTCAACCGCCACCTCGCGCTGCTGCTCGGCTACGAGCGCGAGGCGCTGATCGGCCGCGATTCGCGCGACTTCGCGCATCCAGACGACCTGCCGCACCTGGTCGAGCTCGGCCAGAGCCTGATGGCCGGCTCGATTCCGATCCTCGAGGCGGAGGCGCGCTTCCGCCACGCGCAGGGGCACGACGTCTGGATGCTGGTCACCGTCGCGGTCAAGCGCAAGCGCGATGGAACGCCCGATCACTTCATCGCGATCTACCAGGACATCACCGAGAAACGCGGGCTCGCGGAGGAACGCCGCTTCGCCGAGCAGCGCCAGCGCCTGCACGTCCAGCAGACGCCGCTCGGCGCGATCGAGTGGAACCCGGCCGGCGAGGTCGTCGCCTGGAATCCGGCGGCGGAGTCGATCTTCGGTTGGACCGAGGCCGAAGCGCTCGGACGTCCGTGGAAGCTGATCGTCCCGCGCGAGCAGCACGCGCACGTCGAGGGCGTGTGGCGCGAGCTGTTCGCGAACCGCGGCGGACGGCGCAGCACCAACGTCAACGTCGCCAAGGACGGTCGGCTGGTCGAGTGCGAGTGGTACAACACGCCGCTCGTCGACGCGAGCGGCGCGGTGATCGGCGTCGCGTCGCTGGTCGAGGACGTC
>CAZRMH010000733.1:0-1608 GCA_964600935.1 uncultured Candidatus Obscuribacterales bacterium
GGGCTAGATACCCGCTGGTATCTAGGGGCTTATTCCAGGGCATTAACCTTTCTTAGAAAACTAATCAAAGACGAGTATGGTGCCGATTCGCAAATAGAGGGAAGTCTTCTCGACTCCTTGACCAGAGTTATCTTCTTCGATATGGGTCTGGCAATCGACACATACAACGCAGCCAAAATTCAGGCGATTAGAGAGCACAAAGATGTCATCTCGAGACTGGAGACAGAACGTTCGGTAACTAAGAGTATCGTGGAGAACGCTCCGATTGGTATCGTGCGCCTCTCGAACGATTTCAATTGCCTGGAAGTAAATAATGAGTTCTTGTCGTTCGTAGGAAAGGATTCGCCAGAAGAGATTATCGGTGTTTCAATCTTCGACCTGTGCACAAATTTACCCGAGACCGATTTCAAAGAGGCCATTGACAGGGGAACGTCAAAACGCGCATCCGCAGAGCGTTTAACATTCATCAACACAGAACAAGACTCGTATTATGACTGGTCCGTTTGGCCAGTAAGAGAGCGCGAAACAACCGTCACAGGTCTTGTCGCAACATTTACTCTGGTCAACGATAGTGTTCGCCTGCAACAACAACGAGACGACTTCGTTGCCACTTTGTCTCACGATCTAAAAACACCAATTTTGGCCGCAAATCGTGCGTTGAACTTACTGATGGATGGGGATTATGGTCCGGTCCACGAGTCTCAAAGAATTATTTTTGAAACCATTCTGCAAAGCAATTCGGCGATGTATCAAATGGTGATCACTCTACTGGACGTCTACAAGTACGACAGTGGAGTCAAGCAACTGAATATGATACCAGTTGATATTGTCGCGGCTATCGAAAAAACAGTAACGGAATTATCGGCGCTCGCTCAACAGAAACACATGCAGCTTACCTTCTCGGCTGATGCAGACACTATCCCCGTGTCGTGCGATCTCGATGAAATCAGGCGGGTAGTGCAAAATCTGATCGATAACTCACTAAAGTATTCGCCCTCGGGTGGATCAATTCAGGTTAAGGTCAAGCAAAACGCTGAGTCCACCACGGTCTCCGTGACTGATACAGGCAAAGGAATTTCGGAAAAGGATAAGCCTAAACTTTTTGAAAGATTTTGGCAGGCCTCTTCAGGCGGTAGATACTATGCCAGTACAGGTCTGGGTCTCTACCTCTGCAGCAAAATCATAGAATCGCATGGTGGCAAAATTTGGTGCGAGAGTGAAGTCGGCAAAGGTAGCACATTCTCCTTCAGTCTCTCTAACGTTGATATGGGTTAGCTGTATAAGTCCAAATCTGACGAATCGGCAAGTGCAAATCAGTGGCGGTTGACATGCTGCAGCAACAGGTCGAGCACTACAGGAGTGACATCTCGACAAGGTTTAGTCTCAATCAAATCACAATTGCCGGCGTTGGTCGAGGTCTGCCAGGCGTCCACATCCGTTTTTAACTGTTTGATTGCCTCGTTCGAAAGCATCTCGGCTTTCGGATCGCTATGTCGTTCACTCATATAAGCTCTGAGAATAGCCTCGGCCGCATGCAAAGAACCGCAACTTCCGTGATGCTCCATAGCAGTCAGACCGCCGACGGATTGATCAGAAAGCAGACCAGCG
>CAZRMH010000734.1:0-1590 GCA_964600935.1 uncultured Candidatus Obscuribacterales bacterium
GTAAAAATCTCAACCGATATCGGTTCAGATTTCGAATACGGCGAATCTAAACCGATATCGGTTTAGTGTTTGGATGAGCCTGAGAACTCGACATGGACTTCTATATCGAGTTTTGGAGTTGAAACGCAAGCCTTGACTGAGCATCAGGTGCGAGCATTTGTACTGTTTTTAGTGCGCGGCAGCGGATGTAAGGATTCTCGTCTTGCGCCAGTTTCAATAGAACTTCTTCGGGCATATGCGGAATTTCTGCTAGTCCGAATCGCACGTCGACCGCGTGATCCTCAGCCAAGACGGAGAGAACCTCTGATTGGGTGTTTGGGTTTTCTGCCACTGCTAGCCGGACTTCGATACCAGGATCTGATGACAAGCGTTTGAGCATCTCAGGAGGCGTTCTCGGATTTTCGGCGACACTGCGTCTGATTGCTTCGCAATCATCTTCAGCAAGTCTGGAAAGTACGCTGATTGGTGTGTTGGGGTTGCCTGCCACCACTTTTCTCACGTGGACTATATCGCTGTTGGCATCTAGCTTAGCGACGTTGTCTTTTCTCGGTAAGTGGTCTGCGGTTGGTCGGGTCTCCTTTTTCGGTTGGGACATGCAATCTCCTCGTTCGAACAACTCGGACCGTTGTTCGGACAAAAGTGTTGGAAAGATATGGCTTAGGGCGGCTTCCGTGTATATAACTAATGCCCTTAACGCCTACTCATCTACCGGAAAGCCGCTACTAGTAAGGAAATCCCGAGGTGATTATGGTGCTTCAGGTTGGTATGTCATGGGAATCTTCCCCCTGATAGCCCTCTTTATTAACGAGATCGTGGTCTCAACCCCTTGTAGCGGAGAATGTGTAACGTTATTATAAGTGAGCGAGTGTATAACCAAGTTATATATCGATGACGTGGATTCACATCCGATGAGCCAATTAGAGTCAAATCTTTCTCTCCGACTCTTCTAAATATTGAGGTAACCTATGCAACTTTTGACCAGATATCCAGCCGCGCTTCATGTGCGGGAGGCGGAAGATACGCCGCCGGAAATAGTGAGCGTATCTGACTGCGGCAGTTGGGTTTTGAGACTGCCACCAGATCTGAAAGATCATCAGCACGAATTGGAACGGCTGCTTTTCAAGGTCTTCAACAACTTGCCGAAATCTCCTGACAATGTCGCTCTTGCAAAACAGATGTCGATAAACTGGTGTGTTTCAAAATGCAAGCAAAATGGTCTGCGCTATGAAGACCAACTAAATTCAATTCGTCATTAGAATTCAAAAACCACGGTGTTTAAGTGAACACCGTGGTTTTTTTGTGCCTATTTTTGCTTACTTGTCGGCTGGAGCATCCGGTTCTGCGTCTGCGGAACTAGCGCCACCTTCCCCATCCTCATCGGCGCCGTCGAGATCTGCATCCGTTGGATCAACAATCGGGCTGACCGAGACGACTTCGTCGTCCAGACCCAATTGTTGCAACCGAACGCCAGTCGCCATCCGTCCTTGTGCGCTGATCTCACTGCCTTGCTGTCTGACGACAACACCATTGGAGTAGGCAATCAAGAATATATCTTCAGGCTCAATGATGATCAAGCATGCCAATCTGGAT
>CAZRMH010000735.1:0-1589 GCA_964600935.1 uncultured Candidatus Obscuribacterales bacterium
GTCCAATCGGTCGTTGAAATTGAAGATGACCCATCCCTGGGAAAAGTGAAATTGCAAAGTTTTACCGCCCCAAGGAGGGCCATCATGACTAAATCATCGCATACCAAAACCCGTCGAAACCAGCAGCAAGCATTGATAACAGCACTGGGACTGACTCCGCACGCTGTTCAGCATGGAGTAGATCTGTTCATGGAAGACTTTAAAAGGGTGTTGCTCGAGTCGTTGTTGCAGTCAGAAGTGAACAAACTTGTTGGGCTGCCATTTGAACGTAACCAAGGCAGGAAGGCGTTCCGCTGGGGCTACGAGAAAGGCACTGCAATAACTGACGGTGGGAAAATCGAAGTCATGAGACCACGGCTCCGCCTCGCAAGAGGGTTCCAGGCGAAGGGAGGAGAGGTTCATCTGGAAACATACAAAGCGATGAATCGTGCCGACCTCATTGATGGTCCGCTTACTGCAGCCGTTTTGAACGGAGTCTCGGCGCGAGCATATGCTAAATTGATATGCAAAAACCTTAAAGTAAAAGGAGTGAAGAAGAGCTCAGTAAGCCAGAAAACGATTGCCGCGACGAAGCCGACAGTGGATCAGTTTCTAAAGAAAAGACTTGATTGGATCAAGCCAACGGTAATCCTCATTGATGGAGTAAACGTGGGTAAACGTCAGGCTTTGGCGTGTATTGCAATCGACAATAACGGCACGAAACACGTGATTGGCGTTCGCTTGGGAACAACAGAGAACCAGATCCTGTGCCGAGATTTGATTCGAGACATGATAGATCGGGGTTTAGATCCCGAAGACAAATACTTGTTCGTCATCGATGGTTCCAAGGCCCTGGCTGGGGCGATACGCGCGGCCTTCGGACAGGATACGCACATTCAACGCTGCCAGGAACACAAAATTCGGGATGTTCAGGCGTATCTTCCATTTAAGTTGAGAATGGGTTTCCGTCAGAAGATGCAAGCGGCCTACGCTCAAAAGACTGAGAGAGCGGCTTTGAATCATCTCAACAAAATCCGAGGCGAATTGACTCTAGTAAATCAGAAGGCCGCTGACTCGCTAACAGAGGGCATGTTCGAAACAGTTACGGTGAATCGCTTAGGCATTGTTGGTCTACTACGGAAGTCACTGCGAACCACAAATATTGTGGAGTCAGCGTTTTCATCGGTGCGACGATACATGGGTCGAGTAGGACGTTTCAAAAACGACGAACAACGAGACTTGTGGCTCATTCGCAGTCTTGTAGAAACAGAAAGACACTTTCGAGCCCTTGATGGACACAGGCAGATAGCTGACTTGAAAAAGAAACTCAAAAACTAGATCAACGATTAAAAAATAGCCTAGAAAAATTACATGTAAATTGCCGCAGCGTTCATACAGAGCGTTGTTCGGCGAAACACGTGCGAAGTGTAAAAAAGACCAAAAAACTGTACACGTGATTTTCAAAATCGCAGAGACCTGGGCGATTAAAGGTCAAAAAAGGCAGGAAAATGTCCAAAAGCGTCGAGAATTCTGCAAGACAAAACCTTGGTAAGATGATCCTCACCAGGGCCCGGTCTCACAGAATTCAACGACGTTTTGGACACTCCCAA
>CAZRMH010000736.1:0-1518 GCA_964600935.1 uncultured Candidatus Obscuribacterales bacterium
GCGGTTTGTTTTGGGGTCATAGCCGACTGTCATCATTGTTTTATGCTCGTGCCCGTCGGCACCTTTCATCCAGCCCTCAGCCACCATCCAGAGCTCTCCTAAAGCGCGGACAGTTTCTGCGCCTTCTGATTTCATTTTGGGCTTATCAGGACCCATGTCGGCTTCACCTTCAAAAGACCACTCGCCTACCAATTTTTTGAGCCATTCATGCTCTTTGGTGGGTTTGGCTTTGCAAAACTCTTCATGCTCTTTTTCGGTTATCGACATAGAATGTGTCCTCTTTATGGATTCGGGGGCAAAAGTTTAACACAGCCGAAAAGTCTTTATTACCGTAATCCGGCGCAATTTTGTTATTCAAGCAACTTGCGCATCTTGAATTAATCTGGCAGCCTGGAGTTTAGTTACTAATCAGGGGTTATTTTAATGAACACTTCTCCAGCCAAGTTCAAAGCTTTGTCTGTTGTTTTAGCCTTCACTCTTAACACTCAGGTCGCACTTGCCAAAGACGAGACAGAAGAGTCTCATGGATGCAAGGAAGTGCAAAAAATATTCAAAGGCAAATATAAGTGCAAAGAAGTGGGTGATTTTCACGATTCTCCCGGTCTTCAAACGAAAGTGACACCCACCAAGGTAAAAGAGAAGCCGAAAAAAGATAGTCCTAAACTAAATCTTGAGAAAAACTCCTCAGTGAAAGAATCCAGCGATTCTAAAGAAAAGAATGAAGTGAAGAAATAAACTTCTGATTGCTTCTGTATTTCTCCTTCTTAGCAGCAAGGATGCTTTTGCTCTGGATAATGCAAATATATGGGAGGACACATAAAAAGAAGGCTCAAAATATATGGGAGAACATATAATCCGCTTTTTTAAGTGTCCATTTAGGAATTCAGTCGATGCCGATGCTGCCCGTACCGTATTCTTTGGCGGTGCGCAAAGCGTCGTTGGCCGACTTGATCCATTCTTCAAGCGAAACCTTTTCTTTGTTTCGCGAGATACCGCAGGTGATAGCGGCATTAAATGTACCCGACTGAGAATTGAACTGTTTCTTGCTGAACTCGGCGCACAAATATCCTGCCAGATCTAGTACTTCTTTGTCGCTCAGATTGTCGGTCAGGATGCCGAATTCATCACCTGCAATTCTGCCCAGAGTTCCCAGACTTCGCATCACGCTTTTCAATAAATCGGCCAGGGCGACTATAACTTTCTCGCCTGTGGCATAACCATGCTCATGATTTATAAGTGCAAGCTTGTTGATGTCCACAACAATTGCACAGGCTTTAGTGCCGCTTTTGTTTCGCATTTCGTTTGCCGCATTCATGAATTCGGCATGATTGAGCGTGCCGGTCAGAGCATCCTTGCCTATCTGGTCGGCAAGAACTTTATAGCGCTCCAGACGCCCGGCGATTGTTGCTATTAGAAGCTCAGGTGGAGCCGGTTTAATAAGATAATCGTCACCTAACCTGGCCTGCGATTCGGCCACGCGGAAGTTGTCGTATTCGCCGTACATGTTGCCTGGAACAA